>NZ_CP021247.1:1265000-1572886 GCF_017309955.1 Novosphingobium sp. KA1 | reverse complement strand
TGGGCGATGGCATAAGCGAAGCCGCGGTCGACGAGGCTGAGCCGCGTGGTCGAGAAGCCCGGATCGATCGAGATGCCGTAAGCGCCGTAGCCGTAGAGATGCAGCGGCCCCGCCCCGCCTCCATTCGTCGTGGCGCGGTCACGGCGATAGACCACCGAGACCGGCACCATGGTGCCGTCGCGCGCCGGGATCTCCAGTCGCTCGGTGGCATAGAGCGAGGCGTCATAGCCCGAGGGGATTTCCTGGACCTTGAGCACCTCGAGCGTGCGCGCGGCGACATCGTAGTCGTAGACGCTAGAGGGGCTGACCATCGATTCGTAGGTCAGCCGCAGGCTTGTCACGTGCCATTCGGGATTGTTGGCAAGGCCCGCCGAATAGCTCGCCTCGGGGAACACGATCGGCTCGACGCGGGCGGGATCGTCGTAGTAGCGCACCTCGATGCGGTCGAGCCCGGCCCCGGCACCAACCGTCTTGCGGCCCTCGGTGACGTAGAAGTCGCGGAACAGCTCGGCGCCGGTCAGGTAGAATTCGTCGCTGCCCGCGATCAGCGTTGTCCACGTGCCGGGATCGGCGAGCGGGGCCGTCGCGAGGCGGAAGTTCTCGTGCGTGTCGTTGGTGTGGATGTAGAGCACGCCCTCGCGCTCATCGACATCGTACTCGACGCCCTTCTCGCGCGGCTTGACCAGGATCTGCTCGCCCAGCGGATCGTCGGCGCGGACCATGCGGCATTCGCTGGTCTCGTGATCGCTGGTGCCGATCAGAAGCCACTGCTCGTTCGACGAGAGCGAGGAACCGACGCGGAAACCCTCGTCGTCCTCGTGGTAGAGTTCAACGTCGCTGTCGAGCGGCTGGCCCAGCCAGTGCAGGCGGGCATTGTCGGTCCGCCACTGCTCGTTGGCGAGCGAGTAGACGAGCGCCTTGTCGTTCGCGGCCCAGACCAATGCCGAAAGGGTTCCGGGAATCTCGTCCGCCAGCAGCTGCCCGGTGGTCAGGTCCTTGATCCGCGCGGTGAAGCGTTCGGAGCCGTTGTCGTCCACCGAATAGGCCAGCAGCCTGCCGTCCGCGCTGGTGGAGATCGCGCCGAGGTTGAAGTAGTCCTTGCCCGCGGCCAGCGCCACTTCGTCGAGGATCAGCTCATCCGGGCCGCCAGCGACGGGCCTGCGCCACCACTTCTTGTACTCGGCGCCTTCCTCGAACTCGATCCAGTAGAGGTAGTCGCCGTCCTTCTGCGGCACCGACTTGTCGGCTTCCTTGATGCGCGCGCGCATTTCCTGGAAAAGCGCGTCGATCTTGCCCTGCTGGCCGGCCATGCGGTGTTCGAACCACCGGTTCTCGGCTTCGAGATGCGCCAGCACGTCCTTGTCGGTGACTTCGGGATAACCGGCATCGCGCAGCCATGCGTAATCGTCCTCGACGGTCACGCCGTGGCGGGTGAAGCTGTGCGGCTTCTTCGCCGCCTGTGGAGGACCCGAGAGGGTCTGGGTGGAATCTGCCATGCGCACGATCTATGTTGCCTGCATGACCCCCGCAAGCCGGATACCCCGAACATGTTGATGAATACCCACGAGGCGCGGCTCGATGCCCTGCGTCAGGAACTGAAGTCGCGCGGCCTCGACGGCTTCGTGATCCCGATTTCCGACGAGCACATGAGCGAATATGTCGGCGCCTATGCCCAGCGCCTCGCCTGGCTCACCGGCTTCGGCGGTTCGGCCGGTACGGCCGTGGTGCTGACCGATGCCTCGCTGCCCTCGGCCGCCGCGATGTTCGTGGACGGGCGCTACACCCTGCAAGTGCGCGAGCAGGTGAACGGCCAGTTCTACGCCTATGAAAGCGTGCCGCAGACCAGCCCGGCCCGCTGGCTGGGCGAGAATGCGCCCAAGGGTGCCAGGATCGGCTACGACGCCTGGCTCCACGGTTCCAAGTGGGTGGACGCCGCCAGCGCCGCGCTGGCCGCGCGCGGGGCCGCGCTTGTCCCGGTCGAAGGCAATCCCATCGACGCGATCTGGCAGGACCAGCCCCAGCCCTCGCCCGCGCCCGCCGAAGTGCATGACGACGCCTTCGCCGGCGAATCGAGCAAGGCCAAGCGCGCCGCCGTGTCCGAATGGCTGACCGCGCAGGGCCTCGACGCCACGGTAATCTCGGCGCTCGATTCGATCGCCTGGCTGCTCAATCTGCGCGGCACCGATGTGGAGCGCACGCCGGTTGCGCTGTCTTACGTCGTCGCCCATGCCGACGGCACCGCCGACCTCTACATCGCCGAAGAGAAAGTGACGCCCGAACTGCGCCACCACCTCGGCAATGCCGTCACCGTGCGCCCGCGCGCGGACTTCGTGGCGGGCCTCAAGACGCTTGGCGGCAAGCGCGTCTCGGTCGATCCCGACAATGCCGTGGCCGCGATCTTCGAAACGCTGAAGGCAGCGGGCGCCACCGTGGTCGAGCAGCGCGATCCCACCATCCTGCCCAAGGCGGTGAAGAACCCGGTCGAGCAGCAGGGCCAGCGCGATGCCCAGGCAATCGACGGCGTGGCGGTGACGCGTTTCCTCCACTGGCTCGCGGTCGAAGGCCCCAAGGGCGAAGTGACCGAGATGAGCGCGGCGGCCAAGCTGCTGGAATTCCGCCAGCGCTGCGGCGACTTGCGCGACCTCTCGTTCGATACGATTTCGGGCGCGGGCCCTAATGCAGCCAGCCCGCACTACCGCGTGTCCGAGGAATCGAGCCTCAGGCTGGAGCCGGAAAGCGTCTACCTCGTCGATTCGGGCGGCCAGTACCCCTGCGGCACCACCGACATCACCCGCACCGTCTGGATCGGCACGATGGAGCACCTTGGGGAAACGCCGGGCAAGACCTCGCTCCACGAAGTGAAGGACCGCTTCACCCGCGTGCTCAAGGGCACCATCGCCATCGACCGCGCGGTGTTCCCCAAGGGCACCAACGGCAGCCAGCTCGATACCCTGGCGCGCCAGTTCCTGTGGTCGGTCGGGCTCGACTATGCCCACGGCACCGGCCACGGCGTCGGCAGCTTCCTCTCGGTCCACGAAGGCCCGCAGCGCATCGCCAAGGCGGCGGGCGGCCAGGCCGGCACGATGCAGGAACTGCTCCCCGGCATGATCCTCAGCGACGAGCCGGGCTACTACAAGGCCGGCGAATACGGCATCCGCATCGAGAACCTGGTACTGGTCGAGAAGCGCGAATTCGAGGGTTCGGACGGCGAGTACCTCGGCTTCGAGACGCTGACGCTTGCGCCGATCGAGCGCCGCCTCGTCGATACCGCGCTGCTCAGCGCGGACGAGACGGCCTGGTGGAACGCCTACCACGCCCGCGTGCTGCAAGTGATCGGCCCGCAGCTGTCCGCGCCCGAGGATGCGGCGACGCTGGCCTGGCTCAAGGTCCAGTGCGCGCCTCTCTGAGCTTGGCCCCTCTGACCTTGTAGGCGAGAGCCCACAGCGGTAGCGTCCTTCCGGCAAGCGCTTTGCCGGAAGGACGCGCCGATGACCGATCAGCCTCCAGACCTCAGGACCCATCCCGTCCACCTCGGCCTCGGCGCCCGGGCGGAGCAGCAGCCTGCCTTTACCGGTATGGAGTGGTATGCCGCCTACTCGGCCCGCACCGCCGCGGACGGCGCCGAAGGGCGGCTCGTCTCGATGCACGATTTTGCCGAAAGCTGGACATCGTGGGAAATGCACCCCGCAGGCGACGAACTGGTGGTGTGCCTCGCGGGCGAGATCACGCTGCATCAGGAACTGCGCGACGGGACGCAGCGAACCGTCACGCTCGCCGCAGGCCGATATGCGATCAATCCGGCAGGTGCATGGCACACCGCCGATGTTTCCGGCCCGGCCAGCGCCCTGTTCGTTACCGCAGGCGAAGGCACCAAGCATCGCCCCCGATAAGCTTGCATCTTGCCGAGCAGCCAGCCAGACTTGTGACAATTGACGACAAACTATCCGCAAAGCGGCACATCTGCGCGACAAGCACGGGATAGAACGAGGCTCAGAAAGCTGCGGGGCAGTTCTTCCCCCTCCCTTCCCCGCCTCGCGGCTTTCGCCGGAATCGCTTGCAGGAGTAAGAGAGCAGACATGACGCGCCACCTGACCAAGTTTGCCATCGGCCTCTCCGCCGCGGCGCTCGCCATCGGTGGCATCGCCGTTGCAAAGACCCCCGACACGCCGCCTCCGCCGCCCGAAGACGGCTTCCACATGGACGCCAACGGCGACGGCACCGTCACCCGCGCCGAAGCGCAGGCCGCCGCCGAGGCGCGCTTCGCCCGGCTCGACGTCAACAAGGACGGCAAGCTCGACAAGACCGACCGCGAGGCCCGCCGCGCCCAGATGCGCGAAGAGATGTTCAAGCGCCTCGACGCCAATGGCGACGGCGTGATCTCGAAGGCAGAATTCCTCGCCGATCGCGGCCCGGAAGGTCGTGGTCCCGAAGGACGGCCCGACATGCCGCCCCCGCCGCCGGAAGGCGGTCCTGACATGGCCCCGCCGGAAGGTGGTCCGGATGCACAGGCCGCGCCCGGCAAGCATGGCCCGCGCGGTCACGGCCCCCGCCGTCATGGTCCCCGCATGGGTGGGCATTTCGGCGGCCCCGGTTCGATGGGGGCTCCGATGGCCCGCATGGGCGATGGCGACAGGGACGCCGCCGTCACCAAGGCCGAATTCATCGCCGCCGCCCTCAAGCGCTTCGATGCCATGGACACCAACAAGGACGGCAAGGTCACGAAGGAAGAGCGCCAGGCCGCCCATCGCCAGATGCGCGGGCAGCGCCGCGGCCCGCCCGAAGGCCCGCCGCCCGCCCCGAAGCCGGCCAGCTAAGCGCCGCCCGAACGGATAGAAATGACGACCGACACCACCACTGCCCGCCTGCTCCTCGTCGACGACGAGGCCGCGCTTCGCGAACCCCTGGCCGAGTACCTCTCGCGCCAGGGGTTTGCCGTAAGACAGGCCCAGAGCGCCGCCGAGGCCCGCAATCTGCTGCGCGACGAGAAGCCCGACCTGGTCCTGCTCGACATCATGATGCCCGGCGAGGACGGCCTCTCGCTGTGCCGCCACCTCGTCGAGGCGCAGGACGTGCCGGTGATCTTCCTCACCGCCCGCGGCGAGGCGACCGATCGTATCGTCGGCCTCGAGATCGGCGCCGACGACTATGTGGTGAAGCCCTTCGAACCGCGCGAACTGGTCGCCCGCATCCGCTCGGTGCTGCGCCGCGCCGCCCGCATCGCCGCGCCCGCGACCGAGAACGAGATCTTTGCCTTCGAGACCTGGCAGCTCGATCCGCTCAAGCGCCGCCTCACCGATGCCGAAGGCGCCTCGGTGGCGATCTCCTCGGTCGAGTTCCGCCTGCTCATGGCCTTCCTCGAACACCCCCGCCAGGTGCTCAACCGCGACCGCCTGCTCGACATGGTGCAGGGCCGCGAGGCGCACCTGTTCGACCGTGCGGTGGACAACCAGGTCAGCCGCCTGCGCCGCAAGATCGAGGTCGATTCGCGCAACCCGCAGTTGATCCAGACGGTCTGGGGCGGCGGCTACATGCTCGCCGCCGACGTGCGCCGCATGCCCGCCCCGGCGGAATGAGCCCGGCCCCCATGCCCCCATCCCCCGTGCTCCCGTCCCGCCTGAAGATCCTGCGCCCGCACAGCCTGATGGGCCAGATGCTGCTCGCCGTCGCCGCGGCGCTGCTGCTGGTGCAAGGGCTCGGCACCTTCCTCGTCTACCGCGCCCAGCGCGAAGGCTACGAGGCGGGCATGAACAATGCCGCGGTGTTCCGCCTGATCATGGAGACGCGCGGCCCCCGCGGGCTGGTGCGCCGCCAGAACGCCCGCCCCGGAGACACCCCGGGCGGACCGCTCTCCGGGCCGCCGCCCAAGGGCTACCACCTCGAATACAGCACCCGCTCCCCGGTCCTGCCCGGCGAGGCGCGCGACCGCGACGCCGAGACCGAACTGACCAGGATCCTCGCCGACCAGGACTTCACCGTCCGCGAGGTGGTGGTCGTCCACCGCGCCGCCGGGCAGGACCGCTACGCCCGGCGCGGCCTGCTGCGCCGCGCCGCCAGCTTCGGCCTGCCGCCCGACGAGGTCTCCGGCCTCTTGCGCTCCAACCTCATGGTGGTCGGCGTGCGCACCAGCGACGAGGGCAGCTGGATCATCGCCCGGGTGCGCGGCCCGCGCCCGGAAAACGTGCTGCTGGGGCCGATCCTGATCCAGACGATCAGCATCTACGTGGTGCTGATGGTGGCGGTGGCGCTGATCCTGCGCCGCATCACCCGCCCGCTCGCCGCGCTTACCCGCCGGCTCGAACGCTTTGCCGCCACGCAGGCCCTCGACGGCCAGCTCGCCCCTTCCGGCCCCGAGGACATGCAGCGGCTGATCGTGGCCCACAACGCGATGGAATCGCGCATCGCCGCCCTGCTCGACGAGAAGGACGTGATGCTCGGCGCCATCGGGCACGACCTCAAGACCCCGCTGGCGGCTTTGCGCGTGCGCATCGAATCGGTCTCCGACGATGTCGAGCGCGGCCGCATGGCCAGCACCATCGAGGACATCGTGCGCACCCTCGACGACATCCTCTCGCTGGCCCGCGTCGGCCGCCCGAGCGACCCGCTGGAACGCACCGAGCTCTCGGCGCTGATGTTCTCGGTGATCGAGGAATACGAGGACATGGGCGAGCCGGTCGAAGTGGGCGAGACCGAACGCATCGCGCTGGAACTGCGCCCGACCTGGATCCGCCGCGCGCTGCGCAACCTGATCGGCAACGCCCTGCGCTACGGCCAGCGCGCCCGCGTCTCGCTCTCGCGCGAAACCACGCCGGGGGGCCGCAGCGCCGTGATCGTGATCGACGACGACGGCCCGGGCATCCCCGAGGACCAGATCCACGCGATGATGAACCCCTTCACCCGCGGCGACCCCTCGCGCAACAGCGCCACCGGCGGGGCGGGCCTCGGCCTCGCGCTCGCCCGCGCGATCGCCGAACAGCACGGCGGCGCGCTGGTGCTGGCGAACCGGCTGGCGGCGGACGGCACGGTCGAAGGCCTCAGGGCCAGGGTCGAACTGCCGGTGGGGTGAGTCCTGATTGACCTTTAGGGAATTATGCATGAGTATATCATCACCACGCTATACTATGCCCTAAAGAGATAAACATGGACCCGGTTCGAAATCCGTTTGCGCCCGGAGCAGGCTCTCAGCCGCCGGAGCTGGCCGGCCGTGAGGAAATCATCACCACGGCGGACACCGCCTTGCAGCGCGTCCTGCTGGGCCGCCCCGCCCAATCGCAAATGCTGCTCGGCTTACGCGGAGTGGGAAAGACCGTTCTTCTCAACAAGATCGAACAGATCGCTGAAGAACGCGGATACCTGACCTCGTTCATCGAAGCCCCGGAAGACCGCAAACTCGTCGATCTGCTTTACCCCAAGATCCATCAGGTTCTGCGAAAACTGTCCCTCGTCGAAGCCGCCAGAACATCCACGCATAACGCGCTAAGGGCGCTGCGCAGCTTTGCTAGCGCTTTCAAGATCAGCGTCGGGGATTTTGAAGTTGCGGTCGATCCGGAACCCGGCGTTGCCGACAGTGGCAATCTCGAATACGACATCACCGAACTCTTCCTGAAAGTCGGCGAGGCAGCAAAAGCGGCCAGTCGCGGATGGGCGTTGCTGATCGACGAAGTGCAGTACCTTTCGCCGGACGAACTGGGTGCCCTCATCGTCGCCATTCACCGGATCAATCAGAAAGGCTTGCCGGTCCTGCTGTTCGGTGCCGGTCTGCCTGCCATCGCAGCATTGTCGGGCGATGCAAAGTCCTATGCGGAGCGGTTATTCGTCTTCCCCAAGATCGACGCCCTGCCCAACGCCGCAGCGGCGAATGCGATACGTCAGCCAATCGAGGAGGAAGGGGAAACGATCGAACCCGACGTGCTGGATACCATCGTCGCATTGACACGTGGATATCCCTATTTCCTTCAGGAGTGGGGCTATCAGGTCTGGAATGCCTCGCCGGCATCACCGATCGCGATTACTTGCGTAGAAGCGGCGGAAAAGGAGGCGCTGCGTCGGTTGGACGAAGGCTTCTTCAAAGTCAGGATCGACCGTCTGACGCCAAAGGAAAAGGAATACGTGATTGCCATGGCCCGATTGGGGCCGGGGCCATACCGATCCTCGGACGTGGCTGAAGTGCTGGGTGAAAAGCTGACGACCCTTGGCCCCCGGCGCGCGCAGATCATCGCGAAAGGCATGATCTACAGCCCGGCGCATGGGGATATCGCCTTCACGGTCCCGATGTTCGACGAGTATCTCAAGCGCCACTGGATCCCCGTCGGATCGAATTGAGCGCCCCCTACTTCATCGCCGTGAAATCCGCATCGATCTGCGTACCGACCAGATCGTCCAGCAACCCGCAATTGCGCACCCGCTCGCTGGCGCGCGCGAGTTCCAGAGCGCCCGAAGTTCCCGCAAGGCTCGGCCCGAAGTCGCGGGTGATCCGTTCGGCCTTGTCCACCGAGCAGTAGCGGCCCAGCAGCTGCGGCAGCCGGGTCGCGAAGAACGGGCCGCCGCTGGCGCTCACCAGATCGTCGAGATGGGCAAGCGCCCACTGATAACCGATGTCGCGCGTGGCGCTGCGGGCCATGATGCCGTCGAGGAAACTCAGCCGCTCGCCCTCGCGCAGGCGCGGGTCCTTGAGGTCGAGCAGCCATGACGCCAGCTTCCCGTCACCGGTGCGCGCCGAGGCCGCCAATGCCGCCGGGCGGAACACCGGGTCGTCCGAAGACAGCGCCCGCTCGACCAGATCGCGCGCGGCCCCGCCGCCCTCCTCGCCGCCCTCCTTGTCGGCCGCCCGCTTGAACAGGTAGACGTCCAGCGCATGGTCCATCCATGCCGGGTCCAGCGCGGCCCCGTCCCCCCTGAGGTAAGCCTCCATCGCCTCTGCCATCTGGTCGCGCAGCTTGCCGCCCCGGCTGGTCGCCAGCAGCGCCTCCACCACCTGCACCCGGCGCTGGATGCGCGCGGGCGCTTCGTGGGCATAAATGCCCGCACGCGGATCGAAGCCGTATTCCTTGAGCAGCGGCATATAGAGCCGCTCGCGCAGCAGATTGAACCCGAGCCGCCCGCGCCCGGTGACAAGGCCCTGCATGACATAGCGCGACAGCGCCTTGAACGGCGCATCGGCGGCATGGGGATCGGGATGGCGGATCAGCGCGCGGGCCAGCAGTGCCATCTCGGCAATGTTACCGCGCCCGCCGCGGATCGAGGCATCGAGCGAATCGACCAGTGCCAGCGCCTCGCCCGCGGGCAGGCCGGCGGCGCCGGCGATCAGCGATTGCCAGTGTCCGGCGGTCAGTTCGAAGCGGTAGTATCCCGCCCCTGCGGCATTGGGGAATACCGCGCCGTTGCCGGGCACGGTGAAGGACTGGTTCTCCCGGTCCATGATCGTGCAGGTACTCTGCGCCCCCCGGCGAAAGCACAAGGGGATGATCCACTTGCCCGGCGGCGGGGCGATGCCCGCGGTGGTGTAGCGCAGCTGGGTCACCGCCACATGGTCGCCCTGCTGGCGCAGCGCCAGCAAGGGCACGCCCTGCTGCTCCACGAAACTGCGCAAGGCGGGCACCAGCCGGGGATCGCCCGTGACTTCGGCCAGGGCGGCAAAAAAGTCGTCGCTGGCGGCATTGCCGCCCCGGTGCGCGGCGATGTAGCGGCGCCCCCCCTCGCGAAAGCGATCCTCGCCCAGCCAGGCGGCAATCATGGCGACAACCTGCCCGCCCTTGCCGTAGGTGATGGCATCGAAGGCGGAATCGATCTGGTCGCTGGTTTCGATCGCCTGCCGCACCGGGCGCCCCGCCACCAGCGCATCGGTCTCCATCGCCGCGAACCCGGTCTGCAGGGCGTCACCGGCAATGCCCAGCTCCGGTCGCCACGCATCGCCCATGCGGTAGCCGATCCAGTTGGCGAAGCTCTCGTTCAGCCAGATATCGTCCCACCACGCCGGGGTGACGAGATCGCCGAACCACTGGTGCCCCAGTTCATGGCCGACGATGGTGCCGAACTGGCGTTGCTGCGCAACCGGGGCGGCGCCGTCCATCACCAGGATGTCGTCGCGGTAGAGGTCGGCGCCGGGGTTCTCCATGGCGCCGGGCAGCACCGGGCTGGTGATCTGGTCGAGCTTGGGAAAGGGGAACGGCGCGCCGAAAAAGTCCTCCAGCTGGCGCACGATGCGCGCGCTGCCATCGAGCGCAAAGGCCAGCTTGCCGGCGTTCTGGCGGGTGGAGACGATCCGCAGCGGCAGCGGTGCCGCCCGCTCGGCGCTGGCCGGGACGGAGCCCTCCAGCACGGCGAACGGCCCTACCATCACCGCCAGCAGATAGGTCGGCAACGGCAGGCTGGGCGCGAAGCGGTGCACGGCAAGGCCGTTCTCGGTCGTGGGCGCGCCCATCTCGGGCGCATTGCTGATCGCGGTGAGACCGGGCGGCGTGCGCAGGGTCAGCGTGAAGGGTGTCTTGAAGCCGGGCTGGTCGAACCCCGGGAAGGCGGCGCGGGCGTCGATCGACTGGAACTGGCTCCAGACGTACCAGTCGCCCTCGACGTTGACGCGGAACAGGCCGGAAGGCCCATCGGCAAAAGCCGCGCTGTAATCGAGAGTGAGCGTCAGGGGGCCGGCGGCGAGGTCACGGTCAAAAGAGACCTCGGCCAGACCGGTGGCATCGAGCTGGCGCCAGTGGCCGGCCAGCGTTTCGCCGCCGATCCGCGCGGTGACCGCGGTGACATCGAGGTCGCGGCCGTGCAGGTACAGGCTAGGTGCGTTTCTGGTCACCTTCAGGTCGATCTCTACCCGGCCTGAAAAACGCGGTTTGCCCGGATCCAGCGTCAGATCGAGGCGGTAGGCGGTCGGCTGCACACTGTCGCCGAGCCGCCCGAACGGCAGGTCCGGCGCGGCCTGCGAAACGATCGGCACCGCCTCCTGCGCCCAGCCCCGCCCCGGCGCCAGAAGCAGTGCCGAAAGCAGCGTCAGGAAGCGGAAAAACGGCATCAAATCAACGCATAAGCCCGCCGATCAGGTTACGCGCGAAGCGCCCGAGGCCGGGAAATCCGATCGCCTTGCCAAGCGCGTCGCCCACCGTTCCCGCCGCCGCGCTCGCCGCCGAAGCCTGCGGATTTGCGCGGCTCTTCTTGCCCTGCATCGACTGCGCGAGGATCGATCCCGCGCTCGCCGCCGCCGCGCCCGCCGCCGCCTTGGCCACCTTGCCGCCAAGCCCGTCCCACAGGCTGGGGCTCCTGCGCTCCTGCTTGCCGACCTCGGCAGCCCCTTTTTCCGCCACTTCCTGCGCCGTTGCCGCGGCATCGGCGGCCTTAGCGGCCAGCACTTCCTCGGCGCTCTCACGGTTGACGGGCGTATCGTACTTGCCCTGACAGGGGCTGATCGACTGGATGATCGCCCGCTCCCTGGGCTCCACCGGCCCCAGCCGCGAGCGCGGCGGCGCGATCAGGGTGCGCTGGACCACCGTGGGCGCGCCCTGATCGTCGAGCGTGGAAACCAGCGCTTCGCCGACCTTGAGCTCGGTGATCGCTTCGACGACGTTGAGCGCCGGATTGATGCGGAACGTATCTGCCGCCGCCTTGATCGCCTTCTGGTCGCGCGGGGTAAAGGCACGCAAGGCATGCTGCACGCGGTTGCCCAGCTGGCCGGCGATTTCCTCGGGAATATCGATGGGGTTCTGCGAGATGAAGTAGACGCCCACGCCCTTCGAGCGGACCAGGCGAACCACCTGCTCGACTTTGTCCTGCAGCGCCTTGGGCGCATCGTCGAACAGCAGGTGCGCCTCGTCGAAGAAGAACACCAATTTGGGTTTTTCGGGATCGCCGACCTCGGGCAGCACCTCGAAAAGCTCGGACAGCAACCAGAGCAGGAAGGTGGCGTAGAGCTTGGGGCTGCGCATCAGCTTGTCGGCAGCCAGGATGTTGATGTAGCCGCGCCCCTTGTCGTCGCAGCGGATGAAATCGGCGATTTCCAGCGCCGGTTCGCCAAAGAACTGCGCCGCGCCCTGGCTGTCGAGCGCCAGAAGCTGGCGCTGGATCGTGCCGACGCTGGCCTTGGTGATATTGCCATATCTGGCGGAAAGCGCCGAAGCATTCTCGGCGGCATGGGCCAGCATCGCCTGCAGATCGGGCAAGTCGAGCAAGAGCAAGCCCTGCTCGTCGGCATAACGGAAGACGACGTTGAGCACGCCTTCCTGGGTGTCGTTGAGATCCATCAGCCGCGCCAGCAGCAACGGCCCCATTTCGGAGATCGTGGTGCGGACGGGATGCCCCTGCTCGCCGTAAATGTCCCAGAAAATCGCCGGATTGTCGGAATATCCATAGTCCGTCAGGCCGATTTCGCTGGCCCGCGCTTCCAGCACGGCAGCATTCTTGAACTGCGGGCTGCCGGACATCGAGATGCCGGAAAGATCGCCCTTCACGTCGGCCAGGAACACCGGCACGCCGGCGGCGGAAAACTGTTCGGCAATGGTCTGGAGCGTCACCGTCTTGCCGGTGCCCGTGGCCCCGGCGATCAACCCATGGCGATTGGCACGCCCAAGGCGCAGGACCTGCCGTTCACCATTGGCACCGAGCCCCAGGAAAATCTCTTCCATTCATGCCTCCTTGCACCGATCGAGAGTGATAGAACGCGCCTTGGACAAGGGCGAGAGGGATTTTGGGTGAGCCGCCACTTGATCGCCGGGAGGGAAGGCGTCGCTCGCGAGAAAGCGCACTGGTCTCGCCGGTGCCGGGGCGCTAAAGGCGCAGTCCGAGCCATGCCCCAGCCCTTCATCCTTTTCGACGACGCCCGCCAGGAAGGCGCGGCCGACGCGCGCATCTACCGCGATCCGGTGGAGATCGTCCTCGCGCGCAGCGAACAGGACGTGCTCCCCGCGCTTGCCCGGATCGAGGAACTCTCGGCCGCCGGCCTGCATCTGGCCGGCTACCTTGCCTACGAGGCAGGGCAGGCGCTGGAGCCGCGCCTTGCCGGCCTGCGCAAGCCTGAAGGCCCGCTGGTCTGGTTCGGCGCCTTCGAAGGCTTCGAAACCGTTCCCGCCAAAGACATTGCGCGCTGGCTGGCCGAAAACGCCGCCCCCGGCCCGGTCGGCATCGGCCCGCTCGATCCGCTGGTCTCCACCGGACGCTACACCCACGCCTTCAACGCGGTTCACGGCGCCATCGAGGCTGGCGACATCTACCAGGCCAACCTGACCCTGCCGCTGGAGGGGTCGTGGCACGGTGATCCGCTGGCGCTCTACGCCGCGATCCGTCCCGCTGCCGCGGCCGGATATGGCGCACTGATCTGCGACGGAGCCGGGTGGCTGCTCAGCTTCTCGCCCGAACTGTTCTTTGCGCTCGACGATCGCACCGTGACAGTCCGCCCGATGAAAGGCACGCGCCCGCGCGGGCAGGATGCCGCTGAGGACGCATTGCTGCGCGAGGATCTCGCCGCCAGCACCAAGGATCGCGCAGAAAACCTGATGATCCTCGACCTCATGCGCAACGACCTGTCGCGCGTGGCGGAAGCGGGCAGTGTCCGCGTGGAGCAACCTTTCGCGATCGAGAGCTACCCGACCGTCCACCAGATGGTCTCCACCGTCCACGCCCGCCTCTCACCCGACAAGGGCGCCGTCGATCTGCTGCGGGCCCTTTTCCCCTGCGGATCGATCACCGGCGCGCCCAAGATCCGGGCGATGGAACTGATCGCCGAGGTCGAACGCCACGCGCGCGGGCCCTATTGCGGCTCGATCGGTTTCATCGAACCCTCTGGCGATGCCGCGTTCAATGTGGCAATCCGCAGCTTGCGTCTGTCACCGGATGCCAAGGGCACTTCGGGCCGGGCCACGCTCGGCGTCGGTTCGGCGGTGGTCGCCGATTCACAAGCGCTTCCCGAATGGCGGGAATGCCTGGTCAAAGGGGGTTTCGTGCGAGATTCGGCAGGGGCGCGTTCGCCCGCCAGTTTCGATCTTGTCGAGACGATGCGTTTCACGCCCGAAGAGGGCATCCCGCTGCTGGAACTCCATCTGGAGCGGGTCCGTACCAGCGCCGAGGCACTGGGCTTCGGTTTTGACCGCCATGCCGTGCGCAATGCGATCCAGGCGCTCTGCTTCGATGCCGATGCGCCTGCCAAGCTGCGCCTGGTCACCGCCCGCAGCGGCGCCTATGCGCTGGAACTGGCCGAATTGCCGGAAACCTTCGAAGGGCCGGTAACCGTCGGCGTGCTGCCGCTTCCGGTCGATAGCGGCGACTGGCGGCTGCGCCACAAGACCAGCGATCGGGGATTCTACAATTCCGGCCTGGCCATCGGGAAAAAGGCGGGGGCTCAGGAAGTGCTGTTCCTGCGCGACGACGGCCTCGTCACCGAAGGCAGCTTCACCAGCCTCTTTGTCGAGCGCGACGGCATGCTGCTGACGCCGCCCGCCGCGCTCGGCCTGCTGCCCGGCGTACTGCGCCGCTCGCTGATCGAGCAGGGCCGCGCGACCGAGGCCGAACTGACGCTGGACGATCTCGCGGACGGGTTCCTGATCGGCAATGCCCTGCGCGGCCTGATGCCGGCCCGGCTGCTCACCTGATGCATACCTCCACCGCCCTCGCCCGCATCGCTCCCTCGGGGACAACCGCGATGACCGACCGCGCGATCGAACTGCGCGAAGCCGGCATCGACGTGATCTCGCTTTCGGTCGGCGAACCCGATTTCGATACCCCGCCCCACGTGATCGAGGCTGCCAAGGTGGCGCTTGACGGCGGGCAGACCAAGTACACCGCGGTCGGTGGCACCTCGCAGCTGAAGCAGGCTGCCGCGCTGCACTTCAAGCGTGACCTCGGCATCGAGGTTCCGCCGTCGCAGGTCACTGTCAGCGCCGGCGGCAAGCAGGCGATCTTCCACGCGATGCTGGCGACGGTCAGCGAAGGCGACGAGGTGATCGTGCCCTCGCCCTGGTGGGTCAGCTATCCCGAGATCGTGCGTTTCGCGGGCGGCAAGGTCGTGCCGCTGCGCACCTCGCCCAAGGACAACTTCCGCTTCACCCCCGCCGACCTCGAAGCGCAGATCGGCCCGCGCACGCTCTGGGTGCTGCTCAACAGCCCCGGCAACCCGACCGGCGCCTATTATCCCGAGGACATGCTGCGCGGCATCGGCGAAGTGCTGCGCCGCCACCCGCGCGTGATGGTGCTGTCCGACGATATCTACGCGCCCATCAACTATACCGGCCGGCCGCATGTGACGCTGGCAAACCTCTGCCCGGATCTGGCCGACCGCATCCTGACCGTCTCCGGCGTGTCCAAGAGCCACGCAATGACCGGCTTCCGCATCGGCGTCGCCGCCGGGCCGCAATGGCTGATCAAGGCGATGGAAAAGCTCCAGTCGCACTCCTCGGGCAATCCCTGCTCGATCAGCCAGGCCGCCGCCGTCGCCGCCTTTGCCGGGCCGCAGGACTTCCTGGCCGCATGGCGCGAGCGGTTTCGCCAGCGGCGCGACATGGTGGTTTCCGCGATCAACGCGATTCCCGGCCTGTCCACGCCCTCGCCCGATGGCGCGTTCTACTGCATGATCGACGCCGCTCCGCTGATGGACCGTTTCGACGGCGACGACGTCAAGCTGGCGCTGCACCTGCTGGAGCACGGCGTGGCGTTGGTCCCGGCCTCGGCGTTCGGCGGCCAGAACGGTTTCCGCATCAGTTTCGCCGCGGATGACGCGCGGCTCGAAGAAGCGCTCCGGCGCATAGAGAAAGCATTGACGTAACATGGAACTGGAAATCCTCTTCGAGGACGGCGAAGCGCTGGTCATCGACAAGCCCGGCGGCCTGCCGCTCGATACGCCGCGTGCCGGCGGGCCGAGCCTCGAAGACCGGCTGGACGAGCTGAAGCTGGGCTTCCACCGTCACCCCGCGCCGGTGCACCGGCTCGACCGCGACACTTCGGGCTGCCTGTTGCTGGCCCGCAACCCCAAGGCCCTGAAGCGCTTTTCCGCCGCTTTCGAGGAAAAGCAGGTCCAGAAGCGCTACCTCGGCATCGTCGCCGGCACGCTGGAGGAAGAGGAAGGCACGATCGCGCTCAACCTCTCCAAGGTCAGCACCGCCAAGGACGGCTGGCGCATGATCCCGGCCAAGAAGGGCAAGCCCGCCGTCACCCACTGGCGCAAGCTGGACGAGAAGAACGGGTTGACCCTCGTGGAATTCCGCCCCGAAACCGGCCGCACCCACCAGATCCGCGTCCACGCCGCATCCGGCCTTGGCCACGCACTGCTGGGCGATCCGGTCTATGGTTCCAGCAAGGGCGCGCCGCGCACGATGCTCCACGCGGCGGGCCTGACCGTGCCGCGCGGCGACAAGGAGCCGATCGTAGCCATGGCGCCGCTGCCCAAGGACTTCGCCGCGCTCGGCTTCAGCGATGAATGAGCGAGATTGAAGCCACGATAGACCGCGCCCAGGCCCTGGCGAGCGAAAGCTTCATCGCCGCCTCCGGGCCGGGCGGGCAGAACGTCAACAAGGTGGCGACGGCGGTCCAGCTCAGGATCAACGTCTATGCGCTGCGACTGACGCCGCCCGTCTTTGCACGGCTGAAGGAACTGGCGGGCAGCCGCATGACCTCGGGCGGGGAGCTGATGTTCACCGCCCGCCGCTTCCGCACCCAGGAAGCCAACCGCGCCGATGCCCGCGAACGCTTGGCGCAAATGCTGCGCGACGCCTACAAGCTGCCCGAAAAGCGCGCCAAGAGCCGGCTCAACCGAGTGGGCAAGGAACAGCGGCTGAAAGGCAAGAAGCTGCGCGGTTCGGTCAAGGCCGGACGCGGCAAGGTCAGTTTCGACTAGGCCGTAAACTCATAAACGGCACCATCGAGGTTTGAGGCAAAATGGTTCAGCGTGAGGAAGGAAGGCGACGGAATATGTCGATATTTCTAGACTTCCTGACGCAGCGATGGACCATTTTGGTCAAACCCCGAAGGGGCGTCCAAATGGCTTCCATCTCGAACCGAACCGGCCTTGGACGGGCAACCAGCCCGTCCGGCGGCCACTTCGGCCCGATATGTTCGCCATTTGGACGCCTCGATGGTGTCGTTTATGAGTTTACGGCCTAGATCCTGTCGTGCCGTCCGACGGGATTTCGGATGCCCGCGTATCGAACATCTCCGCCGCCTGATCGAGCGCCTTGGCCTCATCGGAGGTGACCGGCGCCGGCACCGGGTCCGAAGAACCGCAGCCCGCCAGAGGCAGCGCCAGCGCTACCGGCCAGAAACGCACTTTCATCAGCCCTCGATCACCCGTGCATGAGGGTAATGCCTGGCGATGTGCTTGCGGATGATCTTCAGGTTGCGGGTGTTCGAACGGAACAGGAAATCGAAGGCGTCACCCACCACCGGGATCGCGCCGAGCAGCGTATCGACACCGACATTGGCGGTCATGCGCGCCAGTTGCCACTTCGACATGCCAAGGTTGCGCGCCTCCCAGACGAGGTACATGCCCAGCAATGCCGAAACCACATCGCCCGCCACCGGCACCAGTCCAACCACCGCGTCGAGCCCGACCTTGCGGCGCAAGCCTGGGATGGTGAAGGCGTTTTCAAGCACACGCTCGAGCGTTTCCACACGGCGGGTGACGGAAACCGGATCGTTCCCCAGCGGGAACTCCAGGTCCATGCCGCGGGCAGAAGTCTGTCCAGTCGCCAAAACTTTCGCACTCCTCGAACGGCAACAGCGCCGTCGGACCTATTTGGGCACCCAGGCCAGCGGCATCAAGGGGTGCCAGCCCCAGGTGTTCGGCGCGAAACCGTCGACACTGCCACGCACCAGCGACCAGCGGATCGGCGTTCCGAACGGAATGAAGACGTTGGCAGCAGTCAGCTCCGCTTCGGCTTCGGTCAGCAGCGCCGCGCGGTCCTGCGGCGTCGCGGCGCTGGCGGCCTCGACAGCCCGTGCATCGGCTTCGGCCGAACAGAGCCCTCGCCGTTCGGCGCAGGACAGCCGGTTGAGGAACCAGGCCGCGCGGGGATAACGCGCCACGTCATCGATCAGCACGAGGTCGGCATCGCGCGCATCCTTGTCGCCGCTGCGCACGAGGCGCAGCCCGATCGCGGACAAATCGGCGGACAGGCGCTCGAACAGAGTATCGCTGCCCTCGCCCTGCGGCAGCCAGATGACCAGACCCGGCGCATGCTCGGAAAGCGCCGCCGGTTGCGGCGTATTGCCGCCGCGTGATAGCAATCGTTGCAAGGGCCGCTTGGGCGCATCGGCCTTCGGCGACGAGACCGGCGCAGCAGGCTGGCCGCCTTGCTGCGCCTGCCAGCGCCTGACCCGCGCCGCCGCGACAGCGCGGCGCTCGTCGAGCGACTGGTTGCCCCAGCGCTCGCCGATGGTGCCGAGATCGCCATCGAGGCTGGGGCTCACCACCCGGGTCGTCGGCGACCAGCCCCCCAGGCTGAACGGGGCGATCAAGCCATCGCGGTCGATCGCCATGGCGATGGCCTCGCGATTGGCAGGATCGGCGAGGAAGCCGTGATTGTTCATCACCTGCAATCCGAACAACCCCACGACCGGATCGACCTGGATGGTGCCGCGCAGGATGCCCACCGAACGGGTGAGCGGGAAGTCCTGGATCTCGCCGCCCATGACAATATCGACGGCACCGTCATTAAAAGCGGCAACGGCTTCGGGGCCGGACACCGCGCGCAAGTCCACGCGGCGGGTTCGCTGCGCCCAGTTCTCGATGGCGGGCAGCCCGAGATGCGCCGGATCGATCGGCGTGAGCCGCGCCGCGCCCCGGTCCCGCTCAAGCCGCATCGGCCCGGCACCGCGCTGCTTGTGCACGAGCCCGAGTTCAGGCTGCGCCAGCAGTTGCAGGAGATAGGGCATCGGCCGGGCAAGGCGGATCTCGATGACCCGCCCGGCCATCGCCCGCACTTCGTCGATCCCGCCAAGATCGAGCGCAAACGGCGTATCGCGCGTGTCTTCCAGCGCCTTGTCGATCGCCTGCTTGGCCGATGCGGCAGTGAGCGGATCGCCCGAGAGCCAGTTGCCGTCGCGCAGGCGGAAAATGTAGCTCAGGCCATCGTCGGTGACGATCCAGCGATCGGCCAGCGCCGGAATGACGCGCCCCTTCTCGTCGAACGAGACCAGCCCTTCGCTGGTCGAGGCCCGCACCAGTTGCTCGGCCAGCGGCGCGCTGCGCCCGGTGCTGAAAGGGTCCGCCGGATCGCCGATAGCAGCCACGCCGAGCGCCGAATTGCTGGCCGATCCGCACCCGGCAAGCGCCAGCACCGCCGCAAGGACGCCTGCCTGGATGCCTCTTCGCGATGGGATATTGTCAGCCGGCATGAGTATGGGCCTAGTCGATTTCCCCCGGCCGGCAAATGGCAGGCACCACCATGACGGCAAAAACCGCGATCGGCCTGTCAGATCTTGCGCAGCGCGCCGGTTTCAGGGGAATAGCGGGCCTCGTGGTTGCGCACGAAACGCGGCGTGGCGTCTTCGGCCGCGGCCACCGTCACCCGCGCCAGCTTGGGATCGATCTCGCCGCTGAAGGCCACCCCGAAGCGATTGTCCTGTACCCAGGCAACCGCCCCCTCGACCCAGCCAATGTTGCGAATGTTCACCTTCACGAGCGTGCCGCGAACCACCCGGACGCTGCCTTCGCCCATCATGCCGCCGGGAGAAAGGTTGCGAACCTTGATCCGCGCTTCGCCGTCCAGGCCATCGACGCGCAGGTCAGCCATGAGAAACAGGCTGTCGCGTGCGATCTGTCGATTTTCAGCTTCGCTCATCTACTCTCGTCCGGTAATCGAGGCGGCCGTCGAACGTCGTGCAAGACGCGGCGGACGCAAATACCCGGCGAGCCTAACACGAATGTTCGCTCGTTCTAAGGGGCAGTCACCAAGAAAGCCTTAATGATGCAGACCGATCACCGGCCCGCGACGCGGCCCCAGACCGGGTACCACGCGGACACGAACCGTGCAGACACGGTTAAAAGTGAGTCATCCGCGATACGCGGCATCGCGCAAGCGGCCCTGGATCGACGAACGGCCCGCTGCCCCCCGGCTGCGGGCCGTCGATCAGGCGCCTCAATCGTCGCGCGAAACCTTTTCGCGGCGCTCGTGCGCTTCCTGGGCTTCCACCGTCATCGTCGCGATCGGACGCGCTTCCAGACGGCCGAGGCCGATAGGTTCACCCGTCACTTCGCAGTACCCGTATTCGCCTTCCTCGATCCGGCGCAGCGCCGAATCGATCTTGGCGATCAGCTTGCGCTGCCGGTCGCGGGTGCGCAGCTCGATCCCCCAGTCGGTCTCGCTCGAAGCGCGATCGTTGAGGTCGGGCTCCCGGATCGGACCGTCCTGAAGTTGGGCCAGGGTGCCGGCCGATGCATCGAGGATCGATTTTTTCCAGGCGAGCAGCAGGCGCCGGAAGTAGTCCTGCTGCGAATCGCACATGTACGATTCATTCTCGGCAGGAATATAGGAACCGCCAAGCATGCGCTTGGCCTTGGCGAGGACATCAATTTCGTCAGATAGGGCCGTTGCCATCCAGAGAATCTCCGCACGAATCGCCCCGGCCCGCCTACGCCCTGCGGCCCCGGATTTTTCCAGTGACCTCCCGGCAAACCGTGGTGGGGCGGCCTATAAGGCCGGTATTCTACCGGCACAAGGACATAACCCGAGCCGTCCACAAAAAACCTGAACGGCTGTTCGATAACAGAGCGGAATATACCGGAACCGCAAGAGCAAGGTTTTTCGATTTATCGTTAACGCTTTGTTGACCATGAATCGGTCAGCTTGTCCCCATCGCAAGACCGAGCCTCGGTCCAATGCAAACGGGGGTATCAGACGATGGGCACTGTCTGGATCGATTCACTGGGTTTCGCCGCGCAGGAAGCGGACATCGCCGCCGAGGACCTGCTGGTGGCCGATTGCCTCGCCGCTGCCGCTCGGGGCGATACCTCGGCTTACTTCGACCTTGGCGTCGCCTACTCGACTGGCAGCCACGGCGTCGGCTGCGACCTCGTCGAAGCACACAAGTGGTTCAACCTCGCTGCCGTTGCCGGCCATGAGGAAGCTCCGGCCTGCCGCGCGGAAGTCGCCGACGAAATGACCGCGCGCGAGATCGCCGAGGCCCAGCGCCGCGCCCGCGAATGGCTCTGCGCCACCACCCGCAAAGCGGCTTAATCCTTGCGGAACGGCGTGCGCTCGCCCAACCAGATCTGGTCCTGCGCGATGCCCGCCCGTTCCTGATCGAGATAGTCGGCAATGGCCGCGCGCAGGCCTTCGTGGGCGATATAGTGCGCTGAAACCGTGCGCACCGGTTCATACCCGCGCGCCAGCTTGTGGCCGCCCTGGGCGCCTGCCTCGACCCGCGAGAGGCCCAGCGCAATGGCGGCATCGATGGCCTGATAGTAGCACAGTTCGAAGTGGAGGAACGGCCTCTCCACCAGCGCGCCCCAGTAGCGGCCGTAGAGCGCCTCCTCGCCGATGAAGTTCAGCGCTCCCGCCACGGCCTTGCCCTCGATATAGGCCATGACCAGCAGGATGCGGTCCGCCATCGTCTCGCCCAGCCGCGAAAACGCTTCGCGCGTCAGATAGGGCTGGCCCCACTTGCGCGCACCGGTATCCTGGTAGAACGCCCAGAACGCGTCCCAGTGCTCCTCGCGCACATCCACGCCGGTGAATGTGCGGATCTCGACGCCTTCCTGCGCTTTCTCGCGCTCCTTGCGGATATCCTTGCGCTTGCGCGAGGATAGCGCGCCGAGGAAATCGTCGAAGCTGACATAGCCGCGATTTTCCCAGTGAAACTGGATATCCTCGCGCAGCAACCAGCCCGCGGCCTCGAAGGCTGGGACTTGCCCGGGCGCGATGAACGTCGCGTGGGCGGAGGAAAGGCCGTGCTGGTGGCACAGCGTTTCGGCGGCACGCAGCAGCGGCAGATGGAGTTCGGGATGCACCGTGAGCAGCCGCGGCCCCGTGGCTGGGGTGAACGGCACCGCGATCTGGAGCTTGGGGTAATAGGCGCCGCCCGCCCGGTGCCAGGCATCGGCCCAGGCATGGTCAAAGACATATTCGCCCTGGCTGTGCTCCTTGAGATAGGCCGGAAGCGCCGCGGCAAGACGACCGTCCGGCCCCGCGATGGTGATCGGCGCCGGGCTCCAGCCACTGCCTTCGCCGACACTGCCAGAGACTTCCATCGCCGAGAGAAACGCATGGCTGACAAAGGGATTGCCGCCGCCGCTCAATGCATCCCACTCGTCCGCCGGCAACGAGGTCACGCTGCCGCTGATCCGCGCGGTAAAATCGCCTTCGCTCACGCCAGTTCCTCGTCGCATTGCTCGAAGATCGCGGCATCGGCATGGTGGCGGACCCGCTCCTGGTGTTCGGGGCTGCGCACGGTCCAGCTCGCCACCGGCAAACCGCGGTCGCGCTGGGCGCGGGCAAAGCGGCTCGGCAGGTCGTGGACGTCATAGGCCAGGAAATCGGGCCGCGCCTGCCACAAGGCCAGATGGCGGCGGATCTTGCCGGGCAAGGCGCGGTCCTCGCCCTCGCTGACGATCAGCCCCCGCACGGTCAGCGGTGAATGGATGCGAAACCAGCGCGAGACGCGGGGATCGAAGCTCATCACCGCACAGTCACCGGCATAGCCCTCAAGCACCCGCCGCACCGCCAGACACAGGGCGGCGATCCGCACCCCGGGGCCGGACTTTATCTCGATGAGGACCGGAACCCGCCCGCCCACGCGGTCGAGCACGCGGCGCAGGGTGGGGACCGTCTCCTCGCTGCCGGTCAGCGTGACCGCTCCGAGCTGGGCGGCGCTGCGGCGGGAAATCGGTCCGCTCTCGCCGGTCAGGCGGTCCAGCGTGGCATCGTGGAACACCACCGGGGTTCCATCACCCGCCCGCTGCACGTCCAGTTCGATGCCAAACTGGCCGCGCAGCGCCGCATCGAATGCGGCAAGCGAGTTTTCCGGGATACCCGCGCCGTGCAGGCCCCGATGCGCATAGTCGCGTGCGCCGATCCACCCGACCCGCCGGGGGTCGGGGGCCGGCACCAGCCATCGATCAATCGAGGCGAGCAGCACGAAGCGTCACGATGGCGTCCACTTCCACGGCAGCGCCGAGCGGCAGCACCGGCACGCCGACAGCGCTGCGGGCATGCTTGCCGGCATCGCCGAATACCGAGACCATCAGTTCCGAAGCGCCGTTGGCGATCTTGGGCTGGTCGGTGAAATCGCCGGTCGAGTTCACGAAGGCGCCGAGCTTGACGACGCGCTCCACGCGGTCGAGCGAGCCGAGCGCGGCCTTGAGCTGGGCCAGGATCATCAGCGCGCAGGCCTGCGCCGCCTCGACGCCGGCTTCAAGGCTCACGTCCTCGCCCAGACGGCCGGTGACGAGCTTGCCGCCGACGAAGGGCAGCTGGCCCGAGACATAGGCGGTGTCGCCGGCGATCACCACCGGCACATAGGCGGCAACCGGAGCGGCGGCTTCGGGCAGCGTCAGGCCAAGGGCGGCAAGGCGGGTTTCGGCTTCAGTCATGATGGAACGGTTTCCTGTCAGTTTGGATCAGTGGGGGGTGTTGTCGGTCAGCCAGTCGAGCAGCCACGGGGTGGCGCTCTTCCAGTCGTCGATTCGCGCATGGGCATGTCCCGCCGCATGGGCGCAGGCGATATGCGGCGCCAGCAGCGGCTCCGCGCAAAGATGCAGGCGGCCGATTTCCGGCGCGAACTCGGCTACCGAGCCGTGATGCTGGGCCAGATCGTCGATGAACACCGCGCGGCTGGGCGCATATTCCTCGAGGATCGCCTTGAGCGCCGGGCCTTTTGGTCCTTGGTTCGTGTAGACCCTGAGGTGGACACCGTGGTCGGCCAGCTGGCGCTGGCGGGCGTCCTGCCGGAAATCCATGAGATTGGTGAGCACCACCACATCGGCATGTTCACCGATCGCGCGAATCGCGTCCATCGCGCCTTCCACGGCGGTCTGGCGATGCATCTGGCCATCGAAGAACTTGTTGAGCAGCGACCACATCTCGGCCTGTTCAAGCAATTCACCCGAGGCAGTGCGGCGCATCGCGCTGGAAAAGTCCCCGCGCGACATGTCGAACGTGACGCCCTCGTCCTCGGCCAGCCAGTCGCGGAAGTGGCTGACCATGTAGAGCAGCACTTCGTCGCAGTCGGTGATCAGCAGCGGACGGCTCATCGGCCGATCCTCTGGCGGGCGGCAGCCAGTTCCTCGGGCTTTACGCCCAGCACGTCGGCGGCGGCGACAAGGTCCGGCTCGTGCGCACAGAGAAAATCGAGCACCGCCGTCAGCGTGCCGATCTCGCCCAGCGAGGTGCGCAGATGATCGGGCGTCAGGCCGGTCAGCGCCAGGAATCGCTCGGCACGATCGCCGTCGCCCAGCACCCAGCCCAGCGCGTGGAGCGCCAGCGTTTCGGCATCCTGCGATGAGGAAGGGGAACTTCCGAGAATTGTCAGCCTCGCTTGCCTGTCCTAGAGCGGCGGTTCAGCCACTAGATGGGGTTCAGGCGCGGAATGGCAAAGCGAATCCTTGTTGTCGAGGACAACGACCTTAACCGGAAGCTCTTTTGCGATGTTCTCACGAGTCAGGGCTTCTCGGTGGAGCCGGTCGCGGACGGGCTCCACGCGCTCGACAGGGCGCGCGAATTCGTACCCAACCTCGTCATCATGGACATCCAGTTGCCCAATGTCTCGGGGCTGGACCTGATCGAGGCGGCCAAGAAGGACGCGGTCCTGCGCACGATCCCGGTGCTGGCCGTC
The DNA here is from genome assembly GCF_017309955.1 of Novosphingobium sp. KA1. Classification (NCBI taxonomy): domain Bacteria; kingdom Pseudomonadati; phylum Pseudomonadota; class Alphaproteobacteria; order Sphingomonadales; family Sphingomonadaceae; genus Novosphingobium; species Novosphingobium sp. KA1. Next base: position 1,548,142 of record NZ_CP021247.1, on the reverse strand, counting down.
ACGGCCTATGCCGGCAAGGGCGACGAGGAGCGTATCCGCGAGGCGGGGGCCGAAGGCTATCTCGCCAAGCCGGTCTCGATCGGTCCCTTCATGCAAGCCGTCCGAGCGCTGGTCTGACCCTTCCCGCAAGCGTTCCGGACGCCGATATGGCCCTTCCCGACGCGCCCGTGCTTGACTTTACCCCCCGCCGCCGCTTTTGCGCCGCAATTATCGGCCAGAGCGCCGACCGAAATTACCGGAGTTGAAATGACCATGGACCGCGCAGAGACCTCGGCCCGCATCGCCGCGCTGATCGAACCTTTCAACAAGAAGGGCATCGAGATTACCGACGCGACCCGCTTCACCGACGATCTCGAATTCGACAGCCTGACCGTGATGGACTTCGTGGCCGAAATCGAAGACGGCTTCGACATCATCATCTCGATGAACCAGCAGGCCGAGATCGAGAACTACGGCCAGCTCGTCGACGCCGTGGTCAAGCTCCAGGGCTGAAGGATTCTGCGATGACCGACATGCTCAGCGATAACGAGACGCAAGGCGCAACCGACCTGTTCAGCAAGTTCGATCCGCTGATCGAGATGCGCAAGGGCCTGCTCTCCACCGGCGTGACCGATCCGTTCGGCCTCGTCATGGAAAAGGTGATCTCGCCCACCGTCGCGATGTGTAACGGGCGCGAGACGATCCTGCTCGGCACCTACAACTACATGGGCATGACCTTCGACCCCGACGTCATCGCCGCGGGCAAGCAGGCGCTGGACGACTTCGGCGCCGGCACCACCGGCAGCCGCGTGCTGAACGGCACCTACGCGGGGCACAAGGCGGTCGAGGAAGCGCTATGCGACTTCTACGACATGAAGCACGCCATGGTGTTCTCGACCGGCTATCAGGCCAACCTCGGCATCATCTCGACCATCGCCGGCAAGGGCGATTACATCGTGCTCGACATCGACAGCCACGCCTCGATCTGGGACGGCTGCAAGATGGGCGACGCCGAAGTCGTGCCGTTCAAGCACAACGACATCGAGGCGATGGAAAAGCGCCTGCGCCGCATTCCCGAGGGCGCGGGCAAGCTGGTCGTGCTGGAAGGCGTCTACTCGATGCTGGGCGACATCGCCCCGCTCAAGGAGATGATCGCGGTCGCCAAGAAGTACGGCGCCATGGTGCTGGTGGACGAAGCGCACTCGATGGGCTTCATCGGCCCCAACGGCCGCGGCGTGGCCGAGGACCAGGGCTGCCTTGACGATGTCGACTTCGTGATCGGCACGTTCTCCAAGTCGGTCGGCACCGTCGGCGGCTTCTGCGTCTCGAACCACCCCAAGTTCGAGATCATGCGCCTGGTCTGCCGTCCTTACGTCTTCACCGCCAGCCTGCCGCCCAGCGTCGTCGCCACCGCCGCGACTTCGGTGCGCAAGCTGATGCACGCCGCCGACAAGCGCGCGCACCTCTGGGAAAACTCCAAGGTCCTGCACAAGGGCCTGGCCGATGCCGGCTTCCAGCTCGGCACCGAGGAGCCGCAGAGCGCGATCATCGCCGTCATCATGCCCGACCTCGAACGCGGCGCGATGATGTGGGAAGCGCTGCTGCACGAGGGCCTCTACGTGAACCTCGCGCGTCCGCCGGCGACCCCTGCCAACATGACGCTGCTGCGCTGCTCGCTCTGCGCCGAGCACTCGGCCGAACAGGTCCAGCAGATCATCGGCATGTTCACGCGTGCGGGCAAGACGGCCGGCATTCTCGGCTAAGCCGCGCTTGCGCGATCCAGGCAAAGGCCCGGGCATGACGGTGCGGCTGCGCATCGTCGTGCCCGGGCTTTTGCTTGTGGGGCTGGGATTGGGGCTGGTCGGCCACAGTGTCTGGAAAGACCAGCGCCGCGCCCGCCTTGTCGGGCTGACCGACAGCGCCTGCAGCCCGGCGGGCCGCTCGATCACCGGCAGCGACTACGACGACTGGGGCGGCCTGTGCTTCTACCGCGCCGCCAACACCGCCCTTCGGCGCGAGGGCCTGCATCCCGAAGTCGTGATGATCGGCGATTCGATCACGATGGGCTGGCCCACGCTGGGCACGCAAGTGGTCAATCGCGGCGTCGGCGGCCAGACCAGCAGCCAGATCCTGCTGCGTTTCCGGCAGGACGCGCTGGACCTCGGCCCGCGCATCATCCACCTCATGCTCGGCAGCAACGACGTGTTCGGCCTGACCGGCCCGGTCACGCTGGACCAGATCGACGGCAATGTCCGCACCATGGCCGAGCAGGCACGGCGGCACGGCGCGGTGCTGATCCTCGGCACGCTGCCGCCCTCGAAAGGTTTCGGCGGCCTGTTCGCGCCCGACCCAGGCCCCGCCATCGCCCGGGTCAACCAGCGCCTGAGCCAGATCGCCCGCCAGGAAGGGCTGGTCCTTGCCGACTACCACGCCGCCCTGGCGCGTCCCGACGGATCGATCCGCGAAGAGCTGTTCGTCGACGGCATCCACCCCAACGCGGCGGGTTATGCGGCGATGCAGCCGATCTACCGCGCCGCGCTTGCGGAGGCGGAACGGCGCCGCAGTCAGGCCGCGGCGCCGTAAGGCCGCCTCCGAGACTATCTGGAAATTCGCAAAAAAGCGCATTTCGCGGCACCGGCCCGTGCCGCCGCAAAAATGCCCGTTCGGGCATTTTCAAAACAGCCTCTCACCCCTTGTGGCGGTCGACCAGCGCGAGGAAGTTCTCCAGCCAGCCGCCGACGAACCCGGCCGACTGCTCGCCGATGGTGCCTTCAGGCGTGATCAGCCCGTCCTTCCACTGGATGAACGCCTCGGGCGCGCCGAGCGTGGGCATGTCGAGATAGGCCAGCACGTTGCGCAAGTGCTGCTGTGCCAGCGCCGAGCCGATGGCACCGATCGAAACACCGATCACGCCAGCCGGCTTGCCCGCCCAGACGCTCTGCCCATAAGGGCGCGAGGCATGGTCGATGGCGTTCTTGAGCACGCCCGGGAACGACCGGTTGTATTCCGGCGTCACGAAGATCACGCCGTCCGAACCGGCAATGAGCGCCTTGAGCGCCTTGACCGGCTCGGCCTGATCGGCATCGTCGTCCTGGTCGTAAAGCGGCAGCGAGCCGATATCGGCAAAGGTGAATTCATGGCCCTCGCCTGCCGGCAGGCGGATCAGCGCTTCCGCGAACTGGCGGTTGAACGATCCTGCGCGCAGGCTTCCGACGACAACGGCGATCTTCGACATGACGACTCCTTACGGCTACTGGCTGCCGCGCGGCACTATCCCTGCAAATGGTAGCCTTTGGAAGTCCCCATAAAATGAGGAAAGTGCCGCCCGTCATCTGCCGTCAGATCGCGTGTTCGTCGTCCTCGGTCAGTTCGCCCAGCTTGCCCTCGGCGGGCTGCTTGCCCGGCTTGTGCTTGCGGTGCGCCTCGAAGCTGGCGCGGTCGGCATCGAACGTCATGTCCCAGGGAATGTTGTCGCCCCGGAAGATCGGCGGGGCATTGTTCGACCACAGCAGCGAGCCGAAGCGGAAGTCCCAGGCCCGCGGCACCCAGTTCTCGTCGAGATAGTCGGTATCGGCGTGATACTCGGCCTCGCCCGCCTTGCCGGGCATGTCGCAGTAATAATAGATCGCGCTGGAAATGCGGTGGCGCGAGATGCCGCCCGAGCTGTTCATGCTCTCGTTCTTCCAGCCCTTCGCCTCCATGATGTTGGCGCCGAGCATGACTTCGTCGATGTCGTCCATGCCGAAGGCGATGTGCATGAACTTGAAGTGGTCGGGGGCGATGGGAAGGTCGCAGTTCACCCAGAAGATCGAGTGGTGCTCATAGGTGCCGCCCGCGCGCGCGAAGATGCCGACGCCCTTCGAATGGTCGACATAGTGGAAGCCGAAGTGGCGCTCGTAGAACTCGAAACTGCCGACGTAATCGGGCGAGAAGAACACCACGTGGTTGATCGTCTTGGGCACCGCCCGCTGGCGCCAGATGCGGTGCTGGTTGAAGCGCGGATAGCTGGCGGGGGTGTTGACCGGGCTCGCTTCCGAATGGAACGCCCGCTTGGCCCAGACGCGCAGGGCGATCGGCTGGCCGTCGGGGCAGACGGCGTGGACGGTGCCGTCGGCATCGCGCGTCACCGCCACTTCCGAGGCGAGGCTGGCGGCGATTGCCTCAAGGTTGTCGGCACTGTCGACGCCCCAGACGGTTTCCTTGAGGCCGTCGCCGGGGAACGGGTCCGGGCTCGGCAGGCGGGCGTCGCCGTGGCGCAGCACGATCAGCCGGCTGCCCGAGGCAAGGCGGAACACCGCCTCGTTTTCGCCCGCGCTTTCCACCGGCAGGCCGAAATCGGTCCAGAACCGTGCGTGCTCGGCCACGTCGGCGACGCCGAACAGGACGCTCTCTACTCCCAGAATGCTCATGCTTGTCTCGATCCTGACTTTTCCAGAGCTCGGTTATGACCGGCAGGATGAGCCAGGAAAAACGCATGGAATCGGATCGCAGCTATCGAGCGCGCCGAATTGGCGTCAGGTGGAAAACGCCGCCTCGGTATGGCGCGGCACCCAGAGCAGGCCGACCAGGCTGAGCACGGCGGCAAGCGAGATGTAGAGGCCGACGAACAGCACCCCGCCCCTGTCCACCAGCCCCTGCGCCACCGCCGGCGCAAAACCGCCGCCGAGAATGCCGCCGACGTTGAAGGCGATCGACGATCCCGTGTAGCGCACCCGCGCATCGAACAGCTGCGGCAGCAGCGAGGCGAGCGGGCCATAGACAAAGCCCATGGTGAACAGGCCGAGCGAGAGGAACGCGGCGATGGCGGTGAGCGATCCGGCCGCGAACATCGGGCCCATCAGCAAGCCGACAACGATGGCGCCCGCACTGCCCGCGATCAGCACCGTGCGCGAGGTCCAGCGGTCCGCCGCATAACCGGCCAGCACGATGCCCACGGCCATGAACAGGATCGCGAAAAGCTGCACGCCCAGGAACGCCTGACGGTCGTAGCCGAGCGTCGTGGTGCCATAACCCAGCGCAAAGGCGGTGGTGAGGTAATAGATCGCGAAACAGGCGACGACCGCGAACGTGCCCGCCAGCGTCTGGCGCAAGTGGGTGCGGAACAGCTCGATGATCGGGATCGCCTTGGGCTGCTCGCCGTGCGTGGCCGCAAAGGACGGGGTTTCCGCAAGGCGGAAGCGGATCCACAGGCCGAGGCCGACCAGCACCGAACTCAGCAGGAACGGGATGCGCCAGCCCCAGCGCACGAAATCGCTTTCGGACAGGGTCAGGCTGAGCAGGAGGAACAGGCCGTTCGCCGCGATGAAACCCACCGGCGCCCCCAACTGCGGGAACATGCCGAAGCGCGCGCGCCAGCCCGGCGGGGCATTCTCCACCGCCAGCAGCGCCGCGCCGCCCCATTCGCCGCCAAGGCCAAGGCCCTGGGCAAAACGCATCAGGCAGAGCAGGAACGGCGCGATCCAGCCCGCGCTCTCGTAAGTGGGCAAAAGACCGATGGCGACCGTCGCCCCGCCCATCAAGAGCAGCGAGGCGACCAGCGTCGACTTGCGGCCGATCCGGTCCCCGAAGTGGCCGAACAGCATCGCCCCCACCGGGCGGGCGACAAAGGCCACGCCGAAACTGGCATAGGCCGCCAGTTGCTGGATCGAGGCGGAATGGGCCGGGAAGAACAGCGGCCCGAACACCAGCGCGGCGGCGGTGGCGTAGACGTAGAAGTCGTAGAACTCGACCGCGGTGCCGACCAGGCTGGCGGTCAGGATGCGCGCATGACGGCGGTATGCGTTCACCGGCCCGCGCCTTTAGCCACGCGGTTGCCCCGATCTGCCGTCACTTGCCCTGTCCTTTTCGAAAATTGCCAATCGGAGCGGACTTACGGCAATTGTTGCAGGAGTACACCCGCGCTCGCGCATTTTTCGCAGGATGCAGAGGCGCATGCGCGCAGCTTGCGCCTCTGCCCCATGTCAGCGCCCCTTGCGGAACAGCAGGCTGAGGATGAACAGGATCGTCCTGGCATCCAGCAGCTTGAGCGCCGCGCGCGCTTCTTCCGGCGTCACTTTGGCGACCATCGGCATCGCCCCGAAGATCTTGCCGCGGATCATCAGGTTGTCGCCGTCCCGCTCGATCCGGCGCACCGCCATCAATTCCTTGTCCTGCGCATCGAGGATGCGCATCACGGGGGCCTTCTTGTTCTGTGCCATCATACCGCTCCTGCGCAAACCTTGTCGAATTCGATGTCGAGGTCGTCCATCATCTGGATCGCCGTCGCCCGGCCCGCGCCGAACACGCCGCCGCCCGGGTGCATGAACGGCCCGACGAGATAGAGCCCCTCGATCTGCGGCACCCGCAGCGAACCGAGGTCCGGCGTCGGCCGGTGTCCGACCGACTGGTAGAAGAACGGTGCGCAGCCGTGGATGTCGCCCTTGAGGAAGCTGGCCGGACTGTCCCGCTCGTGATCGACGGGGGAGCGGATCAGGCGGCCGGTGATGTTGGCATCATCGAGGTTCGCGTAGAACTTGCGGTATTGCGCCAGCGCCTTGTCGGCGATCTCTTCCTTGCGTTCGTCCCACGAACCCGGACCATCGGGCCAGAGGTCGTAAGGCGCAAAGTTCACGCCGTAGAACACACCCGCGCCTTCGGGGGCCCGGCTGGGATCGAAGATCGTGTTGTCACCGCCGGCGATCAGCCGTTCGGACACTTCGCCGCGCCGCAGCTTGTCGTACTCCAGCAGCATGTCGCGCATGGTGTAGAAGTCCATCAGCTCGGTCATCATGGCATTGGCGTCGTTGCCGACCTTCAAGCGCAGCCGCTCCTTCAGGGTCAGGTGCGTGAGGTTGATCGAGAAGGTGGACTGCGTCACCCGCTCCGCGCGCTGGAGTACCGGCTCGGGCGTTTCGGCCACGAACTTGCGCAGCACATGCGGGTGGATCGCGCCGATCACGCCGTCCTTCGCCATGAAAGTCTCGCCATCCACCAGTTCGAGGCCGGTGGCCTTGCCGCCGGATACGATCACCCGGCGCACTTCGGCATTGCAGCGCACTTCGCCGCCGAAATGCTCGATAGCGCGGACCAGCGCGTGGGAAAGCTGGCCGGAGCCGCCCTTGGGCATCGAGCACCCATAGGCATGAATGATCCCCGGCATCAGGAAAGCGCCCATGCCGGTGCCCAGTTCGTCGGGCATCTGCAGGTTCTCGGTGACCATGCGCACGATGTGGAGGCGCAGCAGGTCGCTCTCGAAATACTGGTTCACCACGTCGAGCGCCGAGCGCTGCATGACGTCGAGCAGGAAGCGCCCTTCGTCGGACTGGTCCATCATCGCCACGAAGGCGCCCATCGGGAACGGCGGGGCGTAGAGGCCGGACATGAACATCGGCAGCGCTGCCATCGAGGCCGTGGCGAACTTGCGATAGGCCTCCGCGTCCTTGGGCGAGAAGGCTGCGATTTCCTCGCAGGTGCGGTCCAGATCGCGCCAGGAGCGCACCATGGTCCCGTCTTCCCAGATCGAGGCGTGGGGCAGTTCGGGATAGATATATTCGAGGCCGAACTTGCCGAGCAGGCCCAACTCGTCCTCGCGCAGCATCGGGTTGCCCTGGATCATGATGTGCACGTTGGAGTGCTCGTCATGCCAGAAACCCGGCTGGATCAGCTCACGCGTGGAAACGCCGCCGCCGTAGTGGGGCTTGCGCTCCAGCACGATCACCTTCTTGCCCGCCTTGGCCATGTAGGCGGCGGCGACGAGGCCGTTGTGCCCCCCGCCCATGACGACCACGTCGTACTGGCTCATGCATGCTCTCCCGAAAAGAAGGCCCGGAACCGTGCGATTCCGGGAACGTGGCTGGCGCAGCCGCCATCGGCGACCAGCACCTGGCCCGTGATGTTGCGGGCCGCGTCGGAGGCGAGGAAGGCCACCGCCTCGGCAATGTCCTCGGGCGCGCCGAGGCGGTCGCGCAGGGTTTCCTCCTCCACCGCCTGCCGCAGCACCGGCGGGAAAGCCTCGCGCAGCGCCGGGGTCATCGTCATGCCGGGGGCGACGGCGTTGCAGCGCACGCCATGAACGCCGTGGCTGGCGGCGATGGCGCGGGTCATCTGGATCACCGCCGCCTTGGAGGAGGAATAGGCCGCCTGAATCATGTGCCCCTGCAATGCGAGGTTACTGACGGTGTTGACGATATTGCCGCCACTTGCCCGCAAATGCGGCAGGGCGGCGCGGCAGGCGATCATCGTGCCGCGCACATTGACCGCGTAAGTCCGGTCCCAGAGTACGGTGGCCATGTGCTCCACATCGCCATCGGCCTGCGCGATGTCGGGGCCGAGCAGTGCCGCGTTGTTGTGCAGCACATCGAGCCTTCCGAACTGGGCCACTGTCCGTGCGATCATCGCCTCTATCGAGGTTTCCTGCTCCAGATCGAGGTGCACCGCGATGGCATCGGGCAATGTCGCGGCCAGGTCCTCGGCGGCGGAAAGGGCAATATCGGCGATCACCACTTTTGCCCCGCGCGCGGTCAGCAACCGGGCGGTGGCGCCGCCGATCCCGCCGGCTCCGCCGGTGATGACGGCAACCTTGCCATCCATTCTCGTCGCATCTGCGACCATCGCACTCTCCCGGAATTGACCTTGTTTGATCCCGGCATAAAGTGCCTCCCGATGGATGGAAGACGGCACTTTTTTGTGCCCATTACGGGGGGATGCGTGGAACCGCTGGACTTGCCGGGGCTGCGCGCCCTGGCCGATGAAATGGCGCGCCATGGCCACGAGCGGGAGGCGCCCGCGCGCGCGGTCATGGCCATGCTGGGGGACCGCTGGACCACCCTGATCCTGCTGGTGCTGGGCGAGGGCGAAATGCGCCATGCCGACCTCAAGCGCGTGGTCGCGCAGCTATCGTCCGAGCAGGCGATTTCGCAGCGGGTGCTGACGCTGAAACTGCGCGCGCTGGAACGCGACGGCTTCGTGCTGCGCAGCGTCAGCGCGGACGTGCCGCCCAAAGTCGCCTACCGGCTGTCAGGGCTGGGGGAGGACCTGTTCGCCAGGGCGCGCGGGATGATCGACTGGATCAATACCCGCTCGGACGCGATTCACGAAGCGCGGGAGCGTTACGATCGCGAGCATGGGCGGGAGCACGGTCGAAATGGCAAGTTCGACTGACTCGCCATCCGCTACACTTCAGGCCAGCCCCACTCGATCCACCTCTACCCAAATCACTCCGTCGCCCTCGCGAAGGCGGGGGCCCCGCTTCCTTCTGCGACCTCTCACATGCCGCACGATAAGCGGGATCCCCGCCTTCGCGGGGATGACGAATTTGGGGTTGAGGGGCCGGGTACGCAGCAGGCCTAGGCGGCGTGGACAAATTCCGCATTGCCACGGCTGGAGACAAAAGCCGTCAATTCAAGAAGGTGAGGCGCAGGAGTATGTCGATACTTCCAGCCGAGCCGACGCCGAAGGGACGGCTTTTGCCTCCAGCCCCGCAGGGGTTGCCCTGCAAGCTGCGCCAGCAGCGTTGCTCCGCCTTGAAAGAGGCCCGCTCTTCCTGCGGCTTCGCGCCTTGCTGGCGCAGCTTGCAGGGCAACCGTGGCAATGCGGAATGTGTCCACGCCGCCTAGAGCGGCTTGTTGTTCATCCGGAACGCATATTCGATCCGCTCGCGCTCGTTGTCCTCGCGCTGGGCGGGATCGATGGGCACGACATTGCCTGCTCTGCCACTTCGCTGGGCAACGGCTTCCAGCTTCTCCACCACCCAGCGCAGCCCGGCGTCGTTAGAGTTGGAGATATGCCACTGGATCGCCTCGCGGATCGGCGGGAAGCTGAAGGGCATCTCGCGCATGACCAGCGGCAGGCTGCGCACAAAAACCTCGGCCATGCGGCGGTGAACGGTGGCGATGCGGTTGCTGTTCATCACCAGCCCGACAATCGACAGGAAGCTGGGCGCCACCACTTCCACCCGGCGCTGCTGCTTCTGGCGGCGCATGAACCAGTCGTCGAACGCGGGTACCTGCGCTTTGCCGAAACGCGCGGTGACGTGGCCGAGTTCGAAGTACAGTTCGCGTGTCATCGGCCCCTGCAAGGCCGGATTGCCCTCCCAGCCGAGCACCACGTAGTCATCCTCGAACAGGATCTGGCTGGGGTGATCAGTGGAGATGGCGTAATCGATAGTAAGCAGGAGGTCGATGTACCCGCGTTCCAGCGCATCGACCGGGGTTTCGTGCATCGGCTGGATTTCGAAACGGATGCCGGGGGCCTCGCTCGAAATCTCGGCGATGGCATCGGCCAGCAGGACCTGGGTGGAATAGTCCGATGCCATGATGCGGATCTGGCGTTCCGCGGTGGCGGGATCGAACGGCGGGGCAACGGTGATGGTCGAGCGGATCTGCTCGAGCACCGCGCGCACCGGTTCGATCAGTTCCTCGGCCCGGGCGGTGAGGATCATGTGGCGGCCCTTCACCACCAGCAGCTCGTCCCCGAAGTATTCGCGCAGGCGTCCCAGCGCGCTGGATGTGGCCGATTGCGAGAGGCACAGCTTGTCCGCCGCCAGCGACACGCTGCGCTCGGTCAGCAGCGCATCGAGGGCCACCAAGAGATTGAGATCGAGCCGACCGAACCGCATTGCCATCTCCCACGCGCTCCTTACGAGAGGGTTCGCAGGGCGCTTTGGGCGAGCATAGCAAGATCGCCATCATGCGCAAAACCCGCCTTTTCCGCCGCCGGAGTGGAGAGCGGCGGCTGCGCGGCAAACGCCGCCTCCAGTGCGGCATCGGGCTCGTAGCGGACCAGATCGGGCGAGACGCCGCACTGCCGCGCGATCTCCGCGGCCAGATCGCCCATCGTCACGCGCAAGGCTGGCAGCGTCACCGCGCGGGTCGGCGGCAGCAGCGCGGTATCGAGCCCCAGGGCATGGATGAAGTTGCGGGCCACGCATTCCAGCGATTCCGCCCAGATCGTGCCCGCAGCCGAGACGGGACACGTGAATGCCTCGCCCGCCTTCAGCGCATGGAACAGGTTCGACATGAAGGCGGACTTCATGCCCGAAGGCCCCTTGGGGCGCGCGAGAATGCCGGGCAGGCGCACCGTCACCCCGTCGATCACCCCGCGATTGGAGAATAGGGCCACGGCATGTTCCATCATCGCCTTGTGCCCGCCGTAGATCATTTTCGGCGAAAGCGGCGTGGCATCGTCCACTTCGGCGGGCAGCGGATCGCCGTAGACCGCGATGGAGCTGGCATAAGCCACGCGCAGGCCCGGCGTGAGCGCACTCGCCTCCAGCAGCAGGTCGTACATCGCATCCACGTTGATCCGGCGCGAGGCCACCGGATCGGCCTCCGCCGCGCCGCCCGGAACGGTGGCGAGATGGACCAGCGCATCGCAGCCATCGCCCAGCGCCTCGGCCCGGACCGAGGCGGCGCCGAGATCACCCTCGACCGCGCGGGCGCCCTCAGGAATGCCGCCGCCATGGCTGTCAATCCCGACGACTTCATGTCCGGCATCGAGCAAGCCATGGACGAGTTGCCGGCCGACAAAACCGCCGGCTCCGGTCACGAGCACTTTCACATCGATCTCCCTAGGTCGTAAACGCATAAACGGCACCATCGAGGCGCCCAAATGGCGAACAGCTCGGGCCGAAGGTGCCGCCGGGCGGGCTGGTTGCCCGTCCAAGGCCGCTTCGGTTCGAGATGGAAGCCATTTGGGCGCCCCTTCGGGGTTTACCCAAAATGGCCCAGCGCTGCGTCGGGAAGTCTTGAAATATCGACATATTCCAGCGCCTTCCCTCCTGCCGCTGAGCCATTTTGCCTCAAACCTCGATGGTGCCGTTTATGCGTTTACGACCTAATATCGGTCAGAGTAGGCCTTGCGCACGTCTTCGGAGTATCCATCGACGCGGTACGGCAGCATCCGGGCGTTCCAGCCGTCCCACAGGGCCTTCAGTTCGGCCAGCTTTGCGGGCTGCGCGGCGGCGCGCTCGGCCCGTTCGTGCTCGTCTTCGGCGAGGTTGTAGAGATGCTCCTTCCCGCCGATCTTCACGTATTTCCAGTCACCCTGCCGCACTGCCGCCTGCTCGTTGGCCTTGAAGCGCCAGAACAGGGTGCGCGGAACCGGCGCGGCCTTGCCGGTCAGTTGCGCCGAGAAATCGACGCCATCGAACGAGCCCGCCCCGGCGACATTGCCGCCCGCCATCGTCAGCAACGTCGGCAGGAAATCCATCGAGGCCATGACCTGATCGGACAGCGTGCCCGGCGCGATATGCCCCGGCCAGCGCATCAGGATCGGCACGCGGATGCCGCCTTCCAGCACTTCGCCCTTGTGGCCGATGAAGGGCCATGTCTCCGAGAACCGCTCGCCGCCGTTGTCGCTGGTGAAGACAACGATGGTGTTCTGCGCCTTGCCGGTGCGTTCCAGCGCGGCGAGCACCTTGGCGACGTTCTGGTCCATCGCCTCCACCATTTCCTTGTACTTGGCGAGGTTGCCGCCTTCGTAGTGGAAGGAATTGGGGAGGGCTTTGGCCGCCGCCGCATCCTCGCGCCCTTCCCAGGGCCAGTGCGGGGCGTTGAAGTGGAGCGAGAGAAAGAACGGCCTGTCGCCCGCGCCCTCGATGGTGCGAACCGCCTCGTCCCCGAACAGGTCGGTGAGATAGCCGTCGCGCTGCTGGGGCGCGTTGTCCTGCGCGAGGCCGATGCCCTGGTCCTTGCCGCCCATCACCATGTGATGCCGGAAATAGTCCGCCGCGCCTTCGACCACGCCAAGGAACTCGTCGTATCCGTGCTGGAGCGGGCCATGTTCGGGCGGTTCGCCCAGATGCCACTTGCCGATCAGCTTGGTGTGATACCCCCGATCGCGCAGGACCGAGGCGATGGTCGGCCGGTCCAGCGGCACGCCGATATGCGGCGGCGCGCCGGGGCCGAGCGGTTCCTCGATACCGATGGCAAAGCGCTGAGCATAGCAGCCGGTCAGCAGCGCCGTGCGCGTGGGCGAGCAGATCGGCGTGCTGGCATAGCCCTGCGTCAGCCGCACGCCGTCACGGCCGAGGCTGTCGATCGCGGGCGTGCGGATCGCGTGCGAGCCGGTGGCGGAAAGGTCCGCATAGCCGAGGTCGTCGGCCATGATGTAGACGATGTTTGGCCGGTTTGGAGGGGGAGGCGGGGCCGGGCGGGCCAGCGCCCTGCCCGGCCCTGCAAGCGCGACGAGTGCACTCGTCGCGCCCAGCCACGCCAGCACCCTGCGGCGGTCAGAGAATGCCTCCATGCCCTCAGAATTCCGCCGAGAGACGCAGGCCGTAGGTGCGCGGCGCGGTATAGCGTGCCACTGCAAAGCCGATCGGCGAGGATTGCGGTGTCGCGATCCGGCGCTTGTTCTCGATGTTCTGGACAAAGGCACCGATGGAAAGGCCGCCATCGGACAGGCGCAGCGCCAGGTTGGCGTCGGTCAGCCAGTACGAACGGATCTTCTCGAAATCGAGATACTCGAATGCGCCATACTGCGAGGAGCGCCACGAGGTGTTGACCCCGGCAACCAGTTCGTAGCTGTCGCCGAGCGGCACGATCTGCTCGACGCCCAGATTCACCGTCCATTTCGGCGAATAGAGCAGCGGACGGCCCGAACAGTCGAACGCGAGGATCGCGGTGCCGTCGGTCAGGGTGTCGCCGGTGGCGCTCGACGGGCAGTTGATGTTGTTGCGCGGCGAGGCGGTGGTGAGCGTCAGCTGCTTGTACTCGGTATCAAGGTACTGGACCTTGGCCGAAAGCGTGGTGTTGTGCATGGGCTTGGCCATGAAATCGACGTCGAAGCCCTTGATGTCGGCCTTGCCCGCATTGTCGATCGTGTTGATCAGCACCGAGTCCGGCGAGACCGTGAAGTAGTTGATCTGCTGGTCCTTGTACTTCCAGTAGAACGCCTCGACGTTGAGCTGGATCTTGTTGTTGAAGAAGCGGTTCTTCGATCCGATCGTGTAGGCGGTGATGAATTCCGGCTTGTAGCTGGGATTGCCCTCGGAAAGCTGGAAACCGCCCGCGCGGTAGCCGCTCTCGACCGTGGCATAGAGCAGCGAATCCGGGGCCACGTCGTACTCGGCGCCCGCCTTCCAGGTCACCCGGCTGTAGCTGCCCGATTCGACCACCGGGTAATACGTCTTCTGGATGATGCCGACACCGTTGGTCAGGTTGTAGAACTGGCCGTTGGGCTCGTCGGTGCTGCTGGCATCGATGAAGCCATTGGCGATCAGCCAGTTCACCGTGTCGCCGGTGGAGGTGAAGTTCGGGAAGTGCGGCAGCGCACCCGGATTGGCGCAGCCCGCCGCGAACGAGGCCGGCGGCGTCGTCGGCGGCAGGCCGCCGCAATAGACGATGAAGTTGTTGATGATGCCGTCGATCGACTTGTGGTCATGGGTATAACGCAGACCGCCGATCAGGCGGAACGCGTCGGTCAGGTGCGCGGTCAGCTGGCCGAAGGCCGCGTACGATTCGGTCTTGTGGGTATAGTGCTGGATCGGCAGCACGAATTCCTGGTTGTACTCGCCGGTGTTCTGGATCTTCTCGTTGAAATAGAAGCCGCCGACCACGTACTCGAACATGCCCACTTTGCCCGCCAGACGGGTTTCGAGGCTGGCCTGACGGTCATGCTCGTCGGTGTAGGCGGTGTTGAACGCCGGGCCGTAGAAGAAGCTGGTGGCATCGGCCTTGCGATAGGCGGGCAGCACCGTCAGCGTGCCGATGCCGGTATCGAGCGTGATCTCGGCATTGGCGCCCCAATAGGTGTTGTCGGTCATCTGCTGGCGATTCATCGCATCGAGGAAACCGAAGCCCGGCGCGCCCAGCGAGGTCTGGCGGAAGGCATTGGCGGCATCGGTGTTGAAGCCCTCCGACTTGCCGAGACCCGATGCCGTGAAGGTGAAGCCCGATGCCCCCGGCGTGAACGAGCCGATATAGCTGCCCCCCGCGCCGACACCGCCGACGTGGGTGTAGTCGCCGCCCACGCGCACGCTCAAGGTGTCGGTCGGCTCCCACAGCAATTGCGCACGAACGCCCGTACGGTCGAGATCGTCGCTGCCGTCCTTGTTGTAGCCGTCATGATACTGGCGGGTGCCGGCAACACGCAGCGCGGCGTTCTCACCGATGGCGAGGTTGGCATAGCCCTCGACGCTCACCGCGTCGTAATTGCCGGCCGAGAGCGTGAAGCCGCCCTTGTTCTGGCCCAATTGCGGGCGGTTGGGAATGATGTTGACCGCGCCGCCGGTGGCATTGCGGCCATAGAGAATGCCCTGCGGCCCCTTCAGCACTTCGACGCGGGCCAGGTCATAGAACGCCGCCCCGAACGCGCCCGCCGCGCGCCCCAGCACGACGCCGTCGTAGCTCGGCGTCACGGCCGGATCGTTGTAGCTGGAGTTGGTGACGTTGCCGACGCCGCGCAGGAAGATCGAGGTGTTCGAGCCGCCGCCATTGGTGACGGTGAGCGCGGGAACGACCTTGTTCAGCGCATCGGCCTGGGTGACGCCCGACTGGATGAGATCGTCTCCACCCACCGCGTCGATGGCGATGCCCGCGCGCTGCATCGATTCCGAGCGGCGCTGGGCGGTGACGATGATGTCGCCGATGCCGCCATTGTCGGTGCTGGCCTGCGGCGCTGTCGCGCTATCCTGCGCCATGGCCGGTGCCGCCAGGACAATGGCAGACAGGCAGACGGATTCCAGAAGCCCTTTGCGCACGATGATCCTCCCAAATATGCTGTGTTCTTGGCATCGGGCTAACCAAGCCGCGCTCCGGCGTCACACCGATTGTATCGATAGGCACGCATCCACAGTTCGGATTTGTCTGAAGCCGCCGCCTCGCTAGTCCTCGATGCATGACACGGGAGAGCATCAGCAGCATCGCCACGGCACTTGTCGTGGGCGGAGGGATCGGCGGCATGGCGACGGCCATCAGCCTTGCGGAGCGCGGCGTCAGGGTGGACCTGATCGACCTCGACCCGGATTGGCGGGTCTACGGCGCCGGCATAACCATCACGGGGCCGACCTTGCGCGCCTATCGGCGGCTCGGCCTGCTGGACGAGATCAAGCAGGCCGGCGCGATCACCACCAAGACGCGGCTCTATCGCTACGACGGCACGCTGATGCAGGTGCTGGACGAACCGGTGATCGAGGAAGGCCTGCCGGCCACCGGCGGCATCATGCGCCCGGTGCTGCACCGGATCATGCAGACCCGCGTGAAGGCGCTGGACATCCCGGTGCGCCTCGGCGTGACCGTAACCGCACTCGAGAGCGACGATCAGGGTGTCGACGCAACCTTTTCCGATGGTTCCACCGGCCGCTACGATCTGGTGATCGGCGCCGACAGCGTCTTTTCCGCCGTGCGCGAACTGGCCTTCCCGCACATGGCCCCCGCCCAGCCGACCGGACAGGGCTGCTGGCGGATCTCGATCCGCAAACCGCCCGGCCTCAGCGAAAGCGAATTCTTCCTCGGGACCGATACCCCCTGCGGGATCACCGCATGCAGTCCCGACAACGTCTATATGTGGATGCTGACCGCCCACGAGGAGCGCGAGCGCTTCATGGACGAAGAGGAACTCTTCACCACCCTCAAGGAACTGCTCGCCCCGTTCGGCGGCAATGCCGGCTGGATTCGCGACAATATGACGCGCGAGGACTGGATCAACTACCGTCCGCTCGCCGCCGCCTTGCAGCCGCGTCCGTGGTCGAGCGGGCGGGTGGTGCTGCTGGGCGATGCCGTCCATGCGACGACCCCGCACCTCGCCTCGGGCGCGGGCATGGCGGTCGAAAGCGCCATCGTGCTGGCGGAGGAACTCGCCGCTGCCGACACCGTGGGCAAGGCCCTCGCCGCCTATGAAGAGCGCCGCTTCGACCGCTGCCGCTTCATCATCGAGAGCAGCATCGGCATCGGCCGCCTGCAGATGGAGCATCGCCCGCCGCAGGAGCACGCGGCGCTGCTGGAAACCGCACTGGCCCGCCTGAACGAGCCGTTCTGATGCCCAAAAGGAAGGCGGGGGGGCCCCGCCTTCTTCGTTTCACGACGGTATCGATCTCACCACGCCGTCGCCCCCGCATCGATGGGAATATCGGCCCCGGTGACGTAGCGCGCCTCTGCGCTGGCCAGCCAGCAGGCGGCCCAGGCGATGTCCTCCGGCTCGCCGAGGCGCTTGAGCATGTTCTTGGCGAGCACTTGCTGCTCGAAGGCCGGATCGGCGGCGAGGTGGCGCGCGGTGGCCGCCGTCCTGATGAAGCCCGGCGCGATGGTGTTGGCGCGGATGCCGTGAGGCGCGCCCTCCATCGCCAGTTGCCGCGTCATCGCCAGAACCCCGCCCTTGCCCGCGCAGTGCGCCAGCGCCGGCGAGCCTTCCAGCGCATGGCGCGCATTGGCCGAGGCGAAGTTGATGACGCTCGCCGAGCCGCTCGCCCTGAGCCACGGCCAGGCCGCGCGGGTGGCGAGGTAGACGATGTCCAGCTCGCCGGTCAGCGTCCTTTTCCAGTCGGCGTAAGAGAGGTCCTCGATCCAGCCGAACACGGCAAAGGCGGCGGCGTTGACCAGCACGTCGATGCGGCCATGCTCGGCGCCGATGCGGGCGAACAGCGCCTGCGTCTGCGCCTCGTCGGCGAGATCGCAGGTCTCGTCGGCGCCGGACAGGTCGACACCGATCACGGCCGCGCCCTCCTGCCGGAATATCCGGGCAACGCCCTCGCCGATGCCGTTCCCCGCTCCGGTGACGATGGCCACGCGGCCCTTGAGGCGATCAGCCATGGGCCACCTCCAGCTTGTGGTTTCCATTCATGCGCGAGGCGATCAGGGCAATGATCACCCCGCCCAGCGCCGCGAGCGAAAACGTCATGAACGCGCCCAGCAGCCCGCCGGTATGCTGCCCGGCAAAGGTCACCACCAGCGGCGAGAGGAACTGGCCCAGCGCAAAGGCCGATTGCCAGAACCCGGTGCCGCGCCCGCGGATCTCGAACGAGAGGATCGACATCGACCACACCAGCAGCGTCGGCAGCAGCAGGCCCGCGCCGATCTGGTTGATGAAGCAGCCGATCAGGAAGCCCGGCACCGCGCCCGCCTTGCCCATCAGCGCAAAACCCAGCGAGAGTAGCGCGAACTCGATAAGCAGCAATCGCCCGACCGGCCACTTCGGCCCGATCCGCGAATAGAGGAACGTGCCCAGCGGCACCCCGATCGAGGCGAGGGACGTCAGGAACCCGCGCTTCGCCGGGCTGGTCAGCCCCAGTGCGGCAAGCCCGCTCGGCGCCTGGATCTGCACGGTATAGAAAAACACCGAACCGTAGATGGTGATGAGCACGATCATCGCCATCTTCGCCCAGGGAAAGCCCGCCCACGACAGATTACGGGGCGGCACATCGGCTTCGTCATCAGGATGGGCCGCGCTTGCAGGCTCCCCCGAGGGCTCCCCCGAAGGCTCCCCCGAAGGCTCCCCCGAAGGCTCCCACGTGAACTTGAAGACCAGCGCGAACATCACCAGCGCCGAGGCATAGGCCCAGAACGGCGTGCGCCAGCCGCTCTCGCCCATCGCGCCGCCGAGGTTGAAGAACAGCAGCGCCGACATCGAGGCAAAGGCGGTCTGCGCCGCCAGCCAGCGGTCGCGCGCGGCGCCCTTGTTGTAATCGCCGATCATCGTCGTCGAGAGCACGTAGATCAGCGCTTCCGCAATGCCCACGCCCACGCGCGAGATCAGGATATGGGTCAGATCGTGCAGGAACACCGGCATCACGCCGACCACGGCATAGAGCAGGAACGAGAACAGCAGCAGGCGCCGCCGCCCGAAGTAGTCGCCCATGATCCCCGCCACCGGGCACAGCAGCGCCACGCAGAGCGACGGCAGCGTCAGGATCATCGGCACCCAGTATTCGTGGTTCGGCACCGAGGAAAACTCGGCCATCAGATCCGGCACGATCGGCGTCAACAGCACGATCGCCATCGTCGTCAGCGTGATCGGCAGCAGCAGCGATATGCCGGTCATCCAGCCGGCCTGGTGATGTCGAACCATTCTCTCCCTTTCCACGCCCTTGTTCCTGGCCCGTTACTGTCGGGTCCTGAAGGCATCCCGCACCGTGCATGACGCGAAATCTGGGCCTGGCCGTTGTCCGCTACCGGGCGGCCAAGTCCAATCGATTATGCGGGAGACTAGGTATTTGCAGCGTGGTTAGGCGGGGGTGGGGTAAGTTTGGCCGAGCAATCGACTTCTTCGCCGGCAACGGACTTTCCGGATGCGCCCCAAAGTAGATGTTCGTTGAACCCGGATGGCTTGCCGATTGTTCACTCCATTCGTCATTCCCGCGAAGGCGGGAATCCAGTAACAACGTCGCAATGAAGGCAATCCGCAGTGGCGCGATCTCCCCACCGGCTTTGGCTTCGACGCGCTGCGCTGACTGGATTCCCGCCTTCGCGGGAATGACGAAGTTCTGGGTGCGGATTTGGCATCAGCAACTGGTATTTTGAAATCCGAACCCGACAGTCCGCTCCCAACCCAAATCAGCTCCACCTGACAGTCGTGGCATCAGCCTAAACAGCC
The DNA here is from genome assembly GCF_017309955.1 of Novosphingobium sp. KA1. Lineage (NCBI taxonomy): Bacteria > Pseudomonadati > Pseudomonadota > Alphaproteobacteria > Sphingomonadales > Sphingomonadaceae > Novosphingobium > Novosphingobium sp. KA1. The sequence continues at coordinate 1,528,657 of NZ_CP021247.1, read as the reverse complement.
GTCTCTGTCACCGCATGGCCGACAGACCTTCCGCTTCAACCTCACCATGGGCGCGCCGCGCCTAAGCAGCGCGCAAAGATAGCGCTCCGAGGGTCCGGGGGATCATCCCCCGGAATCTTCTCTTTTTGAAACCTTCAGCCAGCCTCACACGCCGGGATGACGAACCCTCAGGCCAGCAGCCCGCGCCGCTCCAGCAGCGCGGTGACGTCCGCGTCGCGTCCACGGAAGGCGCGGAAGCTGTCGGCGGCCGGGCGGGTGGCGCCGCGCGAGAGGATTTCCTCGCGCAAGGCGTCGCCCGTCGCGCGGTCCACCACGCCCGCTTCCACGAACTTGCCGAAGCCGTCCGCCGCCAGCACTTCGGCCCAGAGGTAGCTGTAATAGCCCGAGGCATAGCCGCCCGCGAAGACGTGGCTGAAGGCGTGGGGGAAGCGGTGCCATTCGGGTGGGTGGACGACCGCCACTTCCTCGCGCACCGCCTCGATCACTTCCATCGGGTCGCTGCCCATGGTGCCGAGGTGGAGCAGGAGGTCAAACAGGCCGAACTCGATCTGGCGCAGCACAAAGAGGCCCGACTGGAAGCGGCGGGCGGCAAGCATCTTCTCGAACAGTTCTGCGGGCAGCGGCGCGCCGCTGCGGTAATGGCCGGACATGCCGGTGAGCACTTCGCGGTCCCAGGCGAAGTCTTCCATCAGCTGGCTGGGCAGTTCGATGGCGTCCCACTCGAAACCGCTGGTGCCCGCCACGCTCGGCCGGTTGACGCGGGTGAAGAGGTGGTGGAGGCAGTGCCCGGTCTCGTGCAGCAGCGTTTCCACTTCGGTGTGGGCCAGCAGCGAGGGGGTGTCGCCGCCCCTCGGCGCGAAGTTGCAGGTGAGGTAGGCCACCGGCACACGAGCGGTGTTGCCTTCGGACAGGCGCGGGCGGGCCTGCGCCATCCAGGCGCCGCCCTGCTTGCCCTGCCGGGCGTGGAGATCGAGGTAGAGCCCGGCGATCACCGCGCCCTGCTCGTCCGCCACATCGTAATAACGGGCATCGGCGTGCCAGAGCGAAACGCCGGTCCGCTCGATCAGGGTAATGCCGAAGAGGCGCCCGAGCAGCACCTGCCAGCCCGCCAGCACGCGCTCGACCGGGAAGTAGGCGCGCACTTCCTGCTCGTCGACGGCAAAGCGCGCCAGCTTGATGCGGTTGGCAACGAAGGTCAGGTCCCAGGGCTGGAGATCGTCGATGGCGAGGTCCTGCGCGGCAAATTCACGGGCGGCGGCAAGGTCGCGCTCGGCCCCGGGGCGGGCGCGGGCGGCCAGATCGCGCAGGAAGTGCAGCACCTCGCCCGCATTCGGGGCCATCTTCGTCGCGAGCGAGAGTTCCACCGGATCGGCAAAGCCCAGCAAGGTGGCCGCCTCGCGCCGCAGTTCGAGGATGCGGGCGATACGCTGCGTGTTGTCGAACTCCCCCGCATTGGGCCCCTGGTCGGAGGCGCGGGTGCCGAAGGCGGTATAGACACGCTCCCTGAGGCCGCGATCCTCGGCAAACGTCAGCACCGCGTTGACGCTGGGCCACTGCAGCGTGACCACCCAGCCTTCCAGCCCCTTGGCGGCGGCATTGGCGGCAAACATCTCCATCGCCGCCTCGGGAATGCCGGCCAGGACGGCGGCATCGGTAACGTGCTCGCTCCAGGCATCGGTCGCGTCGAGGACGGCGGCGGAAAAGGCATTGGAAAGGCCCGCCAGCTCCATCGAAATCTCGGCAAAGCGCGCGCGCTGCCCGGCCGGCAGGGCAACGCCGGAGAGGCGGAAGCTGCGCAGCATGTGCTCGACCGCGGCCCGGTCGGCAGCGGAGCGCCCGGCAAAGCCGGGGCTGCTCTCCAGCGCGGCGATCACTTCGTAGAGGTCGTGGTCCTGGAATACCGCCGTCATCACTTCGACGATGCGCTGCTGGCCGGCGGCATGGGCCTCGCGCAGTTCGGGGGTGTTGGCCACCGACTTGAGGTGCGAGACCGCCGACCACAGCGCGTCCAGCGCGGTATCGGCCGCCTCGAGCGGCAGCCAGGCCGAATCGAAATCGTCCGGCTTGTCCGCCACGATCCGCGCCACGGCCGCCTGCATGTCCGCCAGCGCGGTTTCCAGCGCGGAGGCAATCGCCTCGCTGGTCAGCGCGGCATAGTCGGGCAGGGCAAGGGGATCGAGCAGCGAACGGGCCATCAGGTCTTTTCCGGTTGTCATGACGATGGGAAACTAGGGATGCGAGCGGCGAGGTTAAACCCCCTGGCATCAGGAACGCACTCCGATCCCATGCGTTTCCCCCGGAAGAGTGCCTAGGCGCCCGGAAGCGGGGACGCAGGAAAACCGCGCTATTCTTGCGCGCAACAGGCAGCATCAACACGCGCGAGGTCGGATCGCATGGTGGAGTACCGGAGACCGCACAGCCCGCAGATTTCCCCCGAGACTGAGGGCCGCGAGACTGAGAACCTCGATCAGGAACGCCGCGATCCGCGCGCGGTCGTGGAGATCATGGCGACGTTCCGCCATGATCTCACCAGTTCCACCGTGGTACTCAAGGATCTGACCCGCTTCGGCGCCCGGATCGAAGGCATCGGGGCGTTGAAAACCGATGAAGCGGTCAGCCTGGGATTGCCCGGCTGCCGTCCGGCGCTGGCTTTCGTGGCCTGGTCTGACGGGCACGGCACCGGGCTCGAATTTGCCGATCCGCTGGACGGCGCGGTTTATGCCGATCTTGTCGCGCGTTACGGCCTCGGCAGCCTGACCAACCCCACGCTGGGGCGGCATTTCATCAACTGACGCCCTTCAACTGCCCCCTCAACCAACTGCTGCTTCGAGCAGGCGCATGGTGCCGGCATCGGCGTCGATCTCCACCGGCAGGCCCACCGGCACGCTGTCCTGCGCGGCGATATGACCGATCTGGAGCCCCTGGAACGCCGGAACCTTGAGCCCGCCGAACTGGCGATCGAGCACTTCGTAGATGGTGAAGTTGGAAAAGCCGCCGTCGGGGTTGGTGCAATGGGTGCACTGGCCAAAGACAATGCCCGCCACCTTGTCCAACACCCCTGCCAGCGCCAGCTGGGTCAGCATGCGGTCGATGCGGTATTCGGATTCGTTGGTGTCTTCCAGGAACAGCACCGCGCCGGTGAAGTCGGGCAGGTAGGGCGTGCCGACCAGCGCCGAGAGCACCGAGAGATTGCCGCCCAGCAGCTTTCCGCGCGCCTTGCCGCCGCGGAAGGTGCGCAAGTCCTTGCCGCGTCCGGCCAGGTTGAGGCCGGTGCCTTCGGGCACCTGCCAGGTCGGCGTCGCCCCCTCGAAAGCGAGCGCGTGGAAGTTCGCCCAGGCCGCCGGCGGCCAGGAGGCCGAGGCGTTGGGGCCGTGGATGCTGGCAACGCCGGTGCGTGCCGCGAAGGCGAGGTGCAGAGCGGTATTGTCGCTGAATCCGACAAACAGCTTGGGAGTCCTCGCGATCCTCGCATAGTCGAGCAGCGGCAGGATCCGCGCGCAGCCCCAGCCGCCGCGCACCGATATCACGCCGCGCACGTCAGGGTCGGCAAACATCGCCATCAGGTCATCGGCGCGCGTCCGATCCGAACCGGCCAGATAGCCCTCGCGCTCCAGCATGTGCGGTGCGGGCCGGGGCACGAGACCCATGGCACGCACGCTCGCCATGACCTGCTCCAGCCCGAAGCGGTCGCCGATGAAACCGGCCGGGGCCACCAGCCCCAGCACGTCGCCCTCGCGCAGGCGCGGCGGCTTGACCAGCCGGGGCGCGGGGGCTGCGGAAAACGCGGGCCATGCCGGCAGCGCCGCCGAAGCCGCGCCAATGCCAAGACCGGCCAGTGCCGCGCGGCGGGTGAGGGTCGAATTCGTCATGCCCCGCACGCTACGCGCGCCAGTCTCTTGCATGCAACCGCAAGCGGCCTAGATATTTGTGCTTTCTCCCGCCGCGTCCTGCGGCCAAGGTACCCCGATGAGCGATACTGAAGACACCAAAGTCACCAAGCGCCGGTTCTACAAGGCCGAGCAGGAAGCCTCCTTCGCCGATGCGCAGGAAGGCACGCTGCAGACGCAGAACCCCTCCTACCGCCTCGCCTTCCAGGACACCGAGTTCCTGCTGCGCGACGAGTTGCGCCCGGTCCGCTTCCAGCTGGAACTGCTGAAGCCCGAGATGCTGCTCGAAGAAGCCAACATCGGCTCCACCCTGGTGATGTACGGCTCCGCCCGCATCCCTTCGCCCGAACAGAGCGATGCCGTGCTGGCCCGCGCCACCACCGACGAAGAAAAGAAAGTGGCCGAGCGCCTTGTCGCCAAGGCCAAGTATTATGAAGTGGCGCGCGAACTCGCCCAGATCGCCAGCAAGTGCGCGGTCGTGGAAAAGGGCATGCGCCAGTTCGTGGTCTGCTCGGGCGGCGGCCCCTCGATCATGGAAGCGGCCAACCGCGGGGCCCGCGAAGTCGGCGCCGAGACGCTGGCGCTCAACATCGTGCTGCCACACGAGCAGGCGCCCAATCCTTACGTGACGCCGCGCCTCTCGTTCCAGTTCCACTATTTCGCGCTGCGCAAGATGCACTTCCTGCTGCGCGCCCGCGCGGTGGCGGTGTTCCCGGGCGGCTTCGGCACCTTCGACGAATTCTTCGAACTGCTGACCCTGATCCAGACCGGCAAGATGAAGCCGATGCCGATCCTGCTCTACGGCCGCGAATTCTGGGAACGCGTGGTCAATTTCGAGGCGCTGGCCGAGGAAGGCGTGATCAACAAGAGCGATCTCAAGCTGTTCCACTGGTGCGAAACCGCCGAGGAAGGCTGGAAGGTCGTGCGCGAGTTCTACGACCTCGACTGCGGTTGACCGCATAATGGGGGCGCAGCTTCGCACCGAAAGGCTGCTGCTGCGCCCTGCCCTTGCCCGCGATGCCGGAGCGCTTCACGCGATCTTCGTGCAGCCCGAGGCCATGGCCTACTGGTCGCGCCCGCCCCATGCCGAGATGGCCGAAACGCGCGACTGGCTGGCCGGGATGATCGCGATTCCCCCGGACCAGGGCGAGGACTTCATCGTCACGCTGGACGGGCGGGTGATCGGCAAGGCCGGCTTCTGGCGCTTTCCCGAGATCGGCTTCATCCTCGATCCCGCGTTCTGGGGACAAGGCTATGCGCAAGAGGCGCTGGAAGCGGTGATCGGCCGCGCCTTTGCCGTACACCGCCTCGCGCATGTCACGGCCGACGTCGATCCGCGCAACCGGCGCTCGCTGGCCTTGCTCGCCCGGCTGGGTTTTCAGGAAACCGGCCGCGCGGCGCGGACATGGCACGTCGGCGGCGTCTGGTGCGACAGCATCTACCTGCGGCTGGACGCTCCCGAATAGTCCCTTAGCGCATCGCGTGATGGCCGAGCGGGCCGTTCCCGGCGCCAAAGCCCGGGGCAGCCAGCAAGGCGCCGCGCACGAAGCCGCGCGCCTGCTCGATAGCCGAAACCAGATCGTCGCCGCGCCCCATGTACGTCGCTATGGCGCTGGAAAAGGTGCAGCCGGTGCCATGGCTGTGGCGCGTCTCGATACGCGGGGCCGTCCATGTCAGCGGGGCTTCTCCCGGACGGACAAGGCGATCCTCGACCAGTGGCCCATCGGCATCGCCGCCCTTGGCGATATAAGTCACGCCGCGCGCCGCCATGCCCTCGTCCCCTCCCAACACGGCCAGTTCGGGGACATTGGGCGTCGTCAGCGTGGCCAGCGCCATCAACCGCTCGAACCCGGCGATGGTCTGCTTGTCGGCAAGAATCGAGCCGCTGGTGGCGATCATCACCGGGTCGAAGATCACCGGCACCGCCAGCGCCTCGAGCCGTTCGGCCACGACACGGGCGATCTCCGGGCTGCCGAGCATGCCGATCTTCACGGCATCGACGCCGATATCGCCGATACAGGCATCGATCTGCGCCGCCACCATTTCGGGCGAAAGCGCCGCCACGTCCGTCACCCCGCAGGTATTCTGCGCGGTGATCGCGGTGATCGCGGTCATGGCATAACCGCCCAGCACGGTGATCGTCTTGATGTCGGCCTGAATGCCCGCCCCGCCCGAGGAATCGGAACCGGCGATGGACAGGATGCGAGCCGGCGGCGTCATGAGCGGTGTGGTCATGGCCAAGGCTGATGGCAGCACCGGCGCGCTTCGACAAGTTCTGCCGCTGGCGCGCCGCTACGGCATCAGCCCTTGAAGCGCCGTTCCTTGGAAGGCGGCGCGGAATCGAAGTGCTGCTTCGCCCGCGTCGGCCGGTCGACCAGTTCGCCGCCGCAATTGGGGCACAGGTCGTCCAGGGCATCGGCGCATTCGACGCAGTAGGTGCATTCGAAGCTGCAGATGAAGGCGCCGGGCGCCTCCGCCGGAAGGTCGGTGCCGCAGCGTTCGCAATCGGGACGCATTTCCAGAGCCATTATGCAGCAGCCTCTTCCACAGCGGCGCAGATCGAGGCGACCGCCGCCTCGACCTCACCGGCATTGTCCCCTTCCGCCATGACGCGGATCACCGGCTCGGTGCCCGAGGCGCGGATCACCAGGCGCCCCTTGCCCTCGAGCGCGGCCTCGGCCTCGGCGATCACCGCCTTCACGCGGTCTGCCTCCAGCGGCTTGCCTCCACCGAAACGCACGTTGCGCAAGAGCTGCGGCACCGGATCGAACAGGTGCAGCATCTCGCTCGCCGGCTTGCCCGACTGGACCAGCGCAGCCAGCACCTGCAGCGCCGCCACGGTACCGTCGCCGGTGGTCGCATGGTCGAGCAGGATCATGTGGCCGGACTGTTCGCCGCCGACATTGAAACCACCCGCGCGCATCCGCTCCAGCACATGACGGTCGCCCACCTTGGTGCGCTCCAGCGTCAGGCCCTGTGCGTTCAGATAGCGTTCGAGGCCGAGGTTCGACATGACCGTCGCCACCACGCCGCCGCCGCGCAGCGCGCCGCGCGCGGCCAGCTGGGTGCCGATCAGCGCCATGATCTGGTCACCGTCGACCGTCTGGCCCTTCTCGTCGACCACGATCAGGCGGTCGGCGTCGCCATCGAGCGCGATGCCGATGTCCGCGCCCGAGGAGACCACGGTCTCCTGCAAGGCCTCGACATGGGTGGAGCCGCACTTGGCATTGATGTTCTTGCCGTTGGGCGAAACGCCGATCGGCACGACTTCCGCGCCCAGTTCCCAGAACGCGGACGGGGCCACCTGATAGGCCGCGCCATTGGCGCAATCGACCGCGATCTTGAGACCGTCGAGACGGATCGCCTCGGGCAGCGAGCGCTTGACTGCGTGGATATAGCGGCCGCGCGCGTCGTCGATGCGGCGGGCCCGGCCGATTTCCTCGGACGCGGCGAGCGGAATGTCCTGCCCCAGCATGGCCTCGATCGCCAGCTCATCCTCGTCGGAGAGCTTGAAGCCATCGGGGCCGAACAGCTTGATGCCGTTGTCCTCGTAAGGGTTGTGGCTGGCCGAGATCATCACGCCGACATCGGCGCGCAGTTCACGGGTCAGCAGGGCGACCGCAGGCGTCGGCATCGGGCCGAGCAGGACCACGTCCATGCCGACGCTGGTGAAACCGGCGACCATCGCATTTTCCAGCATGTAGCCCGACAGGCGGGTATCCTTGCCGATCACCACGCGGTGCTTGTGGGTCCCGCGCAGGAAGCGGGTCCCGGCGGCCTGGCCGACCTTCATGGCAATGGCGGCGGTCATCGCGCCCTGGTTGGTGCGACCGCGGATACCGTCGGTGCCGAAGAACTGTCTGCTCATGACCTGCCCTCTTGGAGACCATTTCGTGAATGGGGTATGACGCGGGCTCATACCCAAGCCTTGGGCAAATTGCCATGCGCCCCCGTCATCAGTATGAACAACCAGACGAAGGTCGCAAATTCCCAGGAGCCCGATGCATAGCCCCAGCCCCAAGGCCGCCGAAAGCAGTGCCTCTCGCATCCCCGAGATCCGCGTTCCCGGCACCCTGACGCTGATCGGCCTTGTCGCCGGACTTGTCCTCGGCCTCGTACTGGCCGGCAATCCCATGGCGGTGCCGATCCTCGAAGTGGCCGGGCCGATCGGTTCGCTGTGGCTGCAGGGCTTGCAGATGACCATCCTGCCGCTGGTGGCGGGACTGCTGTTCACCGGCATCGTCGAGACCATCGCGGTGGCGAGCGCGGGCGCCATGGCCCGCCGCACGCTTGGCACCATCATCGGTTTGCTCGCCCTGAGCGCGACGCTGGGCGCGGTGCTGATGCCGATCCTGCTGAAATTCTTCCCGATTCCCGCCGGCGTGCAGTTCGCCCACCCCGAAGACCCCGGCAAGGTTCCCGGAATTGCCGACTTCCTTTCCTCGCTGATGCCGGAAAACGTGATCTCGGCCGCCGCCGCCGATGCGATGCTGCCGGTGATCGTCTTTGTTGCCCTCTTTGCCATCGCCTCCACGAGACTGGCTGACGAACCGCGCCGCTTGCTGGCGGTGCTGTTCGAAGGGCTTGCCGGGGCGATGATGGTGGTGATCGGCTGGGTGCTGAAGCTGGCGCCGATCGGCGTCTTCGCCCTGGGCTTCGGCCTCGGCGTGCGCAGCGGCGGCGCCGCGCTCGGTGCGCTGGCCCACTACATCATCCTGGTCGTCAGCGTGGGCAGCGTGATGATGATCGCGGGCTACCTGATCGCGGTGTTTGCGGGGCGGCGCTCGCTGCCGGCCTTCGCCGCCGCCATCCTGCCCGCGCAGATCGTCGCGATCTCGACCCAGTCCTCGATCGCCACGGTCCCGGCGATGCTGGCATCCAGCCGCAAGCTCGGCGTCTCGGCCACCACGGCGGAATTCGTGCTGCCGCTCGCCGTCACCCTGTTCCGCGCCACCGGCCCGGCGATGAACATGGCGGTAGCCGTCTACGCGGCGAAGCTGGCGGGCGTCGAACTCACCGGCGGCGCGCTGGTCGCCGGCGCGCTGGTGGCCTTTGCGACCACGTTCGGCGCGGTCTCGCTGCCGGGCACGATCAGCTTTGTCTCCTCGATCGGGCCGATCGCGGCCGCCATGGGGGTGCCGCTCTGGCCGCTCGGCGTGCTGGTGGCGGTGGAAGTCCTGCCCGACCTCATGCGCACGGTGGGCAATGTGACGATGGACGTGGCGCTGACGACTGCGGTCGATTCAAGCGTCGATGCCGACAAGGAAGAGGCCGAGACCCTGCACTGAGGCAAACCCTCGTCAGGCTTCCAGTTCGATGTCCCAGTAAAGCCAGTCCCGCCAGGTTTCGTGCAGGTAGTTGGGTGGGAAGGCGCGGCCGCGTTCCTGCAATTGCCAGCTGGTCGGGCGGATCGGCGCGACCAGCGGCGGCATGTTCGCCTGCCTGGGGGTGCGCCCGCCCTTCTTGAGGTTGCAGGGGGAGCAGGCGGTAAGGATGTTTTCCCAGCTGGTCCGGCCGCCCAGACGGCGCGGGATCACGTGGTCGAACGTGAGCTGATGGGGAGAGCCGCAGTACTGGCAACTGAAGCGGTCGCGCAGGAACAGGTTGAAACGGGTGAAGGCCGGAAATTCGGAAGGCTTCACATATTGCCTGAGGGCAATCACCGAGGGAATCTGCATCGACCAGCTGGGCGAGTGGACCACCCGGTCATAGCTGGAGACGATATCCACCCGTTCGAGACAGATCGCCTTGATCGCGGTCTGCCAGGGCCAGAGGCTCAGCGGGTAGTAGGAAAGCGGCGTATAGTCCGCATTGAGCACCAGCGCAGGACAGTCCGAAAGACTTCGGGAGGGATCTTCCTCCGCGCTGCGGAACCGGGCCGCGCGCTCCATCAGCTCCGATCTGAGCATGGCCTCCTGTCGCAGGCTGTCATTGCGGTTTCATGGCAACGCATGGGTTTCTTTGCAGCATTATCGCGAGTCGGCGTCAAGCCGCTTCGGGGCTGGCCCCATACAACAATCCACAGCTTCACCACAAGGATTCCACAGATCACCCACAAGCGGCCCACACTTTGCACACACCTTCCCCCACGGTTATCCACAAAGTTGCAAACCCTTGCGGAGCCATGCCCAGCGGCTAGGGAGAGCAAACGATGATCCGCACCCGCTTTGCCCCCAGCCCCAACGGCCCGCTGCACCTTGGCCATGCCTATGCCGCCATGGTCGCGCACGATCTTGCCCGCGCGCAGGGCGGCGAATTCCGGCTGCGGATCGAGGATATCGACGGCGAACGCAGCCGCCCGGAATTCACCGAGGAATTTTTCCGCGACCTCGAATGGCTCGGCCTTGGCTGGGACGGCGAGGCCGGTTTCCAGTCCCGGCGCCTCTACGGCTACGTCGAGGCCGGAGAGCGCCTCAAAGCCATGGGCCTGCTCTACCCCTGCCGCTGCACCCGCGCCGAGATCGCCGCTGCCGCCACCCGGATGGGCCCTGATGGCCCGGTCTATCCCGGCACCTGTCGCCACAAGGCGGTCGATCCCCAGGGCGCCGCATGGCGGCTTGACGTCACCCGCGCGCTGGACCTTACCGGCCCTCTCGAATGGCGCGACGAACGCGCCGGCCCGCAGCCCGCCGCACCCGCAATTTTCGGCGACGTCGTGCTGCTGAGGAAGGACCTGCCTGCCAGCTACCACCTTGCCGCCACGCTCGACGACGCGGCGGACGGCATCACCCTCGTCACCCGCGGCATGGACCTGTTTCCGGCCAGCCATGTCCACCGGCTTCTGCAAGCCCTGCTCGGCCTGCCGGTGCCGGTCTGGCACCATCACCCGCTGCTGGTGGAGCCCAACGGGCGCAAGCTGGCCAAGCGGCGCGGCTCCCCCTCGCTGGGCGATCGCCGGCGCGCGGGCGAGGACGGCACAGCCATCGTGGAGGCGCTCCGGCAGGGGCGCTTCCCGGCTGGCATTTCGCTCGGCACGGGCGTAGACCTGTCGGCATGAGCACCATTCTCGTCCCCATCATCATCCTTCTGGTGATCATGGTTGTCGTCAGCCTCGTGCGCGGCATCGTCGCTTTCATGCAAGGCACGAAGGAAGACCTCAATCGCGATCCCGGCGCCACCGGCCCGACCGCGAACCAGCTTCTGCAGAACAAGATGATGTTCAACCGCATCAAGTACCAGGCCGCCGCCGTGCTGGTCTGCGCGATCCTGCTGGCGATGGCGCGCTAGGCCGCACCCGGTTTTTGCCGCCCGAATCCGCCAGCCTGCGGATTTCAAAGGACCCCACCTTGGTAAAGCTCAACAAGATCTACACCCGCACCGGCGACGACGGCACCACGGGCCTTGTCGACGGTTCCCGCCTGCCCAAGCATGCCGCGCGCATGGAAGCGATCGGCGCGGTGGACGAGACCAACTGTGCCATCGGCCTTGCCGTCTGCGCGCTGACCGACACGCCGCATGCCGCCGTGCTCACCCGCATCCAGAACGACCTGTTCGACCTTGGCGCCGACCTCGCCACACCCAAAGACCCTGGCGGTGACGATTTCACTCCGGGTGAGATGACCCTGCGCGTGGTCTTCCCGCAAGTCACCTGGCTGGAAGGCGAGATCGACGCGATCAACGCCCATCTCCAGCCGCTCAGGAGCTTCATCCTGCCGGGCGGCAGCGAGGCCGCCGCGCGCGTCCACATCGCCCGCGCCTCGGCCCGCAAGGCAGAACGCGCCGCCGTCGCCATGGCCGCCGAAGTCCCCGCCAATCCGGCGGCGCTGTGCTACCTCAATCGCCTCAGCGACTATCTTTTTGTCCTCGCCCGGGCGGTCAATGCCAATGGCGCGGACGACGTGCTTTGGGTGCCCGGCCAGAACCGCTAGGCGCCCGTTCCATAACAACGTGAGGAGTTTGGCAGTGCGCAAAGTCGGAATCATCGGCGCGGGCATCATGGGCTCGGGCATCGCCCAGACCGTGGCGGGCAAGGGCATGGACGTGATCCTCTCCGATATCTCGGTCGAGAACGCCGAGAAGGGCAAGGCAGGCATCGCCAAGGGCCTCGCCCGACTGGTGGCCAAGGAAAAGATCGCCCAGGCCGATGTCGACGCGCTGCTGCCCCGCATCACCACCGCGGGCGACTATTCCGGCATGGCTGACTGCGATCTCATCATCGAGGCCGCGACCGAGCGCGAAGACATCAAGCTGAAGATCTTTGCTGCCGTGGGCGAAGTGCTCGGCGCCGATGCCATCCTTGCCTCGAACACCAGTTCGATCCCGATCACCCGCATGGCCGCCAGTTCGCCCGACGCCGCGCGCTTCTGCGGGCTGCACTTCTTCAACCCGGTGCCGGTGATGGGCCTTGTCGAAGTGATCCCCGGCCTTGCCACCTCGCCCGAAACCACCGCGCGGATGAAGGCCTTCGGCGAGGCGCTGGGCAAGACCGTGGTGCTGGCGGGCGATGCGCCCGGCTTCGTGGTCAACCGCATCCTCTGCCCGCTGCTCAACGAGGCGATCTTCGTGCTGGGCGAAGGGCTCGCCTCGGTCGAGGATATCGACGCGGGCATGCGGCTCGGCGCCAATCACCCGATGGGCCCGCTGACGCTGGCCGATTTCGTGGGCCTCGACACCCTCTACGAGATCATGAAGGTGTTCCTCTCCACCACCGGCGATCCCAAGTACCGCCCCGCGCCGCTGCTCCAGAAGTACGTCGAGGCGGGCTGGTACGGCCGCAAGTCCGGCCGGGGGTTCTACGACTATTCGGGCGAAGTGCCGGTCCCGACGCGCTGACGCACGTCTTTGCGACGCAAAGCCGCGCTTTGCGTCGCAAAGGTCCAAGACCGGAACCGGGGCGATCCCTTAGCCGTTTAACCGGCAAAGGAGACTCGCCATGATCGACCGTTCCGACGATTCCGCACCCGAAACCTTCAATCCCGAACAGGACGACGAGGAAGCGCAGGCCCAGTCGGTCGCCGAAGCGGCGCAGGGGCGCGCCACCGATGCGCTTGGCCTCGAGGACAGCGACAAAGCGAAGGGCGGCATCGCGGACGAAGATGACGCCGAGGACCTCGTCGACCACATGAACCAGATGGACACCAGCGGCGTCATCGACATGTCCGCCTATCGCGGCGAGGAGACCATGGACGACCTCGAAGACCGCTATGGCCGCGAAAACGCCGCGGACGAGGATTTCGCGGACGACGATAGCTGATCCCGGAAAATCAGTTCGGCGCGGGGTCCTTGGCCCAGGGGTTCTTGTGCGCCGCCTGCTGCTGTGCCCCGGCCCGCGCCGCCACACTTTCGGCAAACCGCGTGACCGAATCGTCGTCATCGCCGCCGTCCGGGGATGGCACCGTGCAATAGGCGGTCGTCAGGATACTGGCTGCCCAGAACAGCGCGTGCCAGCGGCTCTTGAAGACATTCCTGATCTTGGGCCCGAACATGCGCGTGAACCTAGCGCAATCCGGTTAAGGTTCCGTGCCCGCCTCGCGCTTGAGGTCGTAGAGGATTTCCAGCGCATCGCGCGGGCTCAGCGCATCGACGTCCATCTCGCGCAGCTTGTCGCGCAGGACGTCGCACTGTTCCTCATGGGCGTCCTGCGCCGCCGCGAAGAGCGGCAGGTCGCCGAGGCCAGCGGCAAGCCCCCCGGTTTCCGCGCGGCCCTTTTCCAGCTTTTCCAGCACCGACTTGGCGCGGCTGATAACCTTGGGCGGCACCCCGGCGAGGCGCGCGACGGCAAGGCCGTAGCTGCGATCCGCCGGCCCCTCCGCCAGTTCGTGGAGCAGCACCAGATCGCCCTTCCACTCGCGCGCGCGGACGTGATGAAGTGACAGCGCCTCGCAGGTTTCGCCCAGCCGCGCCATCTCGTGGTAGTGCGTGGCGAAAAGGCAGCGGCAGCGGTTGGTCTCGTGGACGGCTTCGGCCACCGCCCATGCCAGCGCCAGACCGTCGTAGGTCGACGTGCCGCGCCCCACTTCGTCGAGGATGACAAAGCTGCGGTCGGTCGCCTGCGCCAGAATGGCGGCGGTTTCCACCATCTCGACCATGAAGGTCGAACGCCCGCGCGCAAGGTTGTCCGACGCGCCGACGCGGCTGAACAGGCGGTCCACCATGCCGATCCGCGCCGACCTGGCGGGCACGAAACCGCCCGCCTGCGCCAGCAGCACGATCAGCGCGTTCTGGCGCAGGAAGGTCGACTTACCGCCCATGTTGGGGCCGCCGATCAGCCAGAGCCGGTCATGGCTGGCAAGCCGGCAATCGTTGGCGACAAAACGCTCGCCCTGAACCTTCAGTGCGGCCTCGACCACCGGGTGACGGCCGCCTTCGATCTCGAGCGAAAGGCCATCGACCACTTCGGGGCGGGCCCAGCCGCCCTCGGCCGCGCGCTCGGCCTGTCCCGCCGCCACGTCGAAACGGGCGAGCGCCGCCGCGGTACGGGCAATGGCATGGCGGGCGGCCACGGCCTCCGCCACGAGTTCCTCGAAATGCGCGTCCTCCGCGGCAAGCGCATGGGCGCCCGCCTCGGTGATGCGGCTGGCCTCTTCATGCAGCGCGAGCGCGTTGAAGCGCATCGCGCCGGCCATGGTCTGGCGGTGCGTGAATCCGCTGTCCGGCTCCAGCAGCTTGTCGGCATGGCGCTGCGGCACTTCGATGAAGTAGCCGAGCACGTTGTTGTGCTTGATCTTCAGCGCGGCGACGCCGGTTTCCTCGCGGTACTTTGCCTCCAGCGCGGCGATCGCGCGGCGAGCATTACCCGAGGTGACGCGCAGCTCGTCGAGGGCGGCATCGTAGCCACTGGCGATATAGCCGCCCTGCCCGCGCTCGGTCGGCGGGGTTTCCACCAGCGCCTGTGCGAAGTGATCGACGAGCTGCGCATGACCGCCGAGTTCGGGCATCAGCCGGTCCAGCAGCACCGGCAACCCGTCGATCTGCGCCAGCCGCTCGCCGATGCGGCGCGCGCCGGCAAGACCGTCGCGAAGCTGGCCGAGATCGCGTGGGCTGCCGCGCCCCGCCACCACGCGCCCCAGCGCGCGGCCGACATCGGGCAGCGCCCGCAAGGCCGCGCGCATATCCTCGCGCAGCAGGGCGTCGTCGTGCAGCCACTCGACCAGTTCCAGCCGCTCGGCAATCGCATGACGGTCGGTCAGCGGGGCGGAAAGGTCTTCGGCCAATTGGCGCGCACCGGCGCCGGTGACGCAGCGGTCGATCGCCTCGACCAGACTGCCCTTGCGGCCGCCCTGCGACGATTCGAGAATTTCGAGACTGGCGCGGGTCGCCTCGTCCATTGCCAGCGCACCGTCACTGCTGCGCGCCTCGGGCGGCAGCAGCAGCGGCAGCTTGCCCCGGCCGACATGGTCGAGATAGGCGATCAGCCCGCCCGCCGCCGCCAGCATGGCGCGGGTGAACGCGCCGAACCCGTCAAGCGTGGCGACGCCGTGGACCAGCTTCAGCCGCTCCTCGCCGCCATCCGAGGAGAACTCGTGCGCGGAACGGCGGATCGCGCCTTCCGGCGTCAGTTCCCAGCCATCCGGTACCACCAGTTCGCGCGCGCCCAGACGCGCCAGTGCAGCACCCAGCCGGTCGGGCAGGCACTCTTCCAGTTCCATGCGGCCGGTGGAGATATCGCAGGCGGCAATGCCGACGACGCCGCGCACCTCGCAGGCCGCCGCCAGCACATTGGCGCGGCGCGGCTCCAGCAGCGATTCCTCGGTCAGCGTCCCCGCCGTCACGAAACGCACGATGTCGCGCCGGACCAGGGCCTTGGATGCCCGGCCTTCCTTGCGCGCGCGCTCCTTGGCCTCGGCGGGCGTTTCGGTCTGCTCGGCAATCGCCACCCGGCAACCTGCCTTGATCAGGCGGGCAAGGTAGCCCTCGGCGGCGTGCACCGGCACACCGCACATCGGGATCGGCGCACCGCCATGTTCGCCGCGCGTGGTGAGTGCAATATCGAGAACCTGGCTTGCGGTTTTCGCATCGTCGAAGAACAATTCGAAAAAATCGCCCATCCGATAGAACAGCAGGCAGTCGCCCGCCACCTCTCGCAAGGCGAGGTACTGCGCCATCATCGGGGTCGCGGCGGCGGTATCGGTCGTGCTGCTCATGGCCATGAGCGTTAGCGCCGCGCCTTGCCCCTTGTGAAGCGGCGCAAACACGCCTTTCCCCTATCGCGTGGCGCAAACATTCGATAGGGCCCGTGCCAAATCCGGGAGAAACCGCTTGTCCGAGAAGCCCAAGATCCAGTTCACCGAGCGTGAGGCTCTGTTCTATCACAGCACGATGCGCCCCGGTAAGATCGAGATTGTTGCGTCCAAGCCCATGGCCACGCAACGCGACCTCTCGCTTGCCTATTCCCCGGGTGTCGCCGTGCCGGTCCAGGCAATCGCCGACAACCCCGCCACCGCCTACGACTATACCGCCAAGGGCAACCTCGTCGCGGTGATCTCGAACGGCACCGCGATCCTGGGCATGGGCAACCTCGGCGCGCTGGCCTCGAAGCCGGTGATGGAGGGCAAGGCCGTCCTCTTCAAGCGCTTCGCGGACGTCGATTCCATCGACATCGAGCTCGCCAGCGAGGACACCGACGCGCTGATCGAGGCCATCGCCATGATGGAACCCAGCTTCGGGGGCATCAACCTCGAGGACATCAAGGCGCCCGAGTGCTTCATCATCGAGCAGGCCCTGCGCGAACGGATGAACATCCCGGTCATGCATGACGACCAGCACGGCACCGCGATCATCGCCGCCGCCGGTCTCATCAACGCCTGCCTCATCACCGGCCGCAAGCTGGACGAGATCAAGGTCGTGGTGAACGGCGCCGGGGCCTCGGCGCTGGCCTGCACCGCGCTGATCAAGTCGATGGGCGTGCGCCACGAAAACGTGCTGGTCTGCGACACCAAGGGCGTGATCTATCCGGGCCGCGAGCGGGTGGACCAGTTCAAGTCGGCCCATGCGGTGAAGACCGACAGGCGCACGCTGACCGAAGCGCTTGTCGGCGCGGACGTCGTTCTCGGCCTCTCGGCCAAGGGCGCGATCACGCCCGACATGGTCAAGTCCATGGCGCCCGAGCCGATCATCTTCGCGATGGCCAACCCGGCCCCGGAAATCACCCCGCCCGAAGCCAAGGCGGTGCGCCCCGACGCCATCGTCGCCACCGGCCGTTCGGACTATCCGAACCAGGTCAACAACGTGCTGGGCTTCCCCTTCATCTTCCGCGGCGCGCTCGACGTTTCGGCCACCGCGATCAACGAAGAGATGAAGATCGCCGCTGCCAAGGCCATTGCCGAACTGGCGCGCGAGCAGGTCCATGAGGACGTTGCCGCCGCCTACGGCGAAGCGCAGCAGTTCGGCCGCGACTACATCATCCCCGCGCCGTTCGACCCGCGCCTGATGGAAGTGGTGTCGATGGCGGTCGCCAAGGCGGCGATGGATTCGGGTGTCGCCACCCGTCCGATCGAGGACTTCGAAGCCTATCGCCACCAGCTCAAGGCGCGCCTCAACCCGACCACTTCGGTGCTGACCCGCGTCTACGAGCAGGTCAAGGCCAACCCCAAGCGCATGATCTTTGCCGAGGCCGACAACGAAGTCGTGCTGCGCGCGGCGATCCAGTACCGTGATTTCGGCTATGGCGAACCGATCCTGGTCGGCCGGACCCAGGTCATCCTCGACAAGATGGCCGAACTGGGCGTGCCCGATCCGGACAGCTTCCGCATCGAGAACTCGATGGTGTCCGAGCATGTCGCGCCGATGGTGGAGATGCTCTACGAGCGCCTCAAGCGCCGCGGCTTCCTGCAGCGCGACGTGCAGCGCATGGTCAATACCGACCGCAACATCTTCGCCTCCGGCCTGCTCAAGCTGGGCGTGGGCGACGCCATGATCACCGGCATGACCCGCCCCTTCGCGCAGACCATCAAGGAAGTGCGCCGGGTGCTGGATCCCGCCCCGGGCAAGCTGGCCTTCGGCATCCACATGCTGGTCGGCAAGAACCACACCGTGTTCATGGCCGACACCACGATCAACGAGCGTCCGAGCGCCGAGGAACTGGCGGTTATCGCCAAGGAAACCGCTGCCGTCGCCCGTCGCCTCGGCCATGAGCCGCGCGTCGCCTTCCTCAGCTACTCGACCTTCGGCAACCCCTCGGGCAAGTGGCTGGAGCAGACCCGCGAGGCGATCCGCATCCTCGACGAGGAACAGGTCGACTTCGAGTACGAGGGCGAAATGGCCCCCGACGCGGCGCTCAATCCGAAGATCATGGCGCTCTATCCCTTCAGCCGCCTCTCGGCGCCGGCCAACGTGCTGATCATGCCGGGCCTGCAGTCGGCCAACATCTCGGCCAAGCTGCTCAAGGAAATCGGCGGCACCACCTCGATCGGGCCGATGCTGATCGGCGCCGAGAAGCCGGTGCAGATCGTGCCGATGACCGCGATCGCGCCCGATGTGCTGACGCTGGCGGCCCTCGCCGCCGCCGGGATCACCGGGTAGGGCAAAAAGAAAGGGGCTCCGGTTTCGGAGCCCCTTTTCCTATCAGCGTGGGCCGCGAGCCGGGCCGATCACTTGCGGCGGTAGCGGAAGTACCAGACCACAGGATCAAAAATCATATAACGATCTGATATATCGCAGCAAAATATCGAATCCTGGAAGCGCATTTTGGCAAATGTAATCACGGGGTAATCACCAAAAATGCAGCTTCCTCACGATAGCGTAGCGTCTGCCTGCGGGAACCGAGATTGAAACTGTTAGATCACAGGCGGCTTGCGAGCAATTTCGGCCGCGGCAGTGGCTTGCGCCCCTATTGGAAGCATGCGCGGGATCATTTGAGGGCAGCCAGTCTCGCCTGAAGCCCCATAGCGGTTGGCACCTGAGCCGCCACCAGCTTGGCCACGATTTCGATAACCGCGTCGCGCACCGGCTGCTGCCTCAGTAGATCGTCGCCATTCTGGGCCAGGACGCTGTCCACCAACTCAGCAACATTGTTGGCGGTGCCCGATCGATAGAAGCGATCGGACGTGTTCATCGCGTCACGGACCCAGCAAATACCGTCAAGGCGCATATGCCGTCCAGCTTCCGTAGTCAGGAAATGGCAGAACGTCGCGAGCTCGTCCTCGTCATGGGCCATGTCGCTTTGCGCCCAACGCCGGTAATAGGCGGTAAATTCGGGCAACCGCGCACGAATTGCAGTCGCCTGGCTCAGCTCGGAATGGGCGTGGAGACCCAGCAGCTTTACGATCATTTCGCGTCCGCGATACCACCGGCGGCCGGACGACCAGTCCGCCGCGAAAGCCGTATCGAGCATCTCTTTCCAGATTGTGATGAAGCGATCGGCGTCCGGCTGTTTGAAAAGCAGCAGGAACCAGCCTGCGGCCAATTGCTCGGTTGCGCGGTGGCCATTTGGCCCGATCGCGAGGATTGCCTGCCACAACGTTTTTTGAGCGTCCGCCGGCCTCGCCATCACGAAGGTTGGCGCGATACGCAGGATGGCATAGCCGAGGCCGCTGGGCAGGTCATATTCGTCATCGTCATCAATGCTGGTTTCGCCGTCGCGTTCGCCCTCCATGCGCCACGCCTCAAAAGCCCAGAGATCGTCCAGTAATCGATGATTTTCCGGGTCGAGCGCGAGCGTGCCATCGTCCTCATAGTCGAGCAGCCACGCATATCCGGCCTCCAGGATATGACTGCTGAGGCCGGCGAACCGTCGCGACTTGCCGCTGAGGCGCGCGGGTTGGTCAGGGTGTTGGCGCAAGCGCCGAAGCTCCAGCAGGCGTTCTGCGCGCCGCGCGATATTCGCGGGATCTACGATCTCGATTGTCGCATCGGTCCCGAAAATGGGTTGCGCCCGCAGGCGGCCGAGCCAGCGTTGCCAGATCGCGATGCGATCGTCCTCATCGTACCGCGGGGAAAGCCGATCGAGCGCTGCGACGAGCAGAAGCACGAAGTTGAGCCGATACCAGGCCGAACCCAACACTTGCTTGTGTCGGTGGGCCGTCGCCATCAGCGTATTGATTGCGCCTCGGTCTCTGCTCGACAGGATCTGAACGAGTGTCGCGTCCCAGTCGCCGGGTTTTTTAGCCGTCAGGGCCGCGCTAAACGCGCCCATTGCGGCAAAACTCAGTGGCTCATCACCCGAGATGCGATCCTGACGATTATCACCGGCGGTCGTCCAGTCGATGATGTGCCTGATGAGATCGATCGCGCGTGCCTTCGCCGGCTCGTGCGCCACAAGCCAGTCACCGCCACGCGCCACCAACGTCGTAGCCGCTGCCGCTATCATCGTGCGCGAGGCCGGCTCGTCCAGCGCCGGATCATCATTCCGATTCGGCAACAGGCCAGCGAGATAGTCGCAATCAGCGTCCGCCAGCGAGCCAGTTTGCGCGAGGATCTTGCGGCATTGATGCGGCAAGGTGAGCGGCTGCAATTTAGCATTGGATTCGGTCTGGTACGCGATCAGGTCCGCCTGCAAGTCATCCGGATAGATGACCTGCGATGTCTGTTCGCCGCTCGCCTCATCAACAACCTGCCGGCGATTGGTCGGATCGAACTCGCTCAGCATGATGCGCTGTTCAAGCCGTTCCTTCGCATTTTCAGGAATGGACCAAGCGGCCGTGCGAGTGCGCAGGTCTACCGCGAAATCAGGGTTCTGGGCGGCAAGGTCGCCAATAACGGTCCGCAGCTCTACCTTTCGGTGCGGCGCCAGGACCCAGTCGCGCGCCATGTTGAAGATCGCGTCGCCTTGTCGGTACCAAGAGAAACTGTCGAAATTGAAACCGACATTTTTGACCCGACCGTGATCCCACCAATACAAATCCTCCATCCCGATTAGGACGCGCAGTGGACCCAGAAACAGCGCGGGCCGATGCTTGCCCACATTGACTAGAACGCCGAGAATCGCCGTGGACCCTTCAAGGTTGAACAGCCGCTCGCACCACGGGCTGATATCCTCGCCGGCATCGACTTTGAGCACCAGCCATCGCTCAAGCGCGTCGAGCGCGCAGTAAAGCTGCCCGCTGGACGTCGAATTATGCTGTGACCATCCGAAATGTGCCCAGGTTCCGGGGAATGTGCGCGTCACGGTGTCTGAAATGGAAATCGTCAGCGCGGGCATCTTGGCATCTTTCGGCGCTTGTTCGAACCACCGTTCCACAACAAAGTCGAGCAGCTGCTTGAGCGCGGCCAACGCTGCCTCAGGCTGCGCGGTCAAATAGGGAAAGAAGGGGCTTTTCCAGAAAACCGTAGGGTAGCTTTCATGCTCATATTCCAGCCCAAGCGCTTCATCGATGCGCATCGACTGATCATAGTCGGTATGCGGCTGATCTTCGATGATGCAGGCAAGCAATACCTCCGTCGCGACGGCGGGATTGGAATTCATCAGCGGCGTGAGACCGTTGGCGTGCAGCACGGCATCCCGAAACGCGTCGATCAGTCGCGCATTGGCGCCAAGCGGCCAGGGCGGCAATTGCCGTCGACTTGAAATGAAGCTTGGCGGCGGCGGCGCGCGTCGCCGTGGTGGGTTATCCTTCGCACGCGCGACGCGTTGGGCGCGGTCGGCGGCGCGCAGGCTGTCGACGCGCGCCTGCGTCGCGTCCGCCATCGGACGGCGCTGGGCCATTTCGAGCGCGAATGCTGCGACCCCCTCCGGCAAATCGGGCGCACCAAGGAGTGCGGTACCAAAGATCAGTTTGTCGGTATCGCCGCCGCCGTGAAACCGGCGGGCGGTGCTGATGATCTGTTCCGTTCGTGCCGTCTCCAGCGCGACCGTCGCCATGACGTCACGCAGCGGCATCGGCTGATCGCCCAGCATCGTCGGCAGGGATCCAAGCCAGGTCTTGCAGACGCGCGACACGATTGGCGCGCCGAGCGCTCCGACCCGCTGGGCATGAGCGTGCAGGAAGCGGCCCATCGGACCCCAGCGTTCGAGGATCGGAAAGCGCATGTCGGCTTCGAGATAGATCCGAAGGCCGCCCTCGATCGCGACATGGCTGGGAATGCTGTGAACCGTGGCGACATGCAGGAACCGGTGAAACAGTCGTTTCAGTAATTCCCCATCGTCAGCAAATAGTAGCTCGGTCCGGTCTTCGAGGTGGCGATCGAGTTGGGCATCGAGGCACAACGCATCGAGCAGGATATCACTCGCCTCGACGTTGCCGGCGGCGGTCAGCTGTTCGAATGCATGGTCCCACCCGTCACGGGCCTGGTCGGGCTGCGCCAATAGAAACTGACCAAGCAAGCGCAGTGCCGAGATCCACAATGGCTGCGGTGCCAGCGCCGCCCATTGGCCGACATCGTCGGCGATTTCTTTCAGCCGCTGATAGCGTGCCCAGTCCGAGGCGAGATCGTGGCCGAATTCGATGCGATTGCGCGCATTCCGGTGCAGCGGCAATTCGCTGGAGCGCTGGTCGAATGCAGCGAGATCGCCAGCAGCGAGGTCACTGATGGCGAAGCTTCGTTCGAACGCGGCATCGCGAACGGCCAGCTGGATGAGTAGCCGCTGGAGCTGGGTCGTGGCGGTGCCGGATGTCCAACGCGTCCAAAGACGATCCGCGATTTCGGCGGTCGAGGTCGGTGCGCCGGTGCCGTCCTCGCGAAACGAGGATTCCGCGGTTACCACCCAGCCAAGTGTCTTAAGATTGGCGAAGAGCGGCAGGATGGCAGGATCATTAGCGATCCAGGCGAGTTGCGGAGCGCTGCGCAGCGCAGCGCGGATCGCGGCGGTCGGCAATATTGGCACTGGCAGGACCGGTGCGTCGGCAAGTGGGCCGTTCGCGCGAAGCTGATTTTCAGACCCCGATTGTGTGATCATGACGACGCGCCACGCAGTGTTGGCACCGAGCAGCGACAGAAAAGCGGTGAGTTTGCCGACGCTGGCGCTGTCGAGACGCTCGATCGAGTCGAGGATGAGGATTTTGTCGTCGCCGGGGCTACGATCAAGGACCAGTCCTAGGTCCTGGTCCAGCCCAATCGCCGAGCGCCCCGCTGCGCTCAAGGCGGCGCGCAGCACGTCGGGACCAAGCCATATGTGGGTTGCGTCGGCGAATTCTTGATCCAGCAGCCGGGCGACCAATGCCGATTTACCCACGCCGGATTCACCTATGACGATACACGCTCGCGAGGCGTGCAACAGCTGCGACAGTCGGGACGTCTCACGCTGCCGGGCGACGACATGTCCGTTGGGGAGGGCGATTTCGATCCCGTCGCGATGGTCGATCGACAGATTGCGCAGCGACTGCCAAGCGGCCGATATGCTGGGATGAGCCTTCAGTCCGAACCGAGCGGATAGATCGCCGAGCAGACGTGGCAGGCGGATGATGCCGCTTCCCAAGCGCGCGGTCTCGGCGGTCTGGACCAGCGCTTCCCACAGCGTGTCGGCTTCTGCCTGCGCTTCCGAGATCAATGCCGTGCGGCAGCGCTGCTTGGCTTGCTCCAGGTTCAATGATGGGCTCAGCTGAAAATCGAGCGGATAGAGGTGCAGTTTCGCGATCAGCGCGATGGTGTCGGCTGCGTCCGGCAAGACACCTTGTACCTGTCCTGGCTTATGTACCGTGTCGAAGACTTTG
The DNA here is from genome assembly GCF_017309955.1 of Novosphingobium sp. KA1. Taxonomy (NCBI): domain Bacteria; kingdom Pseudomonadati; phylum Pseudomonadota; class Alphaproteobacteria; order Sphingomonadales; family Sphingomonadaceae; genus Novosphingobium; species Novosphingobium sp. KA1. The sequence continues at coordinate 1,505,244 of NZ_CP021247.1, read as the reverse complement.
CGGTGTTTCTGGCTGGCGTTGATTCGCCCGATGGCCAGTGCCGGGTCCGGATCACCACACCATAGCTTGAGATCGGACCAGAGCGCGTCGAACGCCGCATTGCGTCCGCGCGTCACGAGACCGATGTGGTCGGTCGATCGGTTGAAGGGCGCCTGTGTCCGCCACAGCGTCCAGGCCGCTTCGACGAAATCTTTCGGCCATCCGGATGCCGTCACCTGAACATTGCTCTTGCAGGAGAGCGCGAGCCGATGGGCATGTCCGTCCGGACTCGATCCGACACAGACAATATCGTCGATTGCCCATCCGAGCGCTCCGGCCTGCGACAGGATTTCACAGCCAGGAACCTCAATTCCGGTAATCGGCATATCTAAGACGAAACGCGTGAGCAGGTCGGCGGCGACAAGGTCTTCGAACGCATAGCCGGGGCCTGCGGTCGAGCGGGTGGTCGCGACGGTGACGCGTTTGCGAGGCTGTGATGCTTTCGCCATACCACATATATAGGTTAAATTTGGTGCGCAGCAAATATGGACTTTAAACGATATATTCGCTATGAGGACAAAATTTGCTGGGCAGTGGATAATGGACGAGTTTGAAATCAGCGAGCAGGAGCTGCTGCGATCCCTCATTGAGACGATAGGCAGGTTGCCCCACGCCCATGTCATGGCGACCGATCACCAGCGGGCGTTCGGACATCGTCAGATCGACGCCTCCATCGATCTGGAAGTGGCCGGCAAGCGCCTGCAATTGCTTGTCGAAGCGAAGCGTGAGGCCTTTCCCCGCGACGTCCGCGAACTGCTGTGGCAATTCCGCAATTATCTCGCGCATGCCAATCCTGACGGCAAGGAAATCATCCCGTTCCTAGCTGCCCGTGCGATCTCACGCGGCGCCCGTGATCTCCTGCGTGAGGAAAATGTCGGCTTCTACGATCTTGGCGGATCGCTCTTCATTCCAAGCAACGCGCTCTACATTCTGATCGATCGCCCCCCGCCAAAAAGGTCACGCCGCATCCTGTCGATCCTTGAAGGCCAGAAGGCGCGCACGATTATCACCCTGTTTGCCCACCGCGATGAATGGATCGGCGTGAAGGAGCTGGCGGAGCTTGCCGAAGTGTCGCCTGCCACGGCTTCGGCAACGCTTAGCGAAATGGAACGTCGCGAATGGGTCGACGTCGAAGGCAATGGCCCGGCGAAAGTCCGGCGTTTGCGCGACGCGACACCTTTGCTGGATGAATGGTCACGCTACGCCGTTGAGCAGAAGCCCCCCAGGATCACGCGATATTATGTACCCGCCCAAGACAGTCACGCGCTTTGCCGACAGCTTGATAAGAGCTGTCGTGCTAGCAATCTGGTTTACGCGGTGACGGGCGAGGCCGCGGCCCAGCATTACGCGCCCTATCTGAGCACCATCTCGCAAATCCGTTGTCGGATGCCGCCTGGTCGCCTGCGCGATCGCGTGCTCGACGACATGGGAGCGCACCCGGTCAGCGAAGGCTGGAACCTCGGCGTGCTGCAAACCAAAAGCCCCAGCGATGTCATCGTCGATGACGAAAGCAACGGCATTGTCTTCGCTCCTGCCCTGCAGGTCTACGTCGACTTGCTGCAGGGTTCGGGGAGATCGAAGGAGATGGCGGGGCACCTCCGCACGGAAAAACTGCGCGCCTGATGACAAAGCCCAAAACCATCGGCGGCTATACCGAACCCGTGACCGAAGCGTGCGAACGCGTTCTTGTGACGCTGCTTCGCAATCTTGGACCTTGGCGGCAATCGATCTTCCTCGTTGGCGGCCTTGCCCCGCGCTATCTGATCAAGGCGCGCCCACCTGCCGTTCCGGCCCATGCGGGCACTGGCGACGTCGATGTCGTCGTCGATATCGCGATGCTCGCGGATACCGAGGCGTACCGCACCCTTGAGGAGAATCTGCGGGCGATGGGCTTTGAGCGCGCGGTCAACGACCGCGGCGTAAAACAATCATGGCGCTGGAAAGCGATCGTCGATGGCGGCAGCATGATCCTCGAATTCCTTGCTGACGATCCCGCGTTGCGAGGTGGCCGCGTTCAGGAATTGCCGACCGAAGGTGGCGTGTCGGCGGTCAACATCCCACACGCTTCCATGGTGTTTGACCTGCACGAGTCGATCGAAATCACGGCCGAGCTGCTCGACGGCAACGGTCAGGCGACCGAGACGGTTCGCTATGCCGACATCGTCAGCTTCATATGCCTCAAGGCCTTTGCCTTTGATGACCGCTTCGAGCGCAAGGACGCACATGATATTGTCTATTGCCTCGAACATTATGAGGGCAGCGTCGATGCCGCGCGTGACGCCTTTGCGCGGGCACTGGACACACCGCATCGCGACGTCATTCTCGATGCACTGTCGCGCCTAACCCGGCGCTTCTGCGATCCGGACACACCCGATGCCGCCTACCGCAAAGATGGTCCCGTCGCGGTAGCCCGGTTCGAGGACGACGACGTCGCGGTCGATGAGGACGACGAATTGGCCAATCAGCGCATCCTGCGACAGCGCGGCGCCGCGGCGATCGTTGCAGCGCTGGTTTTGCCACTGCTCGGCTAATGGCGCAGCCTCACGTGGACGATGCGCTGATCCTAGATGCTGCCAAGCAGTTTCGCGCCGCACTCGACAGTGTTGACCCGCTCGTCTGGCACAAAGTCACCGTGTCCAATTTTCCAAAAGGGGCGTGCGGGCACGCCAGTGAATTGCTCGGTCGATATCTGCGCGATCTACTCGGGATTGAGCCGCTTTACGTTGTCAAAGACAATGATCTGCCCGGCGGCGCGTGGCATGGTGGGCATGCTTGGCTCGAACTCGACGGCCTCATTATCGATGTCACGGGGGATCAATTCGGTTGGGAGACGGTCATCGTGTCGCGGTCGTCCGCACGCCACGCCGAAGGTGAGCCGAATCTACGGCAGGCGCTAACCACCGACGCGCGGTGGTGGGGGCGGTATGGCGCCCCCATTTACGCGGTCGCCACGGCCTTGATGGCAAATGACGCACATGAAGGCGGATCGCATGTCGAGCGATGACCTCGAGCGGCTGATGCGGGCACCACTCAAGCGCATGTCGGATGACAAGGCGCTCGACAGCGTCGGCACCCTGATCGACCTTGCGTCCGATCTCGGTTCAAAGCCGGCCGTCATTCGAGCGTTCGAACAGTTGCGGTTGATCGAACGCCGCGATTTGACGCCCGCCAACCGCGTTATCCTGCATTATTTCCGAGCCAATGCGTGGCAAGCAAAGCGCATCGTCACTAATACGCCGGGGCCGCGCGTGTGGGAGCAGCCCGACCGCGAGAAGCAGATCTTCGAACTGCTGCGCGCGAGCTATAGCGACGGCTTCAATGATCTCGATCCGGTGCGACAATGCCAGATCCTCACCAACCTCGGCATCCAGCTCAATGATGTTGGCCGGTTTATCGAGGCGGTCGAGCTATGGGATCGCGCGCTCGCCATCCTCCCGAACTTCGCAATGGCGCTCGGAAGCCGTGGCACCGGTCTCAAATTCTACGCACTGGCGAGTGCCGACCGCTATGATCAGGAAATCCTGCTGCTCCACGCAGAGCGCTCGTTCATGGCAACGACCGCACCGGGGACTCTGTGGGATGCGCCGTATCCGCTATCTACCAGACGCTATTTCAAGGAGCGGGGGCGAGAGATCGCCGATCGCCTCGATCTGGAAGCGATCGCCCGCGACTTCGATCCTGAGCGAACCGATCTTGGCCGCAACCGCACTGAGCGAGACTATCGGGACTGGTGTGTGAAGCGGCGGCTGTTCATCAATCCGCTCAATGATGTCGTGGATGCCCCCGTCGCCGCCGAAGACTATCTCATGCTTCCGCCACTGACCGTGTCGCACGACATACCCGGCATGCCGCCGGTCATAGGCCTCTTCAATCAGATGAAGCAGGAATATGCGTTTGCGCGATTAATGCTGTTTGAGAGCGTCGCCGAGGCTGGCGAAGACCGCGTTCATTTCGCCGATCGCCGGGTGCGGCTCTACAACACCCTAGATTATCCGAGCTACTCGATGTCGACCGAAAAGATGCGCACTGCCTTTCGGCTCGCTTATGGTCTGCTCGACAAGGTTGGCTACTTCATCAATGACTATTGGAAGCTCGGGACGCCAATACATCGCGTCGGTTTTCGGTCTGTCTGGTACACCGATGGCGACGTCCGTCAGGGCCTGCACGACCGCTTCGTCACCTACGAGAACTGGCCCCTTCTGGGCTTGTTCTGGTTGTCGAAGGATCTGTTTGAGGAGAAGATGCAGCAGGTGACCAACCCTGATGCGCGCGAGATATTCATTCTACGCAATCATCTTGAGCACAAATATCTGCACATCACTCAGGGGTGGGCCGCAACGCCTGCCAGCGAGCGATCAACGGGCGATCTCGGCATCTCGATCGGCAGCGATGCATTCGTCGCGAAGGCATTGAGGCTCCTCAAACTTGCCCGGGCCGCCATGATCTACCTCGCACTAGCGGTGCATCGCGAAGAGCGGTTGAAGGGCGAAGGGCGAGAACCCACGATCGTCGCGGAAATGCCGCTCACCCATTTCGAGGACCGCTGGAAACGTTAGGCCGGCGCCTGTCACCGGACCGTATTGATTACAGGTGCCAATGTCATTGACACCCTCAGCACGCGAGGTTGATTTGCCTCTGTTATGGCAAGCGACGAACGATTTGGTCCGGAAGGCATTTCGCGATGGGATCGCGAGACCGAGAGCTGGGTAACCTTCGACCCGCTCCCGAGGCGCCCGGAACATCGGTGCGCGCCGGCTGGACTCTGCATTTACTGCGGTGTCACCACCTACACAAGCGAAGGGGGAGCGCTCCACGAGGAGCACATCGTGCCGCTCGCCATTAACTGATCTGCCCCCTTCTGAGTGGCCCATCGACTATCGTAGTCTTGACCACGAAGGAGGAATGGAATGGCTCGGAAGCACAAGCCGGAGGAGATCATCGGCAAGCTGCGTGAGGCGGAGATCGTGTTGGCGCAGGGCGGGACGGTGGCCGACGCCTGCCGGCGGATCGGCGTCACCGAACAGAGCTATTACCGCTGGCGCAAGGAGTACGGCGGGCTGAAGATGGATCAGGCACGGCGGATGAAGGATCTCGAGCGAGAGAACGCCCGGCTGCGGCAGGCGGTGTCGGATCTGACGCTCGATAAAATGATTCTGCATGTCGCGCGACATTCAGGGTGAGAAAGCGCGACAAACAAGATGAGAATCCTGCGTTCCGGGATTGGCGAAGGGCGTAGCCCGTAGCCGATGCCGGAACGCAGGAGGCGCGTTTTGAAGGGTGCCTGTGATGGTCGCGGCGGCCGCTATGCATTGGGTTTTCTTGGGAAGGAGGACCTGGCGTGTGGCGGGCCGACACATCAACGATCATCAGGTGAGACTTTTCATGACCCACAGACGTAACGATCCCGTCGCCCTGGCAGCGGCAAAGGCCGGTTTCAGCCCGGCGACCGGCTATCGGGTGCTGCAGGATGCGCGCCTGCCTTCCCAGCGACAGGCGCCGCGCGGCCGACGGCGCCCTGATCCGCTATCGGGCATTTTCGAGGAGGTTGTCGTGCCGATGCTGGAGGCCGCTCCCGGTCTTCGTCCTGTCGCGATCTTCGAGGAACTGCGCCGCCGGTACCCGGATACCGAGTTCGGCTCACGACGAACCCTGGAGAGGCGTATTCGCGACTGGCGCGCTCTGAACGGCCAGGATCGGGAAGTCATCTTCAGGCAGGTTCATGAGCCGGGGCGGCTCGGCATGTCCGATTTTACGTGCATGAACGATCTGGAGGTCGCCATCGCCGGGGCACCCTTGGACCACTTGCTCTATCACTTCCGCCTGCCTTGCGGCGGCTTTGAACATGGACACGTCATTCTGGGCGGCGAGAGTTTCGTCGCCCTAGCCGAAGGGCTGCAGAATGCGCTCTGGTCTGCCGGCGGAGCGCCCAGGCTCCACCGCACCGACAGCCTGTCGGCCGCCTTCCGCAATCTGGACGCCGATGCGAAGGCCGACCTGACCAGGCGCTATGACGCCCTATGCGCCCATTATGGAATGGAGCCGACGCGCAACAACACAGGCATTGCCCACGAGAACGGTGCGATCGAGAGCGCCCACGGTCATATCAAGGCTGCAGTGAAGGACGCGCTGTTACTGCGCGGAACCACGGACTTCATCGACCTTGCCGCTTATCGCCGCTTCATCGACGAAGTCGTGACCGCAAGGAACCGGCGCCACGGTCCCGGCATCGATGCTGAGCGCAAGGCGCTGCAATCCCTCCCGAACGCAAGGACTACCGATTACGAGGAAGTCCTTGTGACAGTGACGTCCTCGGGCGGCTTCACCCTGCGCAAGGTCTTCTACACGGTCCCCTCGCGCCTGATCGGTCATCGCCTGCGAGTGCGCCTTTACGACGACCGTCTCGATGTCTTCATCGGCGGCACAAGGCTCATGACCCTGCAGCGCGGCCGCGCCGGTGTGAACGGTAAGCACGGCCACGTTGTCGATTATCGCCATGTCATTCATTCCCTGCGCCGCAAGCCGATGGCGCTGCGTGGATTGGTCTATCGTGACAGCCTGTTCCCCCGCGCACCCTACCGCCTCATGTTCGAGCACTTGCTGGAAGCTGTGGGCGAGAAAGAAGCCTGCCGGATCATGGTTGAGCTTCTGGCCATGGCCCACGAGCGCGCCTGTGAGGCGGAGCTCGCCCATATCCTGGAGGAGGACCTGGCAATCCGCAGGACCCCATGCCTGTCGGCACTTCGGGGCCGCTTTAGCCCCGATCCCGCCACTTTGCCCGAAGTTGTGGTCGAGATGGTCTCGCTCTCGATCTACGACGGGCTGATCGAACAGGGAGAAGCGGCATGAGCACGGCTCCCATGATCGACGCACAGCGCCTGGGCCTGATGCTCAATGAACTGCGCTTGCCAACCATCAAGCATATCTGGGGAGATTTTGCGGCCCAGGCGGATAAGGAAGGATGGCCCGCGAGCCGGTTCCTTGCAGCTCTCGCCGAACACGAACTCGCCGAACGCGATCGCCGCCGGATCGGGCGTCATCTGGCTGAAGCCCACCTGCCGGCGGGCAAGACGTTGGACTGCTTTGCCTTCGAGGCCGTGCCGATGATCTCCAAGGCCCAGGTCATGGCCCTGTGCGCCGGCGATGGCTGGCTCGACCAAGGTTCCAATCTCATCCTGTTCGGCCCGCCAGGCGGCGGCAAAAGCCATCTGGCGGCGGCGATCGGCCTAGCATTGGTGGAAAATGGCTGGCGAGCACTGTTCACCCGCACCTCTGACCTCGTCCAACGTCTGCAGGTCGCTCGCCGCGAACTGACGCTGGAATCCGCAATCGCCAAGCTCGACAAGTATCATCTGCTCATTCTTGACGACTTCGCCTACGTCTCACGCGACCAGGCGGAGACCTCCGTCCTCTTCGAACTGATCAGTGCCCGATACGAGCGCAGATCCCTGCTTATCACCGCTAACCAGCCCTTCGGCGAATGGAACCGCGTCTTCCCGGACCCAGCAATGACGCTCGCTGCGGTCGACAGGCTCGTGCATCACGCCACGATCTTCGAGATGAACGTCGAAAGTTATCGCCGGCGCACGGCTCAGGCCCGCCGCACCGGGGCTGGACGTCCTGCCGCTTACACCACTCCAAAAGTCCTCGAGACCATCCGCGACAATCAGGATGAGAACGAGGTCCTTGCCAGCGACAATTAAAATCGGCACTGAATGACGCGCCGCGACAATCACATTCTCATCCTGATTGACGCGCAATCCTCATCCTGTTTGTCGCGCTACACCTGCAGGAGGCGGCGCGGGGAAACTATTGAGCCCCGCCAGACGCCGCCGCTGTGTCGATCACATCCGAGGGATCATGGCTGTCTCCGAGCGGCGGGTGTGCCGTGTGCTCGGGCAACATCGATCGACGCAGCGCAAGGCGCCACGCGGGGCGGATGACGAAGCCGCACTGACGGAGGACATCATCGCTCTCGCCCGGCAATATGGTCGTTACGGCTATCGCCGGGTGACCGCCCTGCTGCGCGATGCGGGGTGGCATGTGAACCGTAAGCGGGTCGAGCGCATCTGGCGCCGCGAGGGGCTCAAGGTGCCGCAAAAGCAGCCGAAGCGCGGAAGGCTCTGGCTCCATGACGGATCGTGCATCCGGCTGCGGCCCGAATATCCGGGGCACGTGTGGTCCTACGACTTCGTCGAGGGCCGCACGCATGATGGTCGCAAGTTCCGCATCTTGTCGATCATCGACGAGGCCAGTCGGGAGTGCCTGGCCTTGCCGGTCGCGCGACGGCTCAGGAGCGAGGATGTGCTGGCGGCGCTGGCCGATCTGTTCGTCACGCGTGGGCCGCCTGCGCATATACGGTCGGACAATGGCCCCGAATTTATCGCCAATGCCGTGCAAGAATGGCTGGGCAGGATCGGTGTGAAGACGCTCTACATCACCCCCGGCAGCCCGTGGGAAAATGGCTACTGCGAGTCCTTCAACGGCTCGATGCGTGACGAGCTACTCAACGGTGAGATCTTCTACACCCTGGCCGAGGCTAAGATCCTGATCGAGGCTTGGCGGCGGCACTACAACACTGTCAGGCCGCACAGCTCGCTGGGCTACCGGCCGCCGGCCCCGGAAGCAGCGACGCCGCCATGGCCGCCCTCCGGTTCCGCTTCGCTCCACCTGCGGCCGGCCATGGCGCCGGAGGCAATCTTACACTAACAAATAACCCGGACCACTCGGTGGGGGCCGATCAGTCGGTCCCTTGCGCAACCAGCATCAATAAGCGTGCCGCCTCGGTACGCGCTGTCATCGGCGTCCATGGGGAACCGTGGCTGCCAATCGTGTAGCGGCGGGTGCGCGCTTCCCGGCCGCCCATCCGATACTGAATGATGTAGGACGCCGCGCTGGAGGATAGAATCCGAACGCCGAAACCCTTCAGGTCATCATCCCAAAGGAAGCCTGCGATCGATGCCTCCTGCAGGGCATCGACGCTCCGCTTCGTCACCTTTCCCGTTGCCATAGCAATACCTCATGACCCTCTTCGGGTAATCACCGGGTAATCACCATACGGAAAAAAGGGGGTTACAACAAGGTAGGGTGGCGTAGGCAGAGTGGCGAAAATCCGGCGTTTTCTGGCGTAAACCCGCGTGCTATTTTCGGCGGTAGCGGAAGTACCAGATCTCGTGCCCGTAGACCGTGCGCGCCTTGACCGCGTAGCGTGTTTCCGGCCAGCCGCCGGGACGCACCTGGAAGTCGCCCGGCTTCTCGCAGAGCCATTCGAACTGGTCGGTATGGCGCTGCATGACCATCAGCGCATGACGCACGTAGACGGCGTGATCGGTGCCGAAACGAAACTCGCCGCCGGGCTTCAGCTTGGCCGCGAACATGTCGACCGGGCCGTCGTTCATCATGCGGCGCTTGGCATGGCGGGCCTTGGGCCAGGGGTCGGGATGCAGCAGGTAGAGCATCGACAGCGAACCGTCGGGAATGCGGGACAGCACTTCCAGCGCATCGCCGTGGTGGATACGCACGTTGCCGATCGGCGGATGCGCACCATTGTCGCCGGCCACATGGGTCAGCGCCTGGGCGACACCGTTGATGAACGGCTCGGCACCGATGAAGCCATGGTCGGGCAGCATGTCGGCGCGCTCTGCCATATGCTCGCCGCCGCCGAAGCCGATCTCGAAATGGAGCGGCCGCTCGTCGCCAAACAGCAGCGCCGAGGTCACCGGACCTTCGAGGGGCACCGCGATGCGCGGCAGCAGATTGTCGACCAGGGCCTGCTGGCCGGCGCGCAGGGGCTTGCCCTTGGCGCGGCCGTAGAGGCGGTTGAGCGTGGTCGGATCGCCGGATTTGTGAGCCGTCATGGCGCGGCGCACTGACACCGATGCGCTTCAAGGTCAACGCCGGTAACGCTGGCGCCGTGGCCGTTCGGGGCCTTGGAAACCGAAACGGCCCGCCCCGAGGGGCAGGCCGTTCCATTCTTCATGCTTGGGGAAAGCAGAAACAGGTGCGGACGTCCGGCGCCCGGTCAGGCAACGTCCTGAAGCTCGTCCGGGTCGCGCAGCACGTAGCCGCGGCCCCAGACGGTCTCGATGTAGTTCGCGCCTCCGCAGGCATGCGCCAGCTTCTTGCGCAGCTTGCAGATGAAGACGTCGATGATCTTGAGTTCGGGTTCGTCCATGCCGCCATAAAGGTGGTTGAGGAACATTTCCTTGGTCAGCGTGGTGCCCTTGCGCAGCGAGAGCAGCTCCAGCATCGCATATTCCTTGCCGGTCAGGTGCACGCGGGCGCTGTCGACCTCGACCGTCTTGGCGTCGAGGTTAACCACCAGCTTGCCGGTGCGGATGACCGACTGCGAATGGCCCTTCGAGCGGCGGACAACGGCGTGGATGCGCGCGATCAGTTCTTCGCGGTGGAACGGCTTGGTCACATAGTCGTCCGCGCCGAAGCCGAACGAGCGGACCTTGGAATCCATCTCCGAAATGCCCGAGAGGATCAGCACCGGCGTCTGCACCTTGGCAACGCGCAGCTTCTTGAGCACGTCGTACCCGTGCATGTCGGGCAGATTGAGATCGAGCAGGATGATGTCGTAATCGTAGAGCTTGCCGAGATCGAGGCCTTCTTCACCCAGGTCGGTGGAATAGACGTTGAAGCCTTCGGCGGTCAGCATGAGTTCGATGGCCCGCGCGGTGGTGGGTTCGTCCTCGATCAACAGCACTCGCATGGGATGCCCCCCTAAGTTGCCCGTCAGCCCGTCGGCGTAAACCCGGCCTAAACGGACATTGCCGCGTATTAACCATATGAGCAATGAAGGTTAAAGGTTAATTTGCCGTTAATGGCAAACCTTGCGCCGAAGCGGATCGACTCTAGCGAGAATCCTTTAGGGGCGAAGCCGTGGATTACGGCGCCAGGGGCTCCGAAACGGGGGCTTCCCGGCCGGTTTTCATCGGCACCCCGCCGTGACGCGCCTCGCCAGGCCGGACAAGCGGCATCGGCCGCCGCGCCCGTCCGCGCGATTCTTCGATTCGCCGCAGATAGCTCCACAGGCCGCACTGCAGGCCGACCAGCATCAGGATGAACGGCTGGAACGCGATGCCGACGAAGAGCGAGCCGATCAGATAGACGATCTGCGCCAGTTGCAGCGCCACCGCCAGCGGCGCCGCCCAGGCCTCGTCCTCCCCCGTGCGATCCTTCCAGCGGCGGCGAATCAGTTCCATCTGCACCAGGCCGGAAAGCTGCAGCGCGATCCACAGGAAGAAACCCGGGAAACCCTGTTCGCCCAGCATCTCGAAATAGCTCGAATGGAAGGCGCGTCCCTGCTCTACCACCCGCGTGCGGGTGACCGTGGTGGTCGCGCCCACCGTATGTGCCGCGACCGTATCGTATTCGACCTTGCTGGCGATGTTGACCACGAAGCCACCGCCCGCCGGATGGTGCTTCACATAGTCCCAGGTCCATTTCCACACGCCGATTCGCGTGCCGGCGGACTGGTCGGACTGGTGGTTCTCGATCGTGCCCATGCGGGCCATGAACGACTGCGGCAGGAACGGTACCGCCACCACCACCGCCAGCGCCATGCCCGCACCGATCAGCAGCTTGTGCCGGGCGGTGCGCAAGTAGAACAGGCATAGCACGCCGAGACAGACCAGTCCGGTGCGCGCCTGGGTGCCGACCGGGATCAGCGCGCAGGCAAAGATCAGCGCCGCCGCGAAGAGCCTGACCCGCCAGTCGGGCGGAAAGATCGTGCCGTAGCGGCTCAGCCAGAGGATCAGCGGAATGATCGCGATCGCCACGCTCGACAGGATCGACCCCTCGTAAAGCCCGGTGTTGTTCTCGACAAAGATCCTGAGCGCGCCGTAACCGCCACCGCCCATCGCCGTCTTGATGCCGCCGTCGATGATCAGCGCGCTGGCCGCAAGGACCATGACCAGCGCCACCGCCTCGATTCTCAGGCGCGTGCGCAAGGTGAGCGGCAGGAAGATCGCGAAGACCAGCGCCTTCCACACCCAGGCCCACTTCTCCTGCGCGGCCTCGGGATAGACCGCGGTGAAGGTGGTGAGCGCACAGTAGACCAGCAGCGCCAGCAGCAGCCCCTGCCGCAGCGTGAAGCGCATGTCGCGCTTGTCGTCGAACAGCAGCCAGCCGCCGAACGCCGCGCCGAACGCCATCAGCGAGACCGGCAGGTGCGCCAGGATCCCCCAGGAAATGATCTGCGGCGAGACGATGTCGACATAAAGATAGCAAAGCACCCAGAGGAACGGGCGCCGGAAGCCGAGGGCGAGGAAAATGAAAAGAAAGCCGGTGAGGCCGAGATCAAGCATGCCCGTCCCCTGCCGCAGGACAGGTCCCGCCTTCCTGAGCGGCTGCACCATCCGATCGCGGCCACTGCATGCCCTTGCGCGAGGCTCCACGCGAAGAATGCCGCCGGGCGTTACCGGCCCGGCCTTCGGCATCCCCCGCCTGCTGGTCACCCCCCTCTTCGTCGAGTTCCGGCCGCAACAACAGCCGCCAGGCGGCCAGCGCCAGCAGGCCATGGGCCAGGACAAGAGCAAAAATGTCGACCATAGGCCCAGTGCCCTATCATCAGCGGGTTGACGCGGCGTTAAGCGTTATGTGCTAGGTATTCCGCGCATGACCAGGATTCTCCACGTCCTCGACCACTCGCTGCCGCTGCACAGCGGCTACACCTTCCGCACCCGTGCGATCCTGAAGGCGCAGGAAGCCATGGGCTGGGAAGTGCGAGGGGTAACCGGATTGCGCCACACCGCCAAGGGCGCGGATCTGGAAGAGGCCGATGGACTGCTGTTCCATCGCAGCACCGGGGATGCAGGCACCCTTCCGCTCTGGCGCGAATGGCGCGAGATCGGGGTGCTGGAACAGGGCATCGAAGCGGCGATCAGCATCTGGCGCCCGGACGTGATCCATGCGCATTCACCCGCCTTGTGCGGGGCGGCAGCCGTGCGGGTGGCGAAACGCCACGGCATCCGCTGCGTCTACGAGATCCGCGCGTTCTGGGAAGATGCCGCGGTCGGCAACGGCACCGGCAGCGAAGGCTCGCTCAAGTACCGGCTCACCCGCGCGCTCGAAAACCGGGTAGTCGCCAGAGCCGATGCGGTGGTGACGATCTGCGAGGGCCTGCGCGCCGACCTCGTCGCGCGCGGGACGCCCGCCGGGAAGATCACTGTCGCGCCCAACGGCGTCGACCTCTCGCTGTTCGGCGCGCCTGCCGCGCGGGATGGAAGCCTCGCCCGCGAGCTTGGCTTCGAGGTCGACGGCCGTGCCTGCCCGGTGATCGGCTTCATCGGCAGCTTCTACGATTACGAAGGCCTGGACGACCTGATCGCCGCCATGCCCCTGCTGCTGGCCCGCCAGCCGGATGCGCGGCTGCTGATGGTCGGCGGCGGCCCGCGCGAGGAACACTTGCGCGCCCAGGCCCAAGCCTCTCCGGCGGCCCATGCCATCCGTTTCATCGGCCGCGTACCGCATAACGAGGTGGAGCGCTATTACGCGCTCTGCGATGTCATGGCCTATCCGCGCAAGCAAAGCCGCCTGACCGACCTTGTCACCCCGCTCAAACCGCTCGAAGCCATGGCGCAGGGCAAACTGGTCGCGGCCAGCGCCGTGGGTGGCCACCGCGAACTGGTCGAGCACGACAGGACCGGCATCCTGTTCCCGCCCGACGATCCTGCCGCCTGCGCGCAGGCGCTGGCCGACCTGCTGGCCGCGCCCGAGAACTGGGAGCGCCTGCGCGAGGCCGGGCTCGATCATGTCCGCAGCGGACACGACTGGGCTTGCAATGTCGCCCGTTATCGAGACGTTTACCAAATCCTGCCACTCGAAAGGACTCGAAGCGGGCTCGCCGTTGCCTGAGCGACGGGACGAAAGCGGAATTTGCACGGGATGATCAAGGTGGCGAAGCAAGAACGTAAGTCACAGGGCGCGGGAAACCAGCCGATCACGCGCCACCCGCTGTTTCCGGCGATTGCCGCGCTTTGGGTGGCCGCGCTGTTCGGGCTTGGCAGCATGGTGCTGAGCCCCGCCACGATCGAACGGCTGGTCGGCGCGACCGGGCTGTCCTCCCTCGTTCCCATGGCCGCTCCTCCGCTGGGCGTGACCGCCCGGCTGCTGGTCGCCCTGGCGCTGACCGGCCTCGGCGCGCTGGTCGGCGTGGTCATCGGCCTGAGGCTGGCGCGCCGCGGCAGCGGTGAGGGCAATGCCCTGGCCGACACTTCGACGGAAACGGCGGCCGAAACTGAAGATGCCACCCCAGTCATTGCAGCGACGCCCATTGCAGTTCCTGGACGCCTGGCCTCGTTGGCCGGGCGTCGGCGGGGCCCCGAAACCGTGCGCGAAGCGGAACCGGCGCCGACGCCGGCCAGCCTGGCAAACGACATGACCGCGCCGCAGATCCTGCAGCTGGCCGAGTTCGATCTCGATGGGCTGCCTGCCCAGGTCGAGGATGACGCGGACGATACGGACTACCAGGCTCTCCCCGCAGAACCGGCCGCTCCCCGCGTGCCTGACCTTGAAGACACTGACGTCGCGCAAGTCGACGCCGCTACCGTGCCGCTTGGGGACCAAGGTCCAGAAGCGGAAGCACCGCTGACCGGACCGGCGCCTTCCCAGACGGACGCGATCGAAACACCTGCGGCCCTTGCCCCAGCCTTCTCATCTACGGCCTTCTCTCCCGCGGCCTTTTCTCCCGCGGCTTGGGCGGACAGCGGCCACGACGGGGACGATCAGGCCAATTTCACGCCGCTCTCCGCGCCGCTGACGGCAGCGCCGCTGTTCGAAACCTATCTTCACAGCGAAACCGCACCGCACGACACACTCGCCCGCGAAGCGGAACCGCAAGACACAGCGTTTCCCGAGCCGGAGCCGGAACCCTCGACGACGCCTACGCCTACGCCCACGCCTGACCAGACCCTGACGGCGAGCGCGGCAGAACGCATCTCCAGGGCTCCGCTCGACGCGCTCAGTCAGGTCGAACTGCTCGAACGCCTGGCACTGGCGATGGAGGAGCAGCGCCGCAAGCTCTCGCTGACCCCGCCTGCACCGCTGACGGTCGTGGCTCCCGCCATTGCGGACGCCCCGCCCGCCGACCGCGAAGGCCTGGCCGCAGATCCCCTGGCAGGCATCACGGCGCCGAAGGTCCCGACTGCTACCGACAGCGCCGCTGACGGCAGGCCCGCCAACGGCATCGCTCCTGATGACGCGCCCTCGGACCCCACGCCCCCTTACGGCCCTTCGGTTGCGCGCCTGGCCGCGATCAGCGCCGCCATGGGCCTGGGCACGAATCTCGATGCAGGGCTGGACGGCGGCCTGCCCCAGAGCCCCGCAGCAGCCCCCTTCGCGCCGCCGCCCTTTGCCCGCACACCGTTTTCCGGACCGGGCCTTGCGGCACGCACCGAGGTACTGGCCGGCCGCATCGAGGCGGCGCAACCGCTGGAAGACGATTTTGCCCTCGGCGACGCGCCCGAGGCAGCGGCCGGCGTCGGGGGCTGGCAGGCCGTGACCGGCGGCGAAGCCGAAGCCGAACTCGAAACTTATGCCGCCGAGATTGCGGACGGCGGCTCTCTCCTTGGCGAAGCTGCCGACGATGCTGCCAGTAGCGTTGTCTCGCCGCTGTTCCCCTCGGCAAGGATCACGCCGATCCCGGCCAAGCTGCGTCCGATCGGGCTCGCCTCCTTCGACGAGCAG
Organism: Novosphingobium sp. KA1; assembly: GCF_017309955.1. Taxonomy (NCBI): domain Bacteria; kingdom Pseudomonadati; phylum Pseudomonadota; class Alphaproteobacteria; order Sphingomonadales; family Sphingomonadaceae; genus Novosphingobium; species Novosphingobium sp. KA1. Next base: position 1,489,515 of record NZ_CP021247.1, on the reverse strand, counting down.
GACGAGGACGACGTTCTTCCCGGCTACATCCCTCCGCGGCACATTGCCCTTGCCCCGCAGCCGGTCGCCACGCCGGTGGAAGCGGCCATTCCCACGCCGGTGGAAGCGGCAATTGCCTCCGCGCTCGAGGAGCGGCCGATGGCCGGCCTCGCCGCAGGCCATGACTTTGTCCCGGCCCCGGCCGAAGATGAGGATGAAGAGGAAGGCACCGCGCTGGCCTTTGGCGAGGACGAGGACTTTGCCGAGGATGGCGCCGACATCGTCGAGGAAGACGTGCTCGAAGAAGGCTACTCCTCGCTGCTGAGCATGCAGCGCCGCATCGAACCACGCCCGGGTTTCATCGCCCTGGACGATGAAAGCGAAAACGAAGGCGAAAACGGGGCCGGTCACCCGGGCCCGCGCCCGGCCGAAGCCGTGAACGAAACCGCCACTGCAACAACCGCAACCCACATCGACGCGGCACCGGCCTTCATGGCTCCTGCGCAACCTGGTGCCCGCCTGTTCGACCCGCCCGGTCGCCCGGACCCCGCCGAAACCGAAAAGGCCCTGCGCGCAGCGCTCGCGACGCTGCAGCGCATGAGCGGCTCGCACTGAAAGCCAGGCCCGGCGGACGGAACCACCCCGTCCGCAAACGTTTTCAGCGCGAGCGCTTATCCAGCCGCACAACAAAATTCCCTTTTTTACCGTGTCAACGCACTAAATCTGCGCGAGGACGTTCGTTCGCAGTTGCAAATGCGGTCCGTAATCGTCATGGGGGCCCTTAGGGGACACCACGGCGAATTTTGGCCGCGCGCGATTCGCGCGTGTCGAAGCGAGGCGCTCGGTGTGAACCCCGGACAACGACAGGATGGGTTTTATCGATGGGATTTCCTAAGCCCCAGGGCCTTTATGATGCGCGTAATGAACACGATGCCTGTGGTGTGGGTTTTGTTGCCCATATCAAAGGGAACAAAAGCCACGCCATTATTACCCAGGCACTGGAAATCCTTAAAAATATCGACCACCGCGGGGCGGTAGGCGCCGACCCGCTGCTGGGTGACGGTGCCGGCATCCTCACGCAGCTTCCCGACCAGCTGTTCCGCGGCTGGGCCGCCGCCACCGGCGTCGAGCTGCCCAAGGCGGGCGACTATGCCGTGGCCATGTGCTTCCTGCCGCAGGACGAAGCCTGCCGTGACCTGATCACGCAGACTTTCGAGAAGTTCATCGCCAAGGAAGGCCAGACCCTGATCGGCTGGCGCGACGTGCCGGTGACGCTCGACGGACTTGGCAAGACCGTGCTCGAATCGATGCCGGTGATCCGCCAGTGCTTTGTCGGCCGCGGCTCCAACTGCGCCGATCAGGACGCGTTCGAGCGCAAGATCCTGGCAATCCGCAAGCAGACCCAGAACCCGCTCAAGGCAATGGCCGAAAAGCATGACATGCCGGGGCTCACCGAGCTCTACATGCCCAGCTTCTCGACCCGCACGATCGTCTACAAGGGCCTGCTGCTGGCGACCCAGGTCGGCTCGTTCTACGACGATCTGCGCAATCCCGAGTTCGTCTCGGCGCTCGGCCTCGTCCACCAGCGGTTCTCGACCAACACCTTCCCGAGCTGGAAGCTGGCGCACCCGTTCCGCTTCATGGCGCACAACGGCGAGATCAACACCGTTCGCGGCAACGTGAACTGGATGAATGCCCGCCGCCGCACCATGGAATCGGAGCTGCTGGGCGCCGATCTCGACAAGATGTGGCCGCTGATCCCGCACGGCCAGTCGGACACCGCGTGCCTCGACAACGCGCTGGAACTGCTGCTGGCCGGCGGTTACTCGCTGAGCCACGCGATGATGATGCTGATCCCCGAGGCATGGGCGGGCAACCCGCTGATGACCCCGGAACGCCGCGCGTTCTACGAGTATCACGCCGCCCTGATGGAGCCGTGGGACGGCCCGGCCGCCGTGGCCTTCACCGATGGCCGCCAGATCGGCGCCACGCTGGACCGCAATGGCCTGCGCCCCGCGCGCTTCCTCGTCACCGACGATGACCTGTGCGTCATGGCCTCGGAATCCGGCGTGCTTCCGATCAAGGAAGACAACATCGTGCGCAAGTGGCGCCTCCAGCCCGGCCGCATGCTGCTGATCGACTTCGAGCAGGGTCGCATCATCGAGGACGAGGAAATCAAGAACCAGCTCGCGGGCGAGGAGCCCTACGAGAAGTGGCTTGAAATGGCGCAGTACAACCTCGCCGACCTCGACGTGATCGAACCCGAACTGGCCCAGCTTCCGGAACCGACCGGCTCGCTGCTCGATCGCCAGCAGGCCTTCGGCTACACCCAGGAAGACACCTCGCGCTTCCTCGAACCGATGGCCGTGGCAGCAGACGATCCGCTCGGCTCGATGGGCACCGACACGCCGATCCCGGTGCTGTCGAACCGCTCGCGCCTGCTCTACGACTACTTCAAGCAGAACTTCGCGCAGGTCACCAACCCGCCGATCGATCCGATCCGCGAGGAACTGGTCATGAGCCTCGTCTCGATGATCGGCCCGCGCCCGAACCTGCTGGGTCATGACGCCGGTGCGCACAAGCGCCTCGAAGTCAGCCAGCCGATCCTCACCGACGAGGACCTGGCCAAGATCCGCTCGGTCGAGGCTGCGCTGGACGGCGCGTTCCGCACCGAGACCATCGACATGACCTGGGACGCCTCTGCCGGCGCCACCGGTCTGGAGATGGCGATCAAGGAAATGTGCTGGGCGGCCACCGAGGCCGTGCTGGCGGACAAAAACATCCTTGTCCTGTCCGACCGTGCCCAGGGCCCGGACCGCATCCCGATGCCGGCGCTGCTGGCGACGGCTGCCGTCCACCACCACCTCGTCCGCCAGGGCCTGCGCATGCAGACCGGCCTCGTGGTGGAAACCGGCGAGGCGCGTGAAGTCCACCACTTCTGCGTGCTCGCGGGCTTCGGCGCGGAAGCGATCAACCCTTACGTCGCGTTCGAGACGATCGAGGACATCCGCGCCCGCAAGAACCTGCCGGTGACCGCCGAACAGGCGCGCAAGAACTACATCTACGCGATCGGCAAGGGCATCCGTAAGGTCATGTCCAAGATGGGCATCTCGACCTACCAGTCGTACTGCGGCGCCCAGATCTTCGACGCGGTCGGCCTGTCGAGCGCCTTCGTGGAGAAGTACTTCACCGGCACCGCCACCACCATCGAAGGCGCCGGGCTGACCGAAATCGCCGAAGAGACCGTCCGCCGCCACGCTTCGGCTTATGGCGACGATCCGGTCTACGCGAACATGCTCGACGTCGGCGGCATCTACGGTTCGCGCGTGCGCGGCGAGGAACATGCCTGGACATCGGAGAACATCGGCGCGCTCCAGCACGCGGTGCGCGGCAACGTGCCCGAGAAGTACCGCGAGTTCGCGCAGTCGATCAACGACCAGTCCAGCCGCCTGCTGACCATCCGCGGGCTGATGGACTTCGTGCCCGGTGCCTCGGTGCCGCTCGACGAAGTCGAACCGGCCAGCGAAATCGTCCGGCGCTTCGCCACCGGCGCGATGAGCTACGGCTCGATCTCGTGGGAGGCGCACACCACGCTGGCGCTTGCCATGAACCGCATCGGCGGCAAGTCGAACACCGGTGAGGGCGGCGAGGATCCCAGCCGCTTCAAGCCGCTGCCGAACGGCGATTCGATGCGTTCGTCGATCAAGCAGGTCGCCTCGGGCCGCTTCGGCGTCACCACCGAGTACCTGGTCAACGCCGACGACATCCAGATCAAGATGGCCCAGGGCGCCAAGCCCGGCGAAGGCGGCCAGCTGCCCGGCGACAAGGTCGACAAGACGATCGGCGCGACGCGTCACTCGACGCCGGGCGTCGGCCTGATCTCGCCGCCGCCGCACCACGACATCTACTCGATCGAGGACATCGCGCAGCTCATCCACGACCTCAAGAACGTGAACCCCACGTCGCGAGTCTCGGTCAAGCTGGTGTCCGAAGTCGGTGTCGGCACCGTGGCCGCAGGTGTCTCCAAGGCGCGTGCAGACCACATCACGATCTCGGGCTACGAGGGCGGCACCGGCGCTTCGCCGCTGACCTCGCTGACCCACGCGGGTTCGCCCTGGGAAATCGGCCTTGCCGAAACCCAGCAGACGCTGCTGCTCAACAACCTGCGCAGCCGCGTGGTGGTTCAGGCCGACGGCGGCCTGCGCACCGGACGGGACGTGGCCATCGCGGCACTGCTCGGCGCCGACGAGTTCGGCTTCGCCACTGCCCCGCTGATCGCGGCCGGCTGCATCATGATGCGCAAGTGCCACCTGAACACCTGCCCGGTCGGCGTCGCCACCCAGAACCCGGTGCTGCGCGCGCGCTTCACCGGCCAGCCGGAACACGTGATCAACTACTTCTTCTTCGTGGCCGAAGAGCTGCGCGCGATCATGGCGGAACTGGGCTTCCGCACGCTCGCGGAGATGGTCGGCCGCGTCGACCGTCTCGACATGAAGAAGGCGATCACCCACTGGAAGGCCAAGGGCGTCGACCTGTCCAAGGTGCTCTATCAGGCCCCGCTGGGCGACAGCCCGTCGCTCAACTGGAGCCAGACGCAGGACCACGGTCTGGAGCACGCTCTCGACAACGTGCTGATCGAAGCCGCCGCCGACGCGCTGGACAAGCGTGAGCCGGTGCGGATCGAAAAGCCGGTGATCAACGTCAACCGTACCGTGGGCGCCATGCTTTCGGGCGAAGTCGCCCGTCGCTACGGCCATGCCGGCCTGCCGGACAACACGATCAACGTGAAGCTGACCGGCGTTGCCGGGCAGAGCTTCGGCGCCTGGCTTGCCCACGGCGTCACGCTCGACCTGACCGGCGACGGCAACGACTATGTCGGCAAGGGTCTGTCGGGCGGCCGCGTGATCGTGCGCCAGCCGGGCCACGTGAACCGCGACCCGCTGCAGAACATCATCGTCGGCAACACCGTGCTCTACGGCGCGATCTCGGGCGAGGCGTTCTTCAACGGCGTCGCCGGCGAACGCTTCGCGGTGCGCAACTCGGGCGCCGTCACGGTGGTCGAAGGCTGCGGCGATCATGGCTGCGAGTACATGACCGGCGGCGTGGTGACCGTGCTGGGCAAGACCGGCCGCAACTTCGCGGCGGGCATGTCGGGCGGCGTTGCCTACGTCTATGACGAGGACGGCCAGTTCGAGAAGCTGTGCAATCCCGCCATGGTCGATCTCGTGAAGTTCTCGGCCGAAGCCGACGAGGAAGACGGTGCCGGCCGTCCGCAGCAGCGGACCAACGGCGTCCACGACCTCGGCATGGGCGACATGCTGCGCCACGACGCGGAACGCCTGCGCGTACTGCTCGAACGGCACCACCTGCACACCGGCTCCAAGCGGGCCCGTGCGCTGCTCGACGACTGGGCGACCACTGTGTCGAAGTTCGTCAAGGTGATGCCGCGCGACTACGCCAAGGCTCTCCGCCAACTCGAGGCCGAGCGGCTTGAAGCCGCTTCGGTGGCCGCAGAATAATTCGAAGGTAATAGAAATGGGCAAGGAAACCGGCTTCCTCGAACTGGACCGCCAGGATCGCACCTATGGCGACAAGGCCGAGCGTCTGACGAACTACAAGGAGTTCATCGTTCCGCTCTCGGCCGAGACGCTCAAGAACCAGGCCTCGCGCTGCATGAACTGCGGCGTGCCGCACTGCCACACCGGCTGTCCGGTCAACAACATCATCCCCGACTGGAACCACCTGGTCTACGAGGACGACTTCAAGAACGCGCTGGAAGTCCTCCACTCGACCAACAACTTCCCCGAGTTCACCGGCCGCATCTGCCCCGCCCCGTGCGAGGCGGCCTGCACGCTGAACATCATCGACCAGCCGGTCACCATCAAGTCGATCGAATGCGCGATCGTCGACAAGGGCTGGGCCGAAGGCTGGATCACGCCGAAGGTCGCGGCCAAGCGCACCGGCAAGTCGGTGGCGGTCGTGGGTTCGGGCCCGGCGGGTCTGGCCGCGGCCCAGCAGCTGGCCCGCGCCGGCCACTCGGTGACGGTGTTCGAGAAGAACGACCGCGTCGGGGGGCTGATGCGCTACGGCATTCCCGACTTCAAGATGGAGAAGCACCTCATCAACCGCCGCATGGTGCAGATGATGGCCGAAGGCGTGGAGTTCCGCACCTCGGTCGAAGTCGGCGTGACGGTTTCGGTGGCTTCGCTGAAGGAAAACTTCGACGCCGTGGTCTTTGCCGGCGGTGCCGAGGATCCCCGTCCGCTGAACATCCCCGGTTTCGAACTGCCGGGCGTGCGCTTCGCGATGGAATTCCTGACCCAGCAGAACAAGCGCAACGCAGGCGACGACGAAATGCGCGCCGCTCCGCGCGGCACGCTCTCGGCCACCGGCAAGCACGTCATCGTCATCGGCGGCGGCGACACCGGTTCGGACTGCGTCGGTACCTCCAACCGCCAGGGCGCGGCTTCGGTCACGCAGCTGGAAATCATGCCCAAGCCGCCGCTGCACGAGAACAAGGCGATGTCCTGGCCGAACTGGCCGCTCAAGCTGCGCACCTCGTCGAGCCACGAGGAAGGCTGCGAGCGTGACTGGGCGGTACTGGCCAAGCGCGTCATCGGCGACAACGACGTCACCGGCCTCGAATGCGTCCGCGTCGAGTGGAAGGACGGCAAGATGCAGGAAGTGGCCGGCAGCGAGTTCACGCTCCAGGCCGACCTGATCTTCCTTGCAATGGGCTTTGTCGGTCCGCGCAAGGCGGGCATGCTCGACCAGTCGGGCGTCGACCTGGACGCACGCGGCAACGTCAAGGCGACCATGGCCGACTACCGCACCAGCGACCCGGCGATCTGGTCGTGCGGCGACATGCGCCGTGGCCAGTCGCTGGTGGTCTGGGCGATCCGCGAAGGCCGCCAGTGCGCGCGCGCGGTGGACGAGGCGCTGATGGGCGTTTCCGAACTGCCGCGCTGATCGGCACAGACATGGCACCGGTCGCTCGACCGGTGCTGCAAGAGGGGCGCCCCCACGGGAGCGCCCCTTTTTGTGTCCGGAGCGACCATGGCCTTACTGCCATTCCCCTAGCCCCTCGAAAGCGGCCGATTCATCGGGAGCGCTTAGCCTCGCTGCCGTTGCCGAGGCTGTCGAGGGCGGACACAGAAATGATAAGGGACCAGTCCAAACGGATTGGCCGGCTGCTTGTAGGGCTGGTGGCGCTCGCCATCGTCATCGCCGGCTTCAGCACCTACAAGATCCGCTTCGGCGGTCCGATCCAGGCGAAACACGCGCTTCAGGACGAGATGCTCGCCGATATCCTGCCGCCGCCCGCCTACGTGGTGGAACCCTATCTCGACGCCACCCTGGCCGTGAACGATCCCGCCCAGGCCCCGGGCCGGCTGGAAGAGCTGGCCCGGCTCCAGGCCGAGTTCCGCGACAGACAGGCCTATTGGCGCGATGCACCGCTGCCGCCGGACGTCGAACCGCAAATGACCCGGGTAATCGCCACCGCCGCCGCGTTCTGGGAGGCGATCGACCGCGAGTTCGTACCGGCGGTGCGCGCGCGCGACAAGCAAGCCATGGAGCGCGTGCACCGAACCATCCTGACCCCGCTCTACCACCGCCAGCACGAGGAGGTGGTCAGGCTGGTCGACATGTCGCGTGCCTATTCGGCCCGCGAACTGCAGCGTGACATGCTGCTGACAACCGCTTCGCTTGCCCTCAGCACGCTGATCGCGCTCAGTGTAGCCGCGGCGATCGGCTGGACCGCCGCGCAGGCGCAATCCCGTGTCGTCCGGCCGCTCGAAGATGCGAGGCTGGCCTTCGGCGAGCTGGCCGCGGGAAGGCTGGAAACCGCGATTCCTGGCCTCGATCGAACCGACGAACTCGGCGCGATGGCGCGGGCAATGGACGTGTTCCGCCGCGCCGCCATCGATAACCGCGACGCAGAATCCGCGCAGCACGATCTTGTCGAGACATTGTCCAGCGGCCTGCGCAAACTGGCCGACAAGGACCTGGAGGCGCAGATTCACGACAGCTTCCCTGCCGATTACGAGCAGGTGCGCCAGAACTTCAACGCCGCCGTCGCAGCGCTGGCCGACGCCATGGCGACCGTCGGGACGGGATCGGGCAATCTGTCGCGCACCATCGTCGAAATCCGCATGGCCACCGACGACCTTTCCGCGCGCAACCAGCAGCAGGCCGCCAATCTCGAGGAAACCGCCGCTTCGATGCAACTCGTCAGCAACCGCGTGCGCGAGAGCGCGGCCACGGCGACGCGGGCACGAAGCGCAGTCACCCAGGCTCATGCCCAGACCGGCGAGAGCGCAGGGGTTGTCCAGCAGGCGGTGACCGCCATGGCCGCGATCGAATCGTCCGCGCAGGAGATCGGCACCATCGTCGACGTGATCGACTCGATAGCCTTTCAGACGAATCTGCTTGCCCTCAATGCCGGGGTCGAAGCGGCACGTGCGGGCGATGCCGGCAAGGGCTTCGCCGTTGTCGCCGCCGAAGTCCGCGCGCTGGCGCAGCGTTCGGCGGATGCCGCCCAGAACATCAAGCTGCTCATCGCCAGAAGCGCCGAACAAGTCGGCGCAGGTGTCGCCCTCGTCTCCGAAAGCGGCTCGCGGCTGGGCGAGATCGCGGCCCGCATCGCCGAATTGAACGACATGATTGCCGCCATGGCCCAATCGGCCATGGATCAGTCGACCGAACTCGACCAGGTCAGCACCGCCATCAGCGAACTCGACCGGGTCACCCAGCGCAATGCCGCGATGGTCGAGCAGACGACCGCCGCAACCCGCGAGCTGGAAAGCGAAGCGCATACGCTGACCGCGCTGATGGCGCAGTTCCGCACCCAGCGCGGCATTGGCCATGCCGGATCACTGCCCGCGCCCGACTCGCGCACCGAAATCCGCAGGCTGCAACCGGCGGCCTGAATCCGTCCCGGCGTTTCCTGCCACGCAGGCTTGACCCACCCGCCATGCAGACCGATTCTCCGGCAGTTACGGAGACGAGGCCATGCTTCTCGAAATTGCGGAAATCGACGTCCGCCCAGGATCGGAACCGGCGTTTGCCCAGGCCATGCGCGGGGAAGGGGTCGGCCTGCTGGCCAGTTGCGACGGCGTGATCTCGGTGCAGTTCGGCCAGGGCGTCGAACATGCGTCGCGCTTCGCCTTCAACGTCGTGTGGACCTCGCTCGAGGCGCACGAAGCAGCTCGCAAGCTGGATGCCTTTGCCCGCTTCCGCAGCCTGTTCGGCGATCTCGCCATCGGCGGGACCATGCATCACTTCGAGATGGATGCGCCGGTGGCCGGCAGTTCAGCCTGAACGGGCGGCGTTTACCGGCACTTGCCAGTCGATCCGGCCCCGTCCGTGGGCTTCGAGAAAGGCATTGGCCTGGCTGAAATGGCCGCATCCGAAAAAGCCCGCATAAGCCGAAAGCGGGCTCGGGTGCGGCGCGGTCAGGACAAGGTGATGGCTCGAGCCCAGTCCCGCCACGCGCATCGCCTTTTTCCGGGCATGGCTGCCCCAGAGCAGGAACACGCAAGGCTCCGCCTGGGCGGCGACTGCCGCGACCGCCGCATCGGTGATTGCCTCCCAGCCGCGTTTCTGGTGTGAACCGGGCTGCCCGGCCTCGACGGTGAGCGCATTGTTGAGCAGCAGCACGCCCTGGCGTGCCCAATGCTCCAGACTGCCGTGCCCCGGCGCGATCACGCCGCAATCGCTCGCCAGTTCCTTGTAGATGTTGACCAGCGAAGGGGGCACTTTAACCCCCTCCATCACCGAGAACGCCAGGCCATGCGCCTGCCCGGGGCCATGATAGGGATCCTGCCCCAGGATCACGACCCGCACCTCGTCCAGCGCCGTGAGTTCCAGTGCCCGCAGCCACTGCCCGGCGGGGGGATAGATGGTCTTGCCGGCCCGCGCCTCGGCCTCGAGCCAGCCTGCCAGCCGGCGCGACTCGGGGCTCGCCAGCACCGGGGCCAGCGCCTCTGCCCAGGCAGGAGGCACCCCTTGCATGGCCTCGGCTGCTTCCATCGCTGCGCTACTCCCGATTTGTCCGCATCTGACCGTCCACAAGGGCATCCGCCCATTGCGAAAAGCCAGCCCAGTCCCTAAGCATTTCCGGACTATGGCTGTCTATCTCCACGAAGAAGATCTCCCCGAAGGCGTGCTCGCGCCCGGGCCCGTCGCCGTCGACACCGAAACGATGGGACTGATCACCCCCCGCGACCGGCTTTGCGTGGTCCAGATTTCCGATGGCAAGGGTGACGAACATCTCGTCCGCTTCGCCCCGGACAGCGCCTATGACGCGCCGAATCTCAAGGCCGTGCTGGCCGATCCGGCCCGCCTGAAGCTCTACCACTTCGCCCGTTTCGACCTTGCCGCGATCGAACACTACCTCGGCGTCGTCGCCGCTCCGGTGTTCTGCACGAAGATCGCCAGCAAGCTGACCCGCACCTACACGGACCGTCACGGTCTCAAGGATCTGGTGCGCGAGCTGCTGGGCAAGGAAGTCTCCAAGCAGCAGCAGTCGAGCGACTGGGGCGCGGCAGAGCTGACCGACGCGCAGAAGGACTATGCCGCCTCGGACGTGCGCTACCTGCACGCCATGCATGAAATTCTCGTCGTGCGTCTCGCGCGCGAGCATCGCACCGAGATCGCGCAGGCCTGCTTCGACTTCCTGCCCGCCCGCGCGAAGCTCGACCTCGCCGGCTGGCCCGACCACGACATCTTCAGCCACGAAGCCGCCTGAGCCGGAGAGCACGCGCGCATGTCCGAAGACGCCATCCAGATCCGCAACCGCCGGCGGCACTTTGCCGCTCCCGGTGGCTCGCATGATCGCCTGGTGGGCTTCCTGGCCAAGGCGCTGCCCACCGGCATTGGTCTGATCGCCGCCGTGATGATCCTGGTGCCACTCTCGCCGCGCGGCGAGATCAGCTTCCTGCTCGATCGCAACAAGGTGGCGGTGACCGGCGAGCGCGTGGCCGTGTCCAACGCCGCCTATCGCGGGCAGGACAAGGCCGGACGAGACTTCCTGGTCACGGCCGGAACCGCGGTGCAGCACGCGCCAGACGTCCCCGTGGTCGAAATGCTCGACCTCGTCGCCAAGATGAACATGAAGGATGGTCCCGCCAACATCGCCGCACCGCGCGGGGCCTACAACTTCGATGCCGATACCATGAAGGTCGACGGCCCGGTCAATTTCCAGGGCGCCGGTGGCTACAACATGACCACCAGCCAGGTGAACATCGACATCAAGCAAAAGACCGCGGTGGCAACCGGCGGCGTTTCGGGAGCCGTTCCCAACGGCACCTTCACCGCCCAGACCATGCACGCCGACCTCGACAACCGCGTCGTTACGCTCGAAGGCAATGCCCGGATGCGCATGACGCCCGGCAAGCTCAGGATCCCGCAATGAACTTCCGCTCCGGCCTTTTCCGTACCGCGATCGCCGTGCCGGTCTTCGGCCTGGCCGCTCTTGCCGCCTCGCAGCAGCTCGGCGCCCAGGTCTTCTCCGGTCACGACACCAATGCCCCCGTCGATTTCGGTGCCGATCGGATCGAGATGCAGGACAAGCAGAACCGCGTGATCCTGACCGGCAACGTCGACATCAAGCAGACCGACTTGCGCATCCGCGCCGCCCGCACGGTGATCGACCTTGCCGATGCCAAGCAGCTCAAGGTCAATCGCATGACTGCCAGCGGCAGCGTCGTGGTGACGCGCAATGACGAGACCGCCACCGGCGATAACGCGATCTACGATTTCAACCAGCGCATCATCACCATGGTCGGCAATGCCACGCTCAAGCGCGCCGGCGGCGATACGCTGCGCGGGGGGCGCTTCGTGATCGATCTCAAGAGCGGTGTCTCTTCCGCTTCCGGCGGCCGCGTCACCGGCACGTTCAACGTTCCCAAGAAAAAGTAAGTTCATCGTTGCCGGACAAAAGTCCGGCATCGCGAAAGAATTTTCCTACACGCATCGATCTGCGTATCTGGATTCGGGCCTTCTTCTCTTCCCTTGGAAAGGAGTCCCGATGTCCAGCAATCCCATTACCGTGCCCAGCGGATACGCCACTGCCTTCGCGATCGGCTTTGCCGATGCCGCCAGCGGCAATCTCTCCATCGTCGACAGCGGGCGCCCGCTTCCCGTGTCGCCCATTCGTGCCGCCGCCTCCGCCCCGCTGACCGGTAGTACCGCGGCCTCCGGCACGTTCGGCCCGTTCACACCCATAGCGCAGCGTCCGGTCTTCATCACTCTGGGCGGCACCTGGCAAGGCACGGTCTCTCTGCGGCGTTCGCTCGACGGGGGGCAGACCCTGCTGCCGCTCACTCTCGGCGGTCAGGCCTGGGCCACCTTCAGCGCCAACGCCTGCGAGCCGCTCTGGGAAGAGCACGAAGACGGGGCGACCTTGTTCCTCGCCGTCACGCTGACCAGCGGCACAGTGAGCTACCGCCTCTCGCAGTAAGCAGAGGCTCGCCTCCCTCCCCATCTTCCAGATCCGGAGACACGCATGTCCCAAGATTTCCTTGCCCGCGGCATGGCTGCGGCGCAGCGCCGTGACCTTGCCTCGACTCAAGCCGGTCAGGGTGCCGCACTGATCGGCACCGAGGATGGCCGCACGGTCACCGCCTGCCTCGCCGACTTCAAGGGAGCCCTGACGCTCAAGGCGTTCGGCGCCCGGGGGGACGGCACCACATCCGACCATACCGCCCTGCTCTCGCTGTCGAACCGCTCGGACACCATCATCGTCCCGCCCGGCAACTACCTCATCGACAACAGCACCGTCCGCCAGATCAACTACTTTCGCGGCAGGCTGATCTGCTCGCCGGGCGTGACGTTCACGTTCACCGACAAGAGCCAGCGCGGCCTTCACTTCTATGGCGGATCGCCCAAGCTGTCCGGACTGCGGCTCACCACCCGCGATGCACCGCTCAGCCGCGAACTCAACGCACCGATGCTCTGCATCGACGAGGCCAGCGACGTCGTGATCGACGATCTCGAGATCGTGCGCTCGGCCGGTGCAGGAGCGTTGTTCCGCCTTTGCTCCGGCTTCCAGGGAACAAACATCCGCATCCGCAACACGCTGGCGGACGGGCTGGACTTCTTCAATTCGAGCAAGATCGCGCTGACCAATTTCCTTTCGGAAAACACCGGTGACGACGGCCTGGCGTTTCTTTCCTACACGTCGCTGGCGCAGTCCTACGACATCGTCGCGCGCAACATCATTGTGAAGAACAGCGATACCCGCGGCATCAGCGTGGTTGGCCCGGAGCGCGTGATCATCGATGGTTTCACGGTGGAATCGACGCGCGGGACCGGCGTAATCGTCTACCAGGACACCGCGAACGGCCTGCGTCAGCCGGGCAATGTGAAGATCTCGAACGGCATCATCAAGGATGCCGGACAGCGGCTCGTGTCCGGCACCTACAGCGGCAATCGATACGGGATCGAGATCGCCAATTGCGGCGACGCCGACTTCCTCAACATCCACATCGAGAATTGCGCCGCGTCCGGCTTCGTCTCGTCCAACACGCAGCCATCCGTGCTCACCAGCCGCAACGTCCGGGTCAAGACAAGCGGCGACAAGGGCTTCCACGTTTCGGTACCCAGCGGCGGGGCCTGGCACCATGATGGCTGCGAAACGATCGACACGCAGGGACACGGCTTCAATTCCACGGTCGCGGTGGGCGGCATCATGACTTTCGGCACCCGCATCGTCCGGCAAGGCGCAATGGCCGGGGGCGGCAACGGCGTCAACAATCGCGCCATATCCGACAGCATCGGCGGCGCGGTGGCGGGACGATCGACCGTGATCATCGACAACCAGGCGGCCAACACCGGCTACATCTACTACAACGATGGCAATGGCAACGGCAGCGTGGGCGACTTCGACTTCACCACCTCGAGCGGTTATTACGCCTTCCAGCAGAACGCCAACAACATAGCGCTCCAGGGCATCCGGCGCAGCAAGCGCAGCAACCAGCTCACGCAAGTGTCGGGCAGCATCGCGCTCAGCGGCACGCGCGGCGAACAGGACTACTTCACGACCGCTGCCCTGACCGGCGCGCTCGACATCGTGCTGCCCACCTTCGGCCTCTGGCACAACGCCGAGTTCTCGCTATCCCGCTTCGACACGAGCGGCAGCTATGCGGTCACCTTCAAGTCGGGAAGCACCACGATTGCCGCGATCGAAGCCGGCGGCAATCCGGCAAAGATGGTGGTGCGCTACGACAGCGTGAACAACCTGTGGCGCAAGGCCGGTCGATACGATCTCTCAAACAGGCTGGAACCAGTGCGCCCCGGCAATGGGCGCACTGTACCCGCCGTCAAAATGCGCGATCGTGCACAAGCACGCGCAGCGTGAGGAACACGATCTGGATATCCCGCAGGATGGTCCAGCCCTCGAGATACTCGAGATCCGACTGGAGACGGTTGACCAGGTCGGATTCCCGATCGGTGGCGCCGCGATACCCGCGCACCTGGGCCAGGCCCGAAAGCCCGGGCTTCAGCGAATGGCGCTGCCAGTAACGAAGGTCGACTTCCCAGAACAGCTTGTTGCCGGCCAGCGAACCGGTTGCGTGGGGGCGCGGGCCGACCACGCTCATATCGCCCAACAGGACATTGAGCAGCTGCGGCAGTTCGTCGATGCTGGTCCGGCGGATGAAACGGCCGACAGCAGTGATCCGCTGGTCGTCCTTCGAGGCCGACTGATTGCCATCCCGATCGCACAGCGCCTGCGTCATCGAGCGGAACTTGTACATGTTGAAGAAGCGGTTGCCGCGACCCATGCGGCGCTGGGTGAAGAACACCGGCCCGCCGTCCTGCAGCTTCACCGCCAGGGCCACCGCGATCATCAGTGGCGAGAGCGCCAGAACTGCGATGCCTGCGAAAGTGACGTCGAACAGGCGCTTGATCGCCCGCTCACGCAGGCCCAGCGGCCCTGCCGATACCAGCAGCAACCCGTGGTTGGCAGTGACGCGCGCGCCCTGGGCACCGAGGCGGGCCACTTCATCATCGAGCACTTCACCGTCGACATTGGCGCCCTTGAGGATCATCGCCCATTCCATCCGGCGATCCGCCGGGCAGCTGATGATGACCCTGTCGATGTTGCGCAGCGCCAGCCCGAGCCGGTCGAGCGCATGGGGATCGGTAAGGTCGGCACGCAAGCCCATGGCTGCCGCCGAAATCCGGATCGCGCCGGGCAGACGCAATTGCGGGCCGCCGTCATCGATGATCAGTTCGTTGATGACGTTCGATCCGCAGCGCCAGGTGACGAAACTGCGCAGTTGCAGCCGGGACCAGGCCATCAGGACCAGCGCCAGGATCGCTCCGCCGCTGAAGGCGCCGCGTGAGGCCTCGCTCGACGATTTCATCAGGAACTGCACAAAGACGACCACCGCCAGCGCAACAAGCATCGCCACTTGTGCCCGCAGCACCCCGCGCCAGCCTTCGCGCAACGAGAGGGTCGAATAGGAACCGTTGTACAGCGCCAGGGTCAGGAAGATCGGCAGCAGCACCTGGGCGTACACCAGCGAACGCGAGGCGCCGTCGGCGGTATCGTAGAGCAGGCCGGCCAGCCCGAATCCGACCAGCACCGCCGCCATGTCACCGACGATCAGCGCCAGATAGCATTGCAGGCGTCGCCGCTCGAGCGAGGGGGCAACCAGGAGGTCATCGGCTTCAGACCGCTGCCCTGCTTGTTGCGTCACTGAAAAAGGCGCGTTCACCCGTTCAACACTCCCCATTGCCGAACCTACGCTGTCCGCTTTGCCAAAGTTCTGCCTCAGCCGCTGCGAACCATGCCCTGTTGCAGCGCAATACGTATATTACCTTAGTGCCAGGACAGGCAATGGGAAAAGACCTTAGGGCTAAGACGTTCTATTTGTCCGATGTTCAACATCGAGACACGCGATTCTGGCGATTTCGAGCAATCCGCGCGCAAGAAGAAGTTCTGCATCCTGACTATTGGCAAGAAGTGTTTGATGCAATGCAACAAGTCGGGCTACCAGACGTTCGAGCCGGGGGCCGCGCCATATGCGCAATTGCACCGTCAACACCGGCTTGTCTTTCCAGAACACGCGCCGCGCGGCAGATTCTGCTTCGAGCAGGGCGCCGACATCGCCCCCCCGGCCGAGACGGGCGTTGAGGCCGGCAAGCTGCGCGGCCCGGCGCTCGAATGCCAGCAGCAGGCCGACCGGATTGATGCTCATGTCATGCAAGCGCTTCAGTTCGGGCCCGATCGCGCTGCGTTTGCCCCCCAGCACGGCGTCGACCAGCGGCGCGAAGTCGTCGTCCTCGGTGGAAGCGCCGATGGCGTCGAGATCGGCCGAAGTGACCGGCCGAGGCGTTTCGGCGCTGGCATCGAGGTAGAGAGCAAGCTTGTTGACTTCCGAGCGCGCCAGCCGGGTGTCGAGGCCCGAGGCCCGCGCGATCCGTTCGGCCAGTTCGCCCCCCATCTTGAGTCCGGCCCCGTTGGCCAGCGTGCGCACCGCGCCGGTGACCGTGCCGAGATCGGGGGCGTGGAACATCACCGCCAGCCCGTCATTACGCGCGGCCAGCAACTTGGCGGTGCGGGACTTGTCGGTGGCGCCGGTGGCGACAATCACCACCGGATAGGATTCGACCGGGTTCTCGATAAGGATCTGCACGGCATCGTGCGCCTCGTCGCCTTGCGCGCGGACCCAGATATGCCGGGCAGTGCCGCCGAACAGCGAATTCGAGCGCGCCTCATCTCCCAGCCGGACCGGATCCTTGCGCAGTTCCGCGCCCGCCATCTCGACACGCTCGCCGGGATCGGCAAGCAGCGAGACGATCCTTTCCGCCGCATCGCTTGCCCCGGCTTCGTCGGGGCCACAGAAGAAGAAGACCCGGGCCTGCTGCGCGGCGCGCGCCGCCATGCCCGCAAAGTCCTTGCGCGTGGCCTTCACGAAAGAGCCGCCATCAGCAGCGCGTCATTGCCGCGTATCGCCCCGCAGCCGCAACGCGACCCCGGTAACGATGCGCGTGGCGACGTCCTTGGAGAGATTTTCGAGCGCGGTCTGTTCCGCCGCGATCGTCGCATAGTCCGACGAGACGACGTCGATGCCCGCATCCGAAGCCGCCGTCGCATCGAGCACGATCTCGCCGGTGGAGGTATCCACCAACTGATAACGCGCGCGCAGGGTCCGGCGTTCGCGTCCGATCGTATCGTCCGAAAGCAGCGCGAAGCCTTCCAGCTTGTCGTCGAGGCGGACATCGAGCCGGTACCTCGGGGTGACGCCCTTGTCGGAGCCGAGCTTGTCGACCAGCGCATTGCGCACCAGCCAGCCGGCCCGCCCCTCGATCGCGGCGACCTGCACATCGGCAAGGCCGCGCGCGACAGCACCGTTGCCTCCCCCCGCATACATCGGGGTGAGGCCGCAGCCGGAGAGCAGCAGGGCTCCGAAAAGGACGCTCAGACGCTTCACGCGACGAGATTCACCAGACGGTCGGGTACGACGATCACTTTCCTCACCTCGGCACCATCGAGTGCACGCTGCACTTTCTCGCTGGCAAGGGCAAGCGCTTCAAGCTCTTCCTTCGACGTGCCCTTGGCCACGATCAGGGTATCGCGCAGCTTGCCCTTCACCTGAACGGCCACGGTCACCTCGTCCTCGACCAGCAGTGCCGGATCGACTTCGGGCCATGCCGCCTGCGCCACGAGACCTTCCCCGAAAGTCGCGAAGGCTTCTTCGGCGAGGTGCGGCATCATCGGCGAGACGAGCAGCAGAACCGTGCGGATCGCGTTCGAGCGGCTGGCCGAAGGGGCAGCCTTCTCGACCGCGCCGGTCAGTTCGTAGATGCGCGCCACGGCCTTGTTGAAGCCCAGCGATTCGATGTCCGAGGCAACAGCGGCCACCGTCTGGTGGACCTTGCGGTCGATTGCCTTGTCCTCGCCCTCGGCCGCAGCGTCGTACTGGGCAAACAGACGCCACAGGCGCTGGACGAAGCGGCCGCAGCCCTCGATGCCGGCTTCAGACCAGGGCAGATCGCGCTCCGGCGGGCTGTCGGACAGCATGAACCAGCGGATCGCGTCGGCGCCGTAAGTCGCGACGATCTCGTCGGGGTCGACGACGTTCTTCTTCGACTTCGACATCTTGATGACGCGGCCGACTTCGACAGCGGCACCGTCAGCCTTCAGCGTCGCGCCATCGGAGGTGCGGTCGATCTCGCTCGGGGCGAAGTAGATGGGCTGGCCATTGGCCGCGTTGACGCGCGAATACGTCTCGTGCGTAACCATGCCCTGCGTGAACAGGCTGGCGAAGGGCTCCTTCACCTCGACCTTGCCGATGCGGGCCAGCGCGCGCGTCCAGAAGCGGGCATAGAGCAAGTGCAGGATCGCATGCTCGATGCCGCCGATGTACTGCTCCACCGGCAGCCATTCGGCGATCTTCGCCGGATCGAACGGACGATCCTCGGGCTGGCTGGCGAAGCGCAGGAAGTACCACGAGGAATCGACAAAGGTGTCGAGCGTGTCGGTCTCGCGGCGGGCGGCGTGGCCACACTGCGGACAATCGACATGCTTCCAGGTCGGGTGGCGCACCAGCGGATTGCCGGGGGTCGAAAAATCGACGTCCTCGGGCAGGGTGACCGGCAGGTGCTTCTTGGGCACCGGCACCACGCCGCAAACCTCGCAGTGGATGAACGGGATCGGCGTGCCCCAGTAGCGCTGGCGCGAGACGCCCCAGTCGCGCAGGCGCCACACGGTCTTGCCCTCGCCCCA
Organism: Novosphingobium sp. KA1; assembly: GCF_017309955.1. Classification (NCBI taxonomy): domain Bacteria; kingdom Pseudomonadati; phylum Pseudomonadota; class Alphaproteobacteria; order Sphingomonadales; family Sphingomonadaceae; genus Novosphingobium; species Novosphingobium sp. KA1. The sequence goes on along the minus strand of NZ_CP021247.1, from coordinate 1,470,797 downwards.
GCCTTCCGCCTCGGCGCGCGCGATGACCGCGGCCTTGGCGTCCTTCACGGCCATGCCGTTGAGGAAGTCGGAATGGACGCAGACGCCGTCACCGGCCTCGGATTCGCCTTCGAAGGGCTTGTCGGCATCGGCCTCGCTCGCCGCGACGACGCGCAGGATCGGCAGGCCGTACTTGGTGGCGAACTCGAAGTCGCGCTGGTCGTGGCCCGGAACCGCCATGACCGCGCCGGTGCCGTAGTCCATCAGCACGAAGTTGGCGATAAAGACCGGCAGGTCGGCGCCGGTGAACGGATGCCTGGCCTTGACGCCGGTATCGAAGCCCAGCTTCTCCGCCGTTTCAAGTTCGGCCGCAGTGGTGCCGCCCTGCTTGCACAGCGCGATGAAGTCCTCGACCTCGGGGCGGCCGACGGCAGCCGCCTGCGCGATCGGGTGATCGGCAGCGACGGCCACGAAGCTGGCGCCGAAGATCGTGTCCGGACGGGTCGAGTAGACTTCCACCGAACCGATGCCGCCGATTTCTGCGGTCAGATCGAACGTGAACTGCAGGCCTTGCGACTTGCCGATCCAGTTTTCCTGCATCGTGCGGACCTTCTCGGGCCACTTGTCGAGGGTGGAGAGGCCTTCCAGCAGCTCGTCGGCAAAGTCGGTGATCTTGAGGAACCACTGGGAGAGCTTGCGCTTCTCCACCAGCGCGCCCGAGCGCCAGCCGCGCCCGTCGATCACCTGCTCGTTGGCGAGCACGGTCTGGTCGACCGGATCCCAGTTGACCGCCGATTCCTTGCGGTAGACCAGGCCGTTTTCATAAAGATCGATGAACAGCGCCTGCTCGTGGCCGTAGTATTCCGGCTCGCAGGTGGCGATCTCGCGGCTCCAGTCCAGCGCGAAGCCGAGGCGCTTGAGCTGCGCCTTCATGTTCGCGATGTTCTCGCGCGTCCAGCCGCCCGGGTGCACGCCCTTTTCCATGGCCGCGTTCTCGGCGGGCATGCCGAAGGCGTCCCAACCCATCGGATGGAGCACTTCGTGGCCGGTCATGCGCTTGTAGCGCGCCAGCACGTCGCCCATCGTGTAGTTGCGCACGTGGCCGATGTGGATGCGCCCCGAGGGATAGGGGAACATCTCAAGCACGAAGCTGCGGGGCTTCGACGAGGTATCGTCAGCCTTGAAGCACTGGGCTTCGTCCCACGCAGCCTGCCAGCGCGTGTCCGCCTGAGCCGGGTCGAACCGCTCGGTCATTTCTATCAAGTCTCCTGCGGAACCTTATTGGTTCCGGGTTTTGCGGCACCGGCCCACGCCCCCACCAGACCTCCCACTCAGTGTATCCTAGATGGGAGGTCGGGTGGGGGCGCGGGCCGGCGCCGCGCCAAAACTGTTATCCGCCGATGGAATCGCGGCGCAGGTCACGGGCGCGGGTGAGGATGATGTCCTCGAGCTTCTGCACGGTCGCCGCCTGGACCGGTGCCGGCGCCCAGGCGCCGTTCGACGCGACTTCGCGCTGCGCGGTCACCCGCAGGGCATCGGCGCGCAGGTCCTTGTCGAGGATCATGACGGTGACCTTGACGCGCTCGTTCGGTTCCTTGGGATTGGTGTACCAGTCGGTGACGATCACGCCGCCGGCGCTGTCCGACTGGAGCAGCGGCATGAACGAGAGCGAATCGAGGCTGGCGCGCCACAGGTAGGAATTGACACCGATGGTGGTCACCATCGAGGGCGCGGACGCGGCAGACTTCGCCTGCTTCTGCTTCCGGCCGCCACCGCAACCGACCAGCGCAAGCGCCGCCACGGCGCAGAAGCCCGCGGTCGCCAGCGATCGAGCGGTGAAGAGGCCCTTGTCGGTGCTGCCTGTCATTGTCGGTTCCCAGTTCCTGTCTTGGCGTAGAGCGGCCGGACGTTCCGGCGATTTGCCATCCATCGCCTCTATAGCCGCCGTTGCCGGGGCGGCAAGTGCGGCCGCATCGGCTCGGCACGCTAAACTGCACGCCGGCTAAACGCTTCATGAACGCGGACCTGCCCACTTGCCGGCCCCGGCGCACGCCCCCTCTCCCTTGGTCCATCATCCTGTGTTAAGGTAAGGCAGTGATGATGACCACGACTGCCGATCGAGTTTCCAGCCCCTCCCCGAAGCAGGAGGAGATGCACGTTCTCTCGGCACGGTCACGGAAGGGCATCGAGGGTACCACGATGGAAATGCAGCGCGCACGCTCGTCGAAAGGCAGCATGAAAGCCGGCATCATGCTGGCTGGTTGCGTGGGCGTGCTGGCGCTGCCCAGCGCGGTCCTGGCCTTTTCCACCTCGTTCAAGGGTATCGGCGGGCGCAACCCGGCGGTCGATTCGCTCGACCCCGACACCTCGTCGGAAAACCTCTCGCGGGTGATCGCGATGCGCTCACTGGGCAAGGAACAGCCGTTCCCGTTCACCCCGGCCGGCACGCCCAATCGGCCGGACCGTGCAGTCACCGTGGCCGTGCGTGTCGATTCCGAGGCGGCCAAGTCGATCATCGTCGTGCACAACCGCCTGCAGGTGGCGCAGGCGGACAATGACGTCGGCCGCCTCAGGATCGCGCCCGCCGCCTTCAACCTCGGCGTCTCGCGCGGTTACCAGAATTTCTCGGCGGACACCGCACAGCAGCAGCCGGTCGGCCACGGCATCGCCGACGCGCCCGAACTGCGCAAGTTCAGCCTTGCGGCCGGCCCCGCCGACAGGAACGATTCGCGCTTCAGCACCCGCATCTCGATCGACGAGAAGCGGGCCGCCGGGCGCGCCCCGCACACCTTCACGAGCGAGGCAGGCGAAGTCGACCTCGGCGGCGCCTATCGCCTCACCAAGAACATCGATGTCACCGCCGGCCTGCGCTACTCGCAGGACCGCGAGCGCCTTGTCCCGCTGACCGATGGCAAGCAGGATTCCCAGGCGATCTACGTGGGCACCCAGTTCAAGTTCTGACCCCGTCGCGCTCGGGCGCCCGCAAGAGCCGGCTTCCCGAGCGCCTGTTGGCGCCCTCCGATTGAGCGCCATGCAATCGCGATTGCGCTTGTATCAATCATTTCGGCGCAAATTGCGCACCGGGGCGACAGGCTCCGACTTGCCCTCGTCATGTGCATTTCATAGCCTGCCCTTGGTGGATGCACTAAGCGAAAGGCTTGATATGGCGCGTGTTGCGATCGTTACCGGCGGAACCAGGGGTATCGGCGAGGCAATTTCCCTCGCCCTCAAGGAACGTGGACATACCGTAGTTGCAAATTACGCCGGCAATGAAGAGAAGGCCAAGGCCTTCACCGAACGCACTGGCATCCCCGCCTACAAGTGGGACGTAGGCGATCACGAAGCCGTTCTCGCGGGCGTAGCCGAAGTGACGGAAACGCACGGCCCGGTCGATATCGTCATCAACAACGCCGGCATCACCCGCGACGGCGTGCTGCACCGCATGACGTTCGACGACTGGAACGACGTCATGCGGATCAACCTGGGCGGCTGCTTCAACATGGCCAAGGCCACGTTCCCCGGCATGCGCGAGCGCGGCTGGGGCCGCATCGTCAACATCGGCTCGATCAACGGCCAGGCCGGCCAGTACGGCCAGGTCAACTATGCCGCGGCCAAGTCCGGCATCCACGGCTTCACCAAGGCTCTGGCCCAGGAAGGCGCCAAGTACGGCGTCACCGTGAACGCCATCGCGCCCGGCTACATCGATACCGACATGGTCGCCGCGGTGCCGGCACCGGTGCTGGAGAAGATCGTCGCCAAGATCCCGGTCGGCCGCCTCGGCACCGCTTACGAGATCGCCCGCGGCTGCGCCTTCCTCTGCTCCGAGAACGCCGCCTTCGTCACCGGATCGACGCTGTCGATCAACGGCGGGCAGCACATGTACTGAGGAAGCCGGACCGGCGCGCCACCAGCGCGCGCCGGTCCGCTCCGGTCCATCCGGCTCAGGCGGCCGCGAAGGCCTGCCCGAGCCATGCGGCCAGTGCGGCCAGATCGTCGCCCTCGAGGGCCACCGCGTGGCCAAGGTCAGGTACCTTGGGCCAGCCGCAATCGACGAACTCACGCCCCTGCCACTCGCGCGCGCCCTCGTAGCGAGGAATCACGTGGAAGTGGACGTGGGGGTCCACCATCATCAGCATCAGGTAATTGAGCCGGGCATAATCGACAGCGCCGGCCAGCGCCGCCTCGATCGCGGCGCTCACCCGCTTGAGCTCGGCATGCGCCTCGACCGGCAGATTGCCAAACGCGGTCGCCTCGGACCTGGCCGCCAGCACCAGCGAACCCAGCGTCGGCTGGGCCGGGCGGGCCAGCACCAGCCAATGCTCGAACTCAGCCACCAGGCTGGCCGGATAGCCGAACTTCTCGATCGTCGCGTTCATGATTGCCGTCTCCGTGTCGGGCCGCTCAGGCGTCCGCAAGCCAGGAGGTGATCCTGCCGCCGCGCGCCCGCACAATCCATGCCTGCACCAGCCGTACCGCGTGGATCAGGCAGGAAATCGCCGTCCACCAGGCCACCGCGACAAGGCCAAGGTCGGGGCGCGCGAAAACCATCGCCACGAACAGGATCACCATGTTGGGATTGCGCCGCGCGGTGATCAGCCGGAACTGGCTGTCGAAGCGCTGCCAGACGTGGATGTGCATCGTCCCGTTCTGGCGCATGAACACGCCCTCGATCAGGCGCTGGACAACATAACCGCCCTGAATCGCCCCCTGGACCCACCAGAAGGTGGCCGTGTCATAGGCCAGCCCCCAGGTCGCCAGGCCGGTCGCCCAGAACCACCACCAGAACGGAGGATGGACGAGGTCCATGCCGTGGTCGAACACGTTGCCCCAGGCCGAGGACGTGATCGTGCAGCGCGCCAGCTTGCCGTCGACAGTATCGAGCACCATGAACACGAGACCGAGCGCCATGCCCAGCCAGTAGTGGCCATAGGCAAACAGCACCGTGGCGACGACGCAGAACACGGCACCCACCGACGTCACCATGTTCGGCGTGATGTGCAGCTTCGCGCAAATCCGCGTCAGCACCAGCGCCCATTCCGGCCAGAGGTACTTGGTCAGCACGTCGGTCACGCCCTTGTAGGCGCCGAAGTAGCTGGCCCGCTCGATCGGGCGCACGGTCTCGCGCGTCAGCGCCATCAGGAACGGCGTCTCGCGCTTGCGCAGTTGCTTGTTCTCGATCGTCGGACCGCTTTCGAACGCGACGACATCGAGTCCGGCCGAATCGATGAGCTCCGAACCGGTGCGCATCGCCTGCACGATTCGCGCGGCCTGCTCGCCATCGGCGGCATGGGCGAGCGCGGGAACGCCGCCCAGCGTCAGCACCATGCCGGGTTTGGCAGAAATGTGGCGGAACCATGCCGGGTCCCAGGCGAAGGCCGCGTTCGACAGAACGGCAGGGCCATTGCCGAGACTGCCGGCAGCCGCATCCGCGGTGACAAAACCGTTCGCGCGGGCGATCCGCCCGACCCGTTCGGTCATGGTAAGTCCCCATAGTTTCACGGGGTTATCGCCGACCGTGACAACGACCGGCGCGATTTGGGAGGAAGAAGACGTGGAAACCATGTCTCTGGCGTTAGTCTTTAAGCGGCGATTTGGGAATGCGCTAAGAGCCCGTTTGGAAATTCGCGGAAAGCGAATTTCGCGGCGCCAGCCCACTCTCAAAATGCCCTTTCGGGCATTTTCAAACAGATTCTAAAGTGCCCCGCGTTTCCGCCCCGGCTTTCGTGACCCGCCAGAGGCTTGCAGGAAATGCGCAACGAGTTGCTTCAATTTCAACCCCTCATAAAACCGCCATGGAACTGTAACTTGAATGTGTCATGGAATGTTTCTTGGTGATTTCCGGGGCAGGCAGCACTACATAGGGCCCCGTGTACGGAACCATCTACGAATTCGAGACGCTGCCGCAGGTCGGTGAGCAAGGCCCGCGCAGGATCGCACGCCCCGGACGACAGGCTCGTCGCGGGCGGTCGGTCCCGCTCGTCGGCATCATCCGCAATCCCCGCAGCCACCGCAACAAGGGCCATGCGCCCGAGATGGCGGATTGCTCCAACATCCTGACCGAGACGCCGCGCACGCGCAGCGCCCTCTACAGCGTGCTGGAAGGTTTTGCCCAGCGCGGCATCGACTACCTCGTGGTCGACGGCGGCGATGGCACCGTGCGCGACGTGCTGACGTGCGGCGCCGAGATCTTCGGTGACCAGTGGCCCACGTTCATCGTCCTGCCCAAGGGCAAGACCAATGCGCTGGCGATCGACCTCGGCCTGCCCAATCACTGGTCGCTGGCCGAAGCCCTGGCCGCCGCCCACAAGGGCCATACGCTGTCCCGCCGGCCGCTGCGCATTTCCTCGCGCGATGGCAGCAACGGCTGCGTGCAGGGCTTCATCCTGGGCACCGGCGCCTTTGCGCTCGCCACCGAGGCCGGGCAGGAAGCGCACCGCCGCGGTGCCTTCAACAGCTTCGCGGTCGGCCTGACAGTGCTCTGGGGCATCATCCAGACCCTGTTCGGCCGCACCGGCAATCCCTGGCGTTCGTGCACCCCGACCCGCCTGATCGACCACCACACCGGCAGCGACCTGCCTTACGACGGCCCGGGCGATCCGCATGAGCGGTTCATGACCGTGGCCACCACGTTCGAGCAGTTCCCGCTCGGCGCGCGGCCGTTCGGCCGCCACGTCGCCCCCGGCATGAAGATGGCGGTGATCGACTGGCCGGTGCGCTGGGTGGTGGCACTGCTGCCGCTGATCATGATGTTCGGCCTGGCCGGGCGTTTCCTCGAGAAGCGCGGCACCCACCGCTTCGCCACCAGCGCGGTCGATCTCGACATCGGCGGCCCGTTCATCCTCGACGGCGAGGCTTTCCCCTCGGGCGACTACGTGCTTGAGGAAGGGCCGCAGATCACCTTCGTGGTGCCCTGAACTCCACGCGAAAGATGTTTCACCCGCAACCGGCCCGCGCTTTCGGGCCGGTTTGTTTTTCGCCCCCCGTTGATTTCAGAGCCATCCTGCCCGAGAGCGTGAAGCCATGAGCGAAGATCTCGAAGGACGCGTGCGCGGCGCGCTGGAACGGCAGGTCGTGCCCGAGGTCCGCGCCTTTGCCCGAAAGCTCGCCGAAGCGGCGCCGGGCACTGCCGCCGTACTGTTCTACGGCTCGAACCTGCGCACCGGCTCGCTCGAAGGCGTGCTGGACTTCTACGTGCTTGTCGATGGCCCGCAGGTCGAGAAGATCTGGCCCCGCGTCAGCTATCATGAGTGGGACCGCGAAGGTGTGACCCTGCGCGCCAAAGTGGCGACGATGGCGCTGGAAACGTTCCGCGCCGCCGCTGCCGGCGAACTGGTCGACACCACGATCTGGGCTCGCTTCGTTCAGCCCAGCGCGCTGGCCTGGCAGCGCGGCCCCGCCGCCGCCGAAACCGTGGCAGACGCGGTAGCAGGCGCGGCCCGCACCGCCGCCCGCCTTGCCGTCGCGCTCGGTCCCGAGAAAGGCACGGCCGAAGATTACTGGCGCGCCCTGTTCCGGGCGACTTATGCCGCCGAATTCCGGGTCGAGAAGTCCGGCCGCGAGGATTCGATCCTCTCGGTCAATCAGGTCCATTTCGACGGTCTGCTGCCGCTCGCCCTCACCGCCGAGGACATCCGCTTCGAACGCCAGAGCGACGGCACGATCCGGCCCGACCTGCCCCGCCCCCGGCGCGAGGCGCTGCTGCGTTGGTGGGCACATCGCCGCCGCATGGGCAAACCCTACAATGTCATGCGCCTGCTCAAGGCCTCGACCACGTTCGACGGGGCCGCGCGCTATGCCGCGTGGAAGATCGAGCGCCATACCGGCGTGCCGGTGACGGTCACGCCCTGGCGCGAACGCCATCCGGTCCTCGCCGCCCCCGGCGTGCTCTGGCATGTCTGGCGGACAAAACGAGCCATGGAGCGCAAGTCCGCATGATCTCTCCCGCCCCCGTCCTCCCGGCCGCGCTGATTCTCGCCGGATCGCGTCCCGGCGCTCCCGACCCGGTCGCTGCCGCCGAGGGTCTGAGCCACAAGGCGCTGGTCGGGATTGCCGGGAAACCCATGCTTGCCCATGTCGTCGCCGCCTTGCGCGATGCCGGGGCCGAGCGCATCGCCGTGGTCGCCAACGACCCGGCTGTCATCGCGCTGGCCGAAACCCTGGGCTGCGAAGTCCTGCCTGCCGCGGCGGGGCCAAGCGCGAGTGTCGCCGCCGGCTTTGCCGCGCTTGGGGCACCGATGCTGGTCACCACCTCGGACCACGCTCTGCTGCGCGGCGAATGGGTCCGCGACTTCCTGCAAGACACCCCCGAAGATGCCGACGTCGCCGTGCTGCTGGCCGAACGCGGCCGCATCGAGGCGGCCATGCCCGGCTCGAAGCGCACTTACTTGCGCTTTGCCGATGGCCAGTGGTCGGGCTGCAACCTGTTCCTGCTGAAAACGGCGCAGGCCGCCAAGGCAATCGAAACCTGGAAGCTGGTCGAGGCCGACCGCAAGCGTCCCTGGCGGATTGCCGCCAGGCTGGGGATCGGCATCCTGCTTGGTTATGCGCTGGGCCGCCTGACACTGGCCGCCGCCCTTGCCCGGCTCGGTTCGAAGATCGGCGTCAAGGCCCGCCTCGTCGCCGCGCGCGACGGTCTGGCTGCGGTCGACGTCGACAAGCCTTCCGATCTTGTCGACGCCCGCGCCATCCTTGGCCGCAGGTAAAGGCGAACCCGCGGCAATCCATCCGTTACATGTAGCGCATCTGCACCCGGATCGATTTCACCTCGTCGCCCACCGCCACGCCGACCTTGGTGTAGCTCGGCTTGCCAAGGTTGAAGATGCTGATCGAGGGGTTGTTCGACATCGCCCCGCCATCGGTGCTGATATCGGTCTTGCCATTGCCGTTGACGTCATGACGCACGGCAACGCCGTAAGTGCCGCCGGACGGCAGCGGCAGGCAGAACGTCATCGTCCCGGCGCGCGCGGGCACCTCGATCCGCGAGATCCACTTGCCCGACTGCAGCCACTCGGCCGAAGTCGCGCGGTAGCTCTGAACACGAACCGTCCCCTGCGAGGCCTTGATGCCGTCAACCGTGACGAGCATGGCCGGCCCGGCACCGGCCCGGCACTTGCTCATGTCGTTGCGAATCTCCTCGTGACCGCGCACGGCTGCCCCGGCCGAGACCGCCAGGCCCAGCACGCCCAGTACCGCAGCGGCAACCGGGAGACGGCGCACCCAGCGGCGCGCGGGCAGCGAAGACTTCACGTTCATAACTGGCCTCATCACACATCACGATGCGCCTGCGCCGGTTCCGGTCGCCATGCGACCGCCCGGACCTTGCGCCATTTCACGCCGCGAATTGGCGCCAAGGCCGTGAATGCACTCTGAATTGCCAATTCACAATCGGTGAAGCCGCAAGCCCGGCCGCCGCGATTCCCCTCGAGATTGCCCGGTAAAGCGCAATCTCGCCTTTCCCGCGCGGCCTTCCCGATCTATGGGGCCGCTCCATATCGCGTGTGGAAAACGGCCCGCCGCCTTCTTGTCGCCACTAGATGTGGTGTCTTATTCATTGTTGCCGAGGAGTTCCCGTTTCCATGACCGTGCCGCTGATTTCGCCTTCGATCCTCTCCGCCGACTTTGCCCGCCTGGGCGAGGAAGTCCGCGCGATCGACGAGGCCGGTGCCGACTGGATCCATGTCGACGTGATGGACGGCCACTTCGTGCCCAACATCACCATCGGCCCCGCCGTCGTGAAGGCGCTGCGCCCGCACTCGGCCAAGGTCTTCGACGTCCACCTGATGATCTCGCCGGTCGACAGCTATCTCGAAGCCTTCGCCGATGCCGGCGCGGACTACATCACCGTCCATCCCGAAGCCGGTCCGCACATCCATCGCACCGTGCAGACGATCAAGAACCTCGGCAAGAAGGCCGGTGTCTCGCTCAACCCGGCCACGCCCGCCAAGATGCTGGACTACCTGATCGACGATATCGACCTCGTCCTGATCATGAGCGTCAACCCCGGCTTCGGCGGCCAGAGCTTCATTTCCAGCCAGCTTCGCAAGATCGAGGCCGTGCGCAAGATGATCGACAAGTCGGGCCGCGACATCCGCCTCGAAGTCGACGGCGGCGTCGATGCCAGGACCGCGCCGCTCTGCGTGGCCGCCGGTGCCGACGTGCTGGTCGCGGGTTCCGCCACCTTCCGCGGCGGCCCCGGCCAATATGCCGCCAATATCCGGACGCTCAAGGGACTGGACTGACCATTGGCCACACGCTCCCATCCGCGCGGCAAAACCGGACGTCCGGGCGCGGAGGGGAGCAACCGGCTGGTCTCAGGCGCGTTGTCGGGGAGCCCGGGATCGGCGGGAGGGGAGGAAAGTGCAGTGGACAGGGGTATGACATCGACCGTCTCGCCGGCTGACGACGCCCCGGCCTCGGCCACCGCCGCCGTTCGTCCCGCGAGCCCGTTCGACGCGGCCGAGGCGCAGCCCCGCTACGAGACAGGGCGCCAGCTGGCGCTCGCCGATTTTTCGACGCCCGCCGCGGGCGCCGCCGACCGCTTCATCCGCTTCGCCTACCGCCTTGGCGTTCCCGCGACGATGCTGACCTCGCCGATCGGCCGCAAGCCGCGCACCCGCCTGCTGGCCACCGTCAACAACACCGTGCCCGGCAACGGCGCGGCAGGGACGGCGCTGCGAGCCGGTCACTTCCTGATCCACGGTGCCAGGACACCGATCGCCCAGGTCGATTATGCGGGCGCTGCGCGGGTCACCCCGCCGCTCGAACGCGTGGTGCACAGCTTTGCCTGGCTCTCCGACCTCGAGGCCTGCGCCCCGCGGGAACAGTGCACGGCCGTGGCCGAGCGCATCCTCACCGCATGGCTCCAGGCCAATCCCGCCCCGCCGGCCAAACCGGGCAAGGGGCCGGCATGGGCAGTGGGCAATACCGGCATGCGGCTGATGAACTGGATGGTGCACGCGCCGCTGATCCTTTCCGGCGACAAGGCCTTGCGCAACCGCACCCTCGCCCACATCGCCGCCACCGCGCGCTGGCTCGACCGGCGCGTCCACAATGCCGAGGACGGGCTTGCCGCCGTCGCCGGCTGGTGCGCGATCATCGCCGCCGGCCTGCTGCTGCCGGACGGCCGTCCGCGCCGTCTCTACGGCGAGGCGGGGCTGATCAAGGCGCTGGGCGATCTGATGGGCGACGATGGCGGCGTGCTTTCGCGCAGCCCGCTCGCGCAGATGGAGGCGATCGCCCTGCTGGTGCGCCTGCGCAACTGCTATCACGCGACCCGCAAGGACCCACCACCGACGGTCGAGCGCGTGGTCGAGATGCTGGTCCCGCCGCTCCTGGCGCTGACCCACGGCGACGGTTCGCTGGGATCATGGCAGGGCGGCTGGGCGGTCAGCGCGGAGGACGTGGAAGGACTGGTTCAGGCCAGCGGCGTGCGCACCCGCCCGCTGCGCGACGTGCGCCAGTGGGGTTACCAGCGCGTCTCCGCGCATAAGGCGATCCTCCAGTTCGACACGGCGCCGCCGCCGCTGCCCGGCCATGCCCGCTACGGCTGCGCCTCGACGCTGGCTTTCGAACTGTCGCAGGGCAAGCACCGGCTGATCGTCAACTGCGGCGGCGCCGCCAGCGGCGGCGGGCTTGTTCCCGTGCGGCTGGAGCAGGCCCTGCGCGCCACCGCAGCGCATTCCACGCTGACACTCGACGATGCCAATTCCACCGCGATCCTCATCAACGGCGCGATCGGCTCGGGCGTCAGCGAGGTCGATGTCGACCGCAAGTCGCTGGTGCAGGAGAACGGCGGCAATGCCACGCGCCTCGAAGCCAGCCACAACGGTTATGCCGCCCGCCACGGCCTCACCCACCGCCGCATCCTGATCCTGCGCGACGATGGCAGCGAACTGCGCGGCGAAGACGTGCTGCTTCCGGCGGGACGCAAGGGCAAGCGCGGCAAGGTCGGCTTCTCGATCCGCTTCCACCTGGGACCCGAGGTCGAGGTGGCGCCCACCGCCGACGGCCAGGGCGCGGCACTGACCCTGCCCGACGGCAGCTACTGGCAGTTCCGCAGCACGGCGGGCGACGTTGCCATCGAGGATTCGCTCTGGGTCGACGGCATGGGGCGCCCGCAGGCCACGCAGCAACTGGTGATTCAGGGCATGGTCTCGCGCGGCGGCGGAAACTTCGGTTGGCTTCTCAAGAAAATGCGATAGTTTCGGCCGGGATACGCCACCCGTTGTGGCTTACCCACCTTGCGGCATCGCCCCTGTGGACCTAGAGGGCGCGCAAATCTTTGCCCGCCCTATTCGCAAGAGGCTTCACCGATGACCGATATCGTTCCGATCCGCCGCGCATTGCTTTCGGTTTCCGACAAGACCGGCCTCGCCGATCTCGGCAAGGCGCTTGCCGCGCGCGGGGTGGAGCTGGTTTCCACCGGCGGCACCGCCAAGGCGCTGCGCGACGCCGGCCTCGAGGTGAAGGACATTTCGGACCTCACCCATTTCCCCGAAATGATGGACGGCCGCGTCAAGACGCTGCACCCCAAGGTCCACGGCGGCCTGCTGGCGGTGCGCGACAACCCGGAGCACGCCAAGGCCATGGCCGATCACGAGATCGGCGCGATCGACCTCGTCGTCGTCAATCTCTATCCCTTCGAAGCGACCGTCGCCAAAGGCGCCGACCGGGACGAGATCATCGAGAACATCGACATCGGCGGCCCGTCGATGGTGCGTTCGGCCGCGAAGAACCATGCTTTCGTCGCCATCGTCACCGATCCCAAGAACTATGCCGGCCTGCTGGCCGAGCTGGAAACGACCGAGGGCGGCACCACCCTGTCGTTCCGCAAGCTGCTCGCCGCGCGCGCCTACGCGCAGACCGCCGCTTACGATTCGATGATCTCGCAGTGGTTCGCCTTTGCCGATCAGGGCCTCGAGTTCCCCGAGATGCTCAGCGTCAACGGCCGCCTCGCCACCACGCTGCGCTATGGCGAGAACCCGCACCAGAAGGCCGCGCTCTACACGCCGGTCGGCCCGTTCACCAAGGGTCTGGCCCAGGGCGAGCAGGTGCAGGGCAAAGAACTGTCCTACAACAACTACAACGACGCCGACGCCGCCTTCGAACTCGCTGCCGAGTTCAAGGGTCAGGACCCGGCCGTGGTCATCGTCAAGCACGCCAACCCCTGCGGCGTGGCGCAAGGCTCCAGCCTGCTCGAAGCCTGGCAGGGCGCGCTGGCCTGTGACGACGTTTCGGCCTTCGGCGGCATCGTTGCGGTGAACACCACGCTCGACGGTCCGACCGCCGAGGCGATCTGCCAGATCTTCACCGAAGTCGTCGTCGCCCCCGATGCCGACGAGGAAGCCCGCGCGTTCTTCGCCAAGAAGAAGAACCTGCGCCTGCTGCTGACCGGAGGCCTCCCCGATCCGCGCCGGCCCGGCCTGACCGTGAAGCCGATCACCGGCGGTCTGCTGGTGCAGGGCCGCGATGCCGGTGCCATCGGCCTTGATGACCTCAAGGTCGTGACCAAGCGCGCGCCGACCGAGCAGGAACTCAAGGACTGCCTGTTCGCCTGGACCGTGGCCCGCCACGTCAAGTCGAACGCGATCGTCTATGCCAAGGACGGTGTCACCGCCGGCATCGGCGCGGGTCAGATGAACCGCCGCGATTCCTCGCGTATCGCCGCGATGAAGGCCGCCGAAGCCGCCGAGAAGTTCGGCTGGACGCAGGCGCGCACGGTCGGCTCGGCCGTCGCCTCGGACGCATTCTTCCCCTTCGCCGACGGCCTGCTGGCCGCCGCCGAGGCGGGCGCGACGGCCGTGATCCAGCCGGGCGGCTCGATCCGTGACGAGGAAGTCATCGCCGCTGCCGACGAGGCCGGTCTGGCGATGGTCTTCACCGGCATGCGCCACTTCAAGCACTGATAGGACCGGGAGGAAGGCGCGCATGGGGGTAGACTGGCTCGGACCGCTGGTTGCCCTCGCCTTCCTCATCGGCATGGCCGCATCGGCCGTGCTGGTGCGGCTGGGCAAGGTTCGACGCACGCCGCAAATCATGCTGGCGCTGGCGCTGCCGTTCGGCTGCGCGGTTCTCCCCATCACGATACTGGTCATCGCTTCGCTGGGATGGGGTGCGATCGGCGCATTTCTGCGCTGAAATTCGTCCGAAACGGGTTCCATTGCCGAACGACAATGACGGAAATGGGGCAGTTCCCGCGATTCAGCGCGGCATCCGAACCGTTCGTCGCACAACGCCTCACAGGTCGTCGATATTCACTCGACGGAAAGGCGAATCGGGCCAAGGGGCGTCACGCAATTTTCGTGAACCACTGGATAGCTGAACCGATCATGGGACTTTTCAAGGCCGACTTCTACCGCTTCTTCGCTCTCGGCTTCGCCGGCGGCGCGCTGCTGGTGTTCGGCGCCATGGGAATCGGCAACCACGCGCTCACCGAAAGCCTGGTGCCCCCGGCCCAGGCGGCATCGCTCCAGCACTGATCATGCCGGGAGCATCCGCAGGGATGTTCTTGCGATTGCGTCGCGGCCGGCGAGCCCCCATATGGGCCGCATGGCAAGTGCGCACAAACATCACGAACACTCGGGCGAGGGCCTGATCGAAGAGGCTCGCTCCGTCCTGCTCGCCGCCGGCGAGCAGTGGACGGAAATGCGCGCCGACGTGTTTGGCGCGCTCGCCCAGCGCGAACGCCCGGCCTCGGCCTACGATCTGGCCGAAAGTGTCTCGGCGCTGCGCGGCAAGCGGGTGGCGCCCAACAGCGTCTACCGCATCCTCGACCTCTTCGTGCGCACCAACCTCGCCCGCCGGGTCGAAAGCGCCAATGCCTACCTCGCCAACAGCCATCCCGGCTGCCAGCACGACTGCATCTTCCTGATCTGCGATGTCTGCGGCCAGGCCGTCCATATCGACGACGACGCCCTGACCGGAGCGCTGGTCGCCGCCGCGAGGCAGGCCGGTTTTGCCGATGTGCGCCCGGTCGTCGAACTGCGCGGGACCTGCGCCGCCTGCAGCTGACGGCGCCGGGGCGGAAGCAAAGCCCCAACCCCGCACAGTGCCTAAATCAAAGCGCCTTGCGCATTCGGGCCAACGGCACCGGCGCGCCGCCACGATCGTCCTCGATTCTTTCGATCACCTGGTAGCCGGCGACTTCGTAAAGCGGCTCACCCGAGCGCGTGCCCATCAGTTCACAGCTGGCAAACCCTTCCTTGCGCGCCTGCGCCTCGCAGTGCGCCAGCAGCGCCCGGCCGATGCCGCGGCGGGCAAAAGCGGGATGGGTGTACATCGCCCGCACCCGCGCGGCCTCGCTGGCCGGATCGAGCAGACGCGGCTCGCGCAGGCCCGCACTGTGGTCGCCCCCATAAAGCGTCGCACGCCGGCTCCAGCCGCCGCAGCCGACGATCTCGCCATCGAGTTCGGCGGCAAAGTAGGTGCCGTCATCCACCAGCTGGCGGTCTAGGCCCATGACCGCGCGGCTCGATTCGATCTGCGCGGGATCGAGAAACCCCTGCTGCAAGGTGCCGATGGCGGCATCCATGATCGCCATGAGGCGCGGCAGGTCGCCCTGGGTCGCGGGGCGGATCGAAAGGACTGTCGATGACTCGATCGAGGACGGCAACGAGAGGCTCCTGAGACTTGGGGGGAACGGCTAGATGGCAGCTTTGCCGCTCCCCCGCCACCCTTGAGAAAGACCTCAAGACGGGGGGCAGGCCGAGCATATGGCGATCGGGATCGGGGAACCCGCAGACCGTTACGCCCCCGCCGGGCGCCGTATGCGGACGCCGCTGGTACCCCGGCACGCCGGCCAGCCGCATCGCCGCGCCATCGCCCAAGCGGAAGATCGCTGCAAAGTCGTGTTCCGCGATTACCGGCAGCTCCACCGGCAGCTCCAGGGAATCCGCGCGGAATGCGCCGGGGTTGGCCCAATCGACCGTGCGTACGAAGGCAATCGGCCGGGCACCGTTCAACGGAATCATGGGGACCTGCGGCGCATATTCCTGTATCGTGGACCATTCGCCGCCTAAGGCGCAGCGAAAATTCGACACCAGAACCACTCCCGTGTACACGACACCCATGACAGCCAACCCGGCAACACCGCTTCTCGATACCGTCGATACGCCTGACGACCTGCGCAAGCTGAAGCCCGCGCAACTTCGCCAGTTGGCCGACGAACTGCGCACCGAAATGATCTCCGCCGTCGGCCAGACGGGCGGGCACCTTGGCTCGGGCCTTGGCGTGGTCGAACTGACCGTCGCCATCCACTACGTGTTCGACACGCCGGTGGACCGCCTGATCTGGGACGTCGGCCACCAGGCCTATCCGCACAAGATCCTCACCGGACGGCGCGACCGCATCCGCACGCTGCGCCAGGGCGGCGGGCTTTCGGGCTTCACCAAGCGCTCCGAAAGCGAGTACGACCCCTTCGGCACCGCGCATAGCTCCACCTCGATCTCGGCCGCGCTCGGTTTTGCCGTCGCCAACAAGATCAAGGGTGCACCCGGTCGCGGCATCGCCGTGATCGGTGACGGCGCGATGAGCGCGGGCATGGCCTATGAGGCGATGAACAACGCCGAGCAGGCGGGCAACCGCCTGATCGTGGTGCTGAACGACAACGACATGTCGATCGCGCCGCCGGTCGGCGGGCTGTCGGCCTATCTGGCGCGTCTCGTCTCTTCGGGCCGGTTCCTCGGCCTCAGGGAACTTGCCCGCAAGTTCGCCCGCCGCCTGCCGCGCCCGCTGCACATGGCCGCGAAGAAGACCGACGAATTTGCCCGCGGCATGGCCATGGGCGGCACCCTGTTCGAGGAACTGGGCTTCTACTACGTCGGCCCGATCGACGGGCATGACCTCGACGCGCTGATTCCGGTTCTGGAAAACGTGCGTGACGCAGGCGAGGGCCCGATCCTGGTCCATGTCGTGACGCAGAAAGGCAAGGGCTATGCCCCGGCCGAGGAAGCGGCCGACAAGTATCACGGCGTACAGAAATTCAACGTCGTCACCGGCGAGCAGGCCAAGGCGCCCGCCGGTCCGCCCAGCTATACCGGCGTCTTCGCCAAGGCGCTGGTGGCCGAGGCGGAGCGCGATCCCACGATCTGCGCGATCACCGCGGCCATGCCCTCGGGCACCGGACTCGACACGTTCGCCCGGCAGTTCCCGGACCGCATCTTCGATGTCGGCATTGCCGAACAGCACGCGGTTACTTTCGCCGCCGGGCTGGCCGCCGAAGGCATGCGCCCGTTCTGCGCCATCTATTCCACCTTCCTGCAGCGCGCCTTCGACCAGGTGGTGCATGACGTCGCCATCCAGAACCTGCCGGTGCGCTTCGCGATCGACCGCGCCGGTCTGGTCGGCGCCGACGGTGCCACCCACGCGGGCTCGTTCGACATCACCTATCTGGCAACGCTGCCCAACATGGTGGTGATGGCCGCTGCCGACGAGGCGGAACTGGTCCACATGACGCACACCGCCGCGCTCTACGATGCCGGCCCGATCGCTTTCCGCTATCCGCGCGGCAATGGCGAAGGCGTGGCCTTGCCCGAAACTGCCCAGCAGCTGGAAATCGGCAAGGGCCGGATCGTCCGCGAAGGCTCGAAGGTGGCGCTTCTCTCGCTGGGCACCCGCCTCGGCGAAGCGCTGAAGGCGGCCGACACGCTGGAGGCCAAGGGTCTTTCCACGACCGTCGCCGACCTGCGGTTTGCCAAGCCGCTCGACACCGACCTGATCCGCAAGCTGATGCTCAGCCACGAAGTGGTCGTCACGGTGGAAGAAGGCGCCATCGGCGGTCTCGGCGCGCATGTGCTGACCATGGCGAGCGACGAAGGGCTGACCGATGCGGGCCTCAAGATCCGCACCATGCGCCTGCCCGACGTGTTCCAGGACCACGACAAGCCCGAGGCGCAGTACGACGAGGCGGGCCTCAACGCCCCGCAGATCGTCGATACCGTGCTCACGGCGCTGCGGCACAACAGTGCCGGCGTGAACGAAGCACGCGCCTGAACGTGGATAGCGGCGCTGTCGTCTCTCCGGCGGCGGCGCCGGAAGCTGGGCCGGTAACCGGCATAAGCGACTCGACGAGGCTGCGCGCGATCCTGGCGGGATCGGCGGGCAACCTCATCGAGTGGTACGACTTCTACATCTACGCCTTCACTGCGCTCTATTTCTCGCCCGCCTTCTTTCCCAGGAGCGACCAGCTGGTGCAGCTGATGGCGACCAGCGCGATTTTTGCGGTAGGATTCCTGCTGCGCCCGATCGGCGGCTGGTTCTTCGGCCGCTATGCCGATCGCCACGGCCGGCAGAGCGCGATGGTGCTCTCGGTCATGATGATGGGCGCAGGCGCGCTCTTGATCGCGGTGCTGCCGACTTTTGCGCAAGTGGGCATCCTCGCCCCGATCCTGCTCCTGATCGGCCGTATGGTGCAGGGGTTCTCCACCGGCGGGCAATACGGTACCGCCGCGACCTATCTCAGCGAGATCGCCGGACGCAGGCGCCGGGGCTTCTGGTCCTCGTTCCAGTACGTCACCCTGGTCGGCGGGCAACTCTGCGCGACGGTGGTGATCGTGCTCCTGCTGCAGGTGCTGAGCAAAGCCGAGATGGCGGCATGGGGCTGGCGCGTCGGCTTCCTGATCGGCGCGGTGGGCGCGCTGGCCATCGTCCTGTTCCGCCACCACATGCACGAGACCGCCAGCGCCGAAGACCGCGCCGGCGAGACATCCGGCAGCCTTGCCGAACTGTTCCGCGTGGCAACCCGCCCGTTCCTGATCGTGGTCGCGCTGACGGCGGGCGGCAGCCTGTCGTTCTATACATTCACCACGTACATGCAGAAGTACCTGGTGCTGACGGTGGGGCTCTCCAAGGAGGTCGCGACCAGCCTGATGCTGGGTGAACTGGCGCTGTTCATGGTGCTGCAGCCGCTGATGGGCCTGCTCTCGGACCGGATCGGGCGGCGCAACAACATCCTGATCTTCGCCGTGCTGGCGACCGTCTGCACGGTGCCGATCTTCACCGCGCTGGCAGGCGCCAAGGCGGTGGGCCCGGCCTTCCTGCTGGTGCTGGCGGGGCTCGTCATCAACAGCTTCTACACGTCGGTCAGCGGGTTGTTCAAAGCCGAGATGTTCCCGACCCACGTCCGCGCGCTGGGCGTCGGCCTTGCCTATGGCGTCGGCAATGCGCTGTTCGGCGGCACCGCCGAGAACGTTGCGCTGGCGTTCAAGTCGGCGGGCCACGAAAGCCTGTTCTACTGGTACGTCTCGGCGATCGGCGCGGTGTCGCTGGTCGCCGCCTTCCTGCTCAAGGACAGTCGCCACGACAACCTGCTCGACCGGCTGACGGTGTGACCACGGCCACTGCCCGAGCCGCATTCCGGAAACATCCCGTGCTGACGGCCCTGCTGGCCCTTTTCGGACTCTACGCCGCGGTCGTGCTGGCGCTGTTCGCGGCGCAGCGGGCAATCCTCTTCCCGGCCCCCAAAGGCCCATCGCAAATCCCCAGCGGATTCGAAAAAGCCGAACTGCACACGCGCGACGAACTGACGCTCACCGCCGCATGGCGCCCCGGAGCCCCCGGCAAGCCCACGGTTCTGTTCTTTCATGGCAATGGCGACAGTCTGCCCGGCGCCGCCGTCGCAACGCAGGGCCTGAGCAAGGCTGGATATGGACTGCTGCTGGCCGACTACCGCGGGTATGCCGGCAATCCCGGCAATCCCACGGAGGCCGGACTGATCGCCGATGGCCATGCCGCGCTCGCCTTCCTGACCCAGCGCGGCATCGCACCGCGAACAATCGTGCTGATGGGGGCCTCGCTGGGTACCGGCATCGCGACACGACTGGCCAGCGAGACGCCGCCCCGGGCTTTGGTGCTCGTCTCGCCCTTCACCAGCCTTCGCGACGCGGCGGCCGACGCATTGCCCTGGGTTCCGGCGCGCCGGCTTATCCGTGATTCCTTCGAAAGCGCCGCCCTCATGCCCGACGTGAAGGCCCCCGTCCTCGTGCTCCATGCGCGGGACGACCGGGTGATTCCCTTTGCACAGGGTGAGGCGCTTGAACGGGCGGCGCTCGATGGTCACCTGATCCCGTTCAGCGCTTACGGCCATCAATTGCAGTTCACGGCCCCCGCGCAGGACGCCGTGCTGAACTGGCTCGCCGCCCGGAGGCTGTAAACACCCCGGACCACAGTATATGCGGCCCGGGGCTAGGCATCTTACCAGTCGTAAGCCTTGGGCAGGTAAGTGCGATCGAGGCTCCTGTAGCGTTGGCGCAAGCGGCTCTGGTGGTTTTCGAGCGGCTGCTTGACGCCGTCGATGAACACATCGAGCGGGGCCGATGACAGCTCCAGCGGATCGCCGTCCCAGATCACCACGTCGCCAACGGCGCCGGGCGCCAGAACACCGGCCCGAACTCCGCCATTCTTGCCGCCCAGGCCGCTGATCTCGGCAGGCACCGAGGTGATCGCGGCAAAGGCCTCGCCCCAGGTCAGGCCCGCGGCGCCCGGCAACTTGCCGAGAGCGACGAGGTTGCCCGCCTCCTGCGGCGCATAGCGCGGCTGGTTGGAGGTATTGAACATGCCGATGGCGACCTTCACCCCCGCCTTCTTCATGCGCCCGACGTTGGACTGCGTCGCCGCCAGCGCCTCGAACGCAGAGGGCAGATCGCGCAGCGGCATCGTGATCACCGGCACCTTGGCCGCAGCGATGTCGCCCGCCACCAGCCAGCCCTCGGTCGCGCCGACCAGCACGAGGTCAAGCTTGGGGAACTCGCTCTTGAGCGCCAGCACGCTGCGGATGTCGGAGGCCCGCTCGACCCCGACGTAGAGCGGCTGCCGGCCGTCGATCACCTGGGCCAGCGCCGCAGCGTCGGCACGGGTCAGCAGCGCATCCGGGCTGCGCGCGGCATTGGGCGAAGCGGCCACCTCGCGTGCTTCCCGCAAGGCATTGCGCAGTGCGACATGGGCGGCCACGCGGCTGCCACCAGCCAGCCTGGCGCCCTGCTCGCCCAGTTGCACGAACTGGAAGGCGCGCGCCTTGGTCACCGCATCGGGATCGGCGCCGAGGTCGATCACCGCGCCTTGCCCGGCGAAGATCGAATGGCCGTTGTAAGGCGAGACCGTCGCGCGGGTAACGCCGCCTTCGCGGCTGACGGCGATATGCTCGCTGTCCGGATTGACCGCCGGGCTGACGTCAAGCGCGGCATTGAACGGGCTTTCGTCCGCCTCGCTATCGTTGCTGTCCTTGACGCCCTCGACATCGAGCAGGCCAAGGTCGGTGACGGCGGCGAAGAGGCCGGGCGTCACCCACTTGCCGGTGCCGTCGATGCTCTGGACACCGGCGGGAACGGCCACGCCCGCACCGGCGGCAACCACCTTGCCGCCGCGCACGACGACGGTGCCGTGCTCGATAGGCGCGGAGCCGTCACCCGTGGCGACAGTGGCGTTGGTGATCGCGAAGTCCTGCGCAAAGGCGGCAGGCGAGAAGGCGGCCGCCGCGAGCGCGGCCGCGATGATGGCGCGGCGGCTCATTTCACATCTCCTTCACCGGGCTGGCCCAACTCGAAATCGCTGACCGGGCGGCGCTTGGGGTCCATCGCGTCGAACAGCAGGGCGCCGTCCACCCAGACCTTCTCGGGGCGGGAATAGACCGAGAGCGGATTGCCGTTCCACAGCACCACGTCAGCCATCTTTCCGGATTCGAGGCTGCCGGTCCTGTCGCCGATGCCCATGGCCTTGGCGGCGTTGTAGGTGAACCAGCTCACCACCTTGGCGTCGGGAATGTCGATGCCGATGCGGCGGCCGTCGGCCTGCGCCTTGGCGGCTTCCTGGTTGAGGCGCTGGATGCCGTTCTCGTCGTCCGAATGGATCACCACGCAGGTGCCGGCATTGGCCAGCAGCGCGGCGTTCTCGGGAATGCCGTCATAGGCTTCCATCTTGAAGCCGTACCAATCGGCCCAGACGGCGGCGCAGATGTCGTTCTCGCGCAGCAGGTCGGCGATCTTGTAGGCTTCGACCGCGTGGTGGAAGGCGGTGACCTTGTAGCCCATCTCCTTGGACATATCGATCACCTGCGCCATCTCGTCGGCACGGTAGCAGTGGTTCTGGACAAGGATCTCGCCCTTCAGCACGCCTTCCAGCGTGTCCTTGCCAAGATCGCGGTCGGCATGGTCGCCGTCCATGTACTTGCGCGCATCGATCCAGGCCTGACGGTCCACCGAGAAGTTGCCCATGCGGGTCGATGGCTTCTGACCCTTGCCGCCATAGACCCGCTTGGGGTTCTCGCCGCAGGCCATCTTCAGCGCATAAGGCGCGCCGGGGAACTTCATGCCCTGCACGGTGATCGAGGGCACGTTCTTGAGCGTGACCGCGCGGCCGCCGATGAGGTTGCCTGAACCCGGGAGGATCTCCAGCGTGGTGACGCCGCCATTGGCCAGCGCGCGGGTAAAGCCGGGGTCCTGCGGCCAGACCGAATGCTCGGCCCAGACGTCGGGCGTGGTCGGGCTGGTCATCTCGTTGCCGTCGGACAGCGCATCGACGCCGGGCGAGGGATAGACGCCGAGGTGCGAATGGATGTCGATCACGCCCGGGGTCACGAACTTGCCGGCGGCGTCGATCTTCGTGAAACCGTCGGGGATCGCCATGTCGGCGCCGCCGATGCCGACCAGCTTGCCGTCCTTGAACAGCACCACGCCGTTCTCGATCCTGCCGCCGCGCCCGTCATAGACGGTGGCGCCGACCAGCGCCGTGGCCGTGCCCGGATAGGGCTTGTAGGTGGACGGATAAGGATTGGCGGCGATCGGGGCCGGCTTCTTGTCCTCTTTTTTTGCATCGACGCTGTTCGCGCTCAGGGTGAGCGCGGTGCCCAGCACGAGCAGCGACGTCCAGCGCCGCAATCCCGGCGATTTGGTCATCTTGAATTCCCCTGTTGTGAAACCGGCCCGGAAACGCTGTGTTTCCGGGCCGGGTTGAATGTGTCAGTGTGCCTTGAGCGTTGGATGGGCGCCGGCTTCCTGCGCCTCCAGCCCGATCTCGGAGGATCCCTCCAGCTCGATGTCCTTCAGCGTATCGACGTGCATCCAGCGCTTCACCAGACGGGCGACGAGGATGACCGCGACGCCGATGCCCACGACCCACCAGCCGATGGTGCCATAGATCGCGACAGTGCCTTCACGGGTCATCGCGCCATGTTCGCCGCCGGTTGCCTGGCCGATCATGCCGGCCACGAAGTTGCCGCCGGCGGTGGCGAAGAACCACGCGCCCATGATGAAGCTGGCGAGGTGGCGGGGGGCCAGGCGGTTCATCGCGCTGAGGCCCACCGGCGAGAGGCAAAGCTCGCCCAGCGTGTGGAACCAGTAGATCAGGAAGATGAAGAACACCCCGACCTTGGCACCCTGCCCGGCAACCGCATCGCCCCAGACCAGCGACACGAAGCCGAGGCCGACCAGCACGAGGCCGAAGCCGAACTTGGCCGGGGCCGAAGGCTCCACCTGCTTGCGGCCGAGCGTGCGCCACAGCCAGGCCAGGATCGGCGCGAAGGTGACAATAAAGATCGGGTTGACCGCCTGGAACAGCGAGGTCGGCACGCCGCCACGCTCCACGAAGCGGTCGGTGAACAGCGAGAGCGAGCCGCCCGCCTGTTCGAACAGACCCCAGAAGATCGGCTGGAACGCCAGCAGGAAGATGATCGCGAAGATGCGCTCACGCGGTTCCTTGGGCATGCGGAAGGCTTCGACCAGCAGGTAGCCGAGCAACGCCACGGCCGAGATCAGCAGCAGCGTGCCGACGATCGCCTGGAACTGGATCAGCGCCCAGAGCACCGCGACCGAGGCCGTACCGATGACGTAGAGCGACCATTCGCGCTTCTTCGTCAGCGGCCCCGGGGCCTCGCCGCGGCCGTTGAGCGCGGGCTTGCCGACGATGAAGATGATCAGGCCCAGCACCATGCCGATGCCGGCAAGGCCGAAACCGTAGCCCCAGCCGATCGTCTCGCCGAGATAGCCGACCAGGATCGTGCCCAGCGCGGCGCCGGTGTTGATGCCCATGTAGAACAGCGAATAGGCGCCGTCGCGGCGCTCGTCGGTGAGCTTGTAGAGCTGGCCGACGATCACCGAGATGTTCGCCTTGAGGAAACCCGAGCCGACGATGATGAAGGCAAGCGCCAGCCAGAACACGTTGATCGTGGGATCGCTCTGCCCGCCGGTGCCCTCGAACGCCATCAGCACGTGGCCGAAGGCAAGCAGCACACCGCCGAACAATACGGCCTTGCGCTGGCCGAGATAACGGTCGGCGAGATAGCCGCCCAGCACCGGAGTGATGTAGACGAGGCTGGTATAGGCGCCGTAGATCAGGTTCGCCTTGCCGTCATCGAACAGCCAGTGCTTGGTGAGATAGAGGATGAGCAGCGCGCGCATCCCGTAGTACGAGAAGCGTTCCCACATCTCCGTGTAGAACAGCACGAACAGGCCGCGCGGGTGGCCGACCACTTCCTGGCTCTTGCGCGAGGCGATGACGCCGCCGATGGCCAAAATGGCGAACAGCAGGACCGCGCCGATCGCGCCGACCCAGTCCCCCTCATTCCAGGTTCCGATATCCTTCATGCGCCCTCTTGTGCATCTTTCACGGCCGCCCGTAGCGGCAAAGAGCGCGACGTTAACGGGCAAATCGGCGCTGTAAATGGGCGAAAGCACCCGCGGCACCGTGCCGTCCCGGCCGCTGCCCCCGAGTCGCGGGCCGATCCGGACTCATCCTGTCGTAGCATTGCGCGAAATGGCCGGTGATGGCATTTTCCCGAACAAGCTTGCCCAAGTCACACGAAATATTGTGATTCGAGCGTGGCCTGCGGATTTTTTCCGGCGGAAATTTTTCCCGCTGGCTCTAGGGAAGGTGCGCAATGATCAGATCCGAACTGCTGCAAGCCCTGTCCAAGGAAAATCCCGAACTGCGCGGGGAAGACGTCGAACGTGCGGTCGATACCTTCTTCGACGAGATCGCCCAGCGCCTTGCCGATGGTGGCCGGGTGGAACTGCGCGGCTTCGGCGCCTTCTCGACCCGTCATCGCGACAGCCGCAAGGGCCGCAACCCGCGCACCGGTGAAAGCGTGGAAGTGCCCGAAAAGCGGGTGCCCTACTTCAAGCCGGGCAAGGAAATGCGCGCGCGCCTCAACGTGGACTGAAAGACACCTAGGGGTACCTGAAACGCACCTGAAACGCACCTGGGCGGGACATGGCCTGTGCCGCCAGCCATTGATGTCCGTTTCACGCGTGTATTCCCAAGGGCTATCCTCACGATAGCCCTTCGCCACTGTTGCTCCTGTCGCTTCAATCTGTCAGATCGCCCCTCACATGCGCGGCAGAGTGCGTGAACGATGCGCTGTGCGGGCGTGGCGGAATGGTAGACGCCGGGGACTTAAAATCCCCTGATCCTTGATCGTGCGGGTTCGAGTCCCGCCGCCCGCACCAGTTCTTCCCGCACCTGTTATCCCCCGCACTCGTCCTTCCCGGACTCGCCCTTCGCGTACTGGCCCTTCGCGCCGCCCTTTACGCTTCGGTAACGTTCCTGCCGGTACGCAGGACATCGACCGCTTAGCTCCTTCTGATACCGATTCCCGGCCCTGGCGGTTCGGCGATGCTGGTTTGCGCCCCAGCCGGATCTCCGGCCCGGGCAGAAAAAGGGTGCCTCGCGACATGATTTCCGCAGATCGCCAGCCGGATGATGGCCCGCCCCCGGCGGATAGCCCGAGCTCCGGCGATTCCGCCCCGGAGCAGCGCGTCCAGCCGCGGTTCGCACTGCTGCTGCGGCAAGCCAAGCTGCTGGCCGACGGCTGCGAATACCTGTGCATCGTGCGCGACGTCTCGGAAAGCGGGGTCAAGCTCAAGCTGTTCCATCCGCTGCCGCCGCTGCGGCCCGACAGCAGCGGCTTTGCGCTGGAAATCACCACCGGCGAGAGTTTCCCGATCGCATGCGTCTGGGAACAGGAAGGCGAGGCGGGCTTCCGTTTCACCGCCCCGGTCGACCTCCTGCGCTTCATCGCCGAGGCCGGTCCTTTCCCCAAGCGCCCGGTCCGCCTCAAGGTCGAGCACCCGGCGCTGATCGCCTTCGCCGGTCAGGAACACTTCGCGATGATCCAGGACCTGTCCCGGCAAGGCGCCGGGATCGAGACCGAGCAGCTGCTCGCCATCGGCCAGAAACTGCGCTTCAGCGCCCGCGAACTGCCGCATTTCGACGCCACCGTGTGCTGGCGCCAGCATCCTGCCTATGGACTGGTCTTCGACCAGTTGCTGAGCCTCGAACAGCTCGCCTTGCGCACCTATCGCATCCAGCATCCGCTCGCCCCGCTGGCGGGCGAATGATCCCCTCTCACCCGGCCCGGAACGTCATCGCCGCCCCGTTCATGCAATAGCGCTTGCCGGTCGGCGGCGGGCCGTCATCAAAGACATGGCCAAGATGCCCGCCGCAGCGCGCACAGTGGACTTCGGTGCGCGGCACGCCGATCGCGTAGTCCGTCGCGGTCTCGATCCCGCCGGGCAGCGGCTTCCAGAAACTGGGCCAGCCGGTATGGCTGTCGTACTTGGTGGCCGAGGAAAACAGCGGATGGCCGTCCGCCGCGCAGAGGAACGTGCCCTTGCGGTGCTCGGCATTGAGCGGCGAGGAGAACGCACGTTCGGTCCCCTGCTTGCGCAGCACGTGGAACTGCGCCGGGGTCAGCCGCCGCCGCCATTCGGCGGTGCTGAAGCGCACCGGATAGTCCTTTGCCTCCGCCGCATTGCCGCAAGCCGAAAGTACCGGCAGTGCGGCCCCCGCTCCCAGCCAGCCGAGTATCTGACGACGAGTGGACCGCAGCATCATCGCGCCTCTCCCGAAATATCCGCCAGGCTTAGCGGATATTTTCAGTTCGATGCAGTCTGCTCTCCGGTTACACGCCTGCGCCCCCAGCGCCGCTTGCGCAGGCGCGCCGGGCCCGACTTCATCACCCGCGAGCGGAACAGCCGCGCGCCGATGCGCACCAGGATCAGCACCCAGAGCGCCTGCCAGCCGATCGCCAGCACATGCGGCATCAGCGCCGGGTCCTGCGCGCCGCGCGCCAGCATCGCGAAAGGCGAGCTGAACGGGAACAGCATCGCCGCCTGTTCCATCAGGCCGCCGGGCTGGGTCATCGCGAAGCTGGCGAAAAAGAACACCATCAGCTGCAGCATCGTCACCGGCATCGACAGCGTCTGCACCTCGCGCACCGTCGAGGCCATCGAGCCGATCGAGAGGAACACCGATCCCAGCAGGAGATAGGCCATGGCAAAATAGACGACGCCCAGCGTGACCAGCAGCGGCCAGCCGACCGCCGGTTCGGGCAGCGCCGGGAACAGCGGCCCATGCGCCAGATAGAGCAGCCCCGCCGCCCCCGTCCATGTCGCGATGCCGACCAGCGAGACGCCCAGCATCGCGAAGAGCTTGCCGAAAAACACCGAATCCATCGGGATGGCCGCAGCCAGCACTTCGATGATCTTGTTGCCCTTTTCCTCGACGAGGTTGGACAGCACCATGCCCGCCAGCATCATCGTCAGCAGGAACAGCATCATCTGCGCGCTCTGTGCCGTGGTCAGGCGCCCGCGCCGTTCGCTCGCGGTGCTGGTGGCGGCCACCCGCAGGGCGACTTCGGGATAGGCCAACGCCTCGCCCGAACGGGCCTGCGCCGCCAGCATCGAGACCGGCCCGCGCCAGTCATGGATCAGGCCTTCCGGCCCGGTCAGCACCGGCATGGCGAGGTTGCCCGAGAGCACGGCGGCGACATTGCCCTTCTTCGCCGCCAGTTCCCGTGCGGTATCGACCGATTCGCCAGGGCCAAGCCGCCGCAGCACCACCAGCCCCGGCAAGGCATCGCCCGCAACCGGCGCCAGCCGCGCCCGCGCCGCGCCGAGCGCATCGATATCGGCGCCGCGCATGACGACCCCGAGCTGCGGCTGCTCCGCGCTCGCCTGTACCCGCGCGCCGACACTGCCCGCCAGCCCGCCGACGATCACCGGGAACAGCGGCCCCAGCAGGAAAAAGAAGAAGCTGCGGCTGAACAGGATCGCCGTGAAATCACGCCGCGCCACCACCCAGGCCGCCGCCAGCACCGAAAGTCGGCCGGTCCGCATGGCATCGTTCATCGGCGCTGCTCCTGGCCCTGGTCCTGTTCCGGGCTTTCCTCCAGCGCCCGCGCCGCCGCCTCGCCGGCGATGGCGACAAAGGCATCGTGCAGCCCGGCCCGCTCGATGGAGAGCGAGAGAATGCCCGCATCGCCCTCGATCAGCGCGCGCAGCAGCGGCTCCACGCCGGTTTCGGGCAGCGAGAAGATCCAGAACGCGCCTTCGCTGCGGGCGTCCGCGGGCAGCGCGGCCCGCCACGCCCCCCCGCGCGCGCGGGTCTCCAACCGCACCTGCGGGCGGATCCGGTCGCGCGCGACATCGACCGGCCCCGCAAAGGGCACCTTGCCGCCGGCAATGATCGCCACATCGTCGCAGAGGCGCTCGGCATGGGCGATAACGTGGGTGGAGAAGATCACGGTTGTCCCGTCTTCGGCAAGGCCGCGCATCATCCGCTCCAGCTTGCCCTGGTTGAGCGCATCGAGCCCGGAAAACGGCTCGTCGAAGATCACCAGCTTCGGGCGGTGGACCAGCGTGCCGAGGATCTGCACCTGCTGCGCCATGCCCTTGGAAAGCTGCCGGATCTGCCGCTCCGCCGCATAGCCGAGGCCGTGGCGTTCGAGCAGTTCGTGCGCCCGGCGGCGCCCTTCCTTCAGCGGCAATCCGCGCAGCGCGCCCAGAAAGGCGATCGCCTCGGTGGCCTTCATCGCCGGGTAGAGCCCGCGCTCCTCGGGCAGATAGCCGATGGCGTGGGCGACATCGTGCGGCCGCTCCGCCCCCAGGATGCGGCGCGTGCCCGCGTCCGGGTCGATGATGCCGAGCAGCATGCGCAGCGTCGTTGTCTTGCCCGCGCCGTTGGGGCCGAGAATGCCGTAGACCGCGCCCACCGGCACCCGCAGGTCGACCCCGTCGACGGCCGTGAACCCGTCGAAGCGCTTGACCAGCCCGCTCGCCTCGATCGCAAGGGGACGCGGATCGACGTGCGCCGGATCGGCTCCCTCATTGCTGGCCACGGGCCAATCTCCTAGTGCGATGTTCATCAAGGCCGTCTACCCCCATCCCGTGAACCGGAGCATCCGCAAGCTTGGTTAACAACCCTCTAAGTGATTTGACCCCCTTGGACTTGTTAAAGGGTGATCTGGAAGCGCAGGCCCGCGCACTGGGCTTCTGCGCCTTCGGAATCGCGTCCGCCGAAGAGGACCCCGAACGCGCCGCCCGTCTCGATTCGTGGCTGGAGGCGGGCATGTACGGATCGATGGAGTGGATGGCCGACCGCGCCCACCATCGCCGCTCCCCCCAGGGCCTGTGGCCCGAGGCCCGCCGCGTCATCGCGCTGGGCATGAGCTACGCCCCGGCGTCCGACCCGCTGCAGCTGGCCGAAGTGCCAGACGTGGGCCGCATCTCGGTCTATTCGCAGGGCGCCGACTATCACGACGTGGTGAAGAAGGCGCTCAAGCACCTCGCCCGCTGGCTGGTCGAGGAAGCGCGCAAGCGCGGGCTGGGCGAGGCCGGGGTCAAAGTCTTCACCGATACCGCCCCGGTCATGGAAAAGCCCCTCGCCGCCGCCGCCGGGCTGGGCTGGCAGGGCAAGCACACCAATGTGGTCAGCCGCGAGCATGGCTCCTGGCTGTTCCTCGGCGAAATCTACACGACGCTGGACCTGCCGCTCTCCGCGCCCGGCCGCGACCGCTGCGGATCGTGCCGCGCCTGTCAGGACGCCTGCCCCACCGCCGCCTTCCCCGCGCCCTACCGCCTCGATGCGCGGCGCTGCGTCAGCTACCTCACCATCGAGCACAAGGGGCCGGTGCCGGAGGAATTCCGCGCAGCGCTGGGCAATCGGATATACGGCTGCGATGACTGCCTTGCCGTCTGCCCGTGGAACAAGTTCGCCGAGACCGCCCACACCATCAAGGCCTTCCTCCCCCGCGCCGAACTGACCGCGCCGCAACTCGGCGACCTGCTGACGCTGGACGACGCGGGCTTCCGCAAGCTGTTCTCCGGCTCGCCGATCAAGCGGATCGGGCGGAATCGCTTCGTGCGCAACTGCCTCTATGCGGCGGGGAACAGCGGGCGGGCGGCGCTGCTGCCGTTGGTTGAGGCGCTGTGTTCGGATGAGGATGAAGGGGTGGCGGATGCGGCTGTCTGGGCTTTGGGGAGGTTGAAGGAAGAAAGGGGAAGTCCTGGGGGATGATCCCCCAGACCCTCGGAATGTCTTCGTTGCGCGCGCAGCCGCGTTTTGCACTCCCTGCGGCGCAGCCAATATGTCTCCCGACGCCCCCATGGGCGCGCAACGGATAGCGCAGGGGACCACGGAGACGGTATTGGGGGTGCAGGGGGGCTATGCTCCCCTGCTTAATCCTTCTTCCTCAGGCCTTGACGCCTTCCATGGCCCCCATAGCCAGTTCCAGCGACCGCACTTGCGCATCCGGGTCGAACATCGCGCCCGAGACGATCAGTTCGTCCGCCTGCGTACGCTTCTGGAAGGCGAGGATTTCGTCGCGCACTTTCGCCGGGGTGCCGATCGCGCTGACCGAGCGGACTTGCGCCAGCATCGCGCGGGCCGAGCCGGGCAGGCTTTCGCGGTAGTCGCGGATCGGCGGCGGCATCTTGCCGGGCGTGCCGGTGCGCAGGGCGACGAAGCTCTGGTCGGTGGAGGAGGCGAGGTAGTGGGCTTCCTCGTCGCTGTCGGCGGCGTAGACGTTGATGGCGGCCATGAAGTGCGGCTTGTCGAGCACTTTGCCGGGCTGGAAGCGTTCGCGGTAGATGCGCGCGGCTTCGTCGAGCATGGCCGGGGCAAAGTGCGAGGCGAAGGTGTAGGGCAGGCCCAGCATCGCCGCCAGCTGCGCGCCGAAGGTGCTGGAGCCCAGGATCCACATCTCGACATCGGCGCCGACCGCCTGCGGCGAGGAGACCCCGCCCACCGCCTGTCCGGCAAAGCGGGCCTGCAGTTCCGCCACGTCCTGCGGGAAATGCTGCGAGGCGCCGACGATGTCCTTGCGCAGCGCATTGGCAAGGCGCCCGTCGGCGCCCGCCGCGCGGCCGAGGCCAAGGTCGACGCGGCCGGGGAACAGCGCGGCCAGCGTGCCGAACTGCTCGGCGATCACGTAAGGGGTATGGTTGGGCAGCATGATGCCGCCCGCGCCGATGCGGATGGACTCGGTCGCCGCGCCGATATGGGCGAGCACGACCGAGGTGGCGCCGCCCGCGATCCCGTCCATGCCGTGGTGTTCGGCCACCCAGAAGCGCTTGTAGCCGGCCTTTTCGGCGACTTGCGCGGTGCGGGCGGAGATCGCCAGCGCCTGGGAGACCGTGCCGCCTTCGCGGACGGGGACAAGATCGAGAACGGAGAGTGGGAGCATTATCTGGCCTTTGCGGGGGGCGCCTTGGCGTCGGAACCGAGTTGGGTGAGGTAACCCCTGGCGGTAGCCGCCTGCGGGCTGTCCGGGCTGGTGGCGACAACCGAGTTCCAGCTGCGCCGCGCCGCCTCGTTGCGGCCCGCAAGCACGGCGATGACGCCTGCCTCGAGGCCGACTTCGGGATCCTGCGGGGCCAGCGAGGCGGCCTGCTCGATCTGGGTCTGGGCCTCGATCAGCTTGTTCTGGCGGCGCGAGAGGGTGGCGGAGAGCAGCCAGGCCTGGGCATTGGCGGGATCGGCGGCGCGGGCTTCGGCCAGCGCGTTACCCGCCTCGTCCGGCTGGCTGAGCGCCACCAGCGCCCGCGCGCGGTCCAGCGCGATCGAGGCCAGCAGTTCCTTGTCCTCGGTCTGGCGGGCATCGGCGGCGGCAGGGGCGAGCAGCGAGAGCGCATCGCCCGGCTTGCCGTCGGCCAGCGCCGCGCTGCCCGCCATCGCGCCAAGCCGCGCGCGGCTGGGATGGTCTTCGAGATCGGCCGCGTCGCGCGCCTGGACAAAGGCGGTGCGCGCCTCGCCCCAGCGGTCAAGCTGGGAAAGCGCGGCGCCGAGGCAGAGCCCGGCGCGCACGCGGGCACGGCCCTGCGCCTCGGCCATGGCCTTGCGGGCGATCTCGGCGGAACCGGCGGGATCGGATTCGACCGCCAGCATGCAGCCGGTGTTCGATTCGGGAATGGCGGGCCCTGCGGCCTGCGCCGCCTGCTCGGCACGGCGCTTGCGCTCCTCCTCCATCTTTTTCTCGACGATCTCCTTGGGGAGCTGCGAGGCGTAAGGGCTGGCGATGCCCGCCGCATCGACATTGGCTTGCATCAGGAGGAGGGGAAGCAGCAGGGGCATGGGGGGATGGTCTCCGGGTCAGGCCGCCGGGTTGCGGGCGAGGACCAGCTCGGCCACGCTGCGCAGGAGCAGGTGGATGTCGGCATCGCGCGAGAGGCGGTGGTCGCCGTCCTTGATGAGAGTCACCTGCACCTCGGATGAACGCAGCTTTTCGGCCAGCCGCACCCCGATTTCCCATGGCACGTCATCGTCGCGCTGGCCGTGGAGCAGGCGCACCGGGCCGTCGAAGGGAATGACCTTGTCCAGCATGAGGTTGGCCTGCCCGTCGGCCCAGAAGCCGGGGTGGGTGGGCGTGGGTTCGGGGCCGTAGGGATTGTCTTCCCAGATCGTCTCGCCATCGGCGAGAACGTTCTTGTCCATCTGGGCAATACCCCATTCGGTAAAGTCCGGCGCGGCAGCAATGCCGACCATGCC
The DNA here is from genome assembly GCF_017309955.1 of Novosphingobium sp. KA1. Lineage (NCBI taxonomy): Bacteria > Pseudomonadati > Pseudomonadota > Alphaproteobacteria > Sphingomonadales > Sphingomonadaceae > Novosphingobium > Novosphingobium sp. KA1. Next base: position 1,438,070 of record NZ_CP021247.1, on the reverse strand, counting down.
CTTCACGCGGTCTCCCAGCTTCTCGGCAACCATCAGCATCAGCCAGCCGCCCATCGACGAGCCGACCAGCAGCACGTCACGCAAGTTCGCCGCCTCGATCAGCGCGATCACCTCGTCCCGCCAGCGGCTGAGGGTGCCATGCTCGAACGCGCCGGGGCTCTGGCCGCAGCCCGAATAGTCGAGCAGCATGCAGGCGCGGCCGCTGGCCACCGCCATGTCGAACAGGGCCGCGGCCTTGCTGCCGGTCATGTCGGACATGTAGCCGGGCAGGAACACGATCGTCGGGCCGAGGCCGGGCGTGAAACGATGGGCGATCTGACGCCCGTCGGGCATCTCGTGGAAACGAAGTTCGGTCATGCGCGCGATAGTTGGGGGCACGGACCGGCGGGGGCAAGAGGCCAGGCGGGAAAGAAGGGCGGATGGTTGTGGCTGCTTTTAGGGATTTTCATCCTCATGCAGGCGTTCCGGATTCGCCCCATGTCGGACATTCACCGTCGTAAAACTATTTGGCGTTCAAGACCGTTGCTACCGTGGGGATGCGGGATCAGTTGCTGTTAATCAGTTTAAGTGCGAGGGTCTCGAAATGATTAGCCAACGGCATATTCATCGTCAGCGCAAAGCCATGAACGTAATGCTCGGGCTTACCGCAGCTTTTTTGACGCCTCTGTGGCTAGCAACAATTTTTGATCAACTGTTTCATCTCGGCTTAGGCTGGGATAGGCAGCTACTTTGGCTCGCGCCATCAGCGGTCCTATTCATGGTAGTTTTCCGCTTTTTCTGCATCAGTATCTTTCGGTTCGCAGGGGGTGTATTCAAAGACCGCTAGCGCCCCATTGTGGTCGTTATGGTAAATTCGAACTGCGCTTCAGCATTGTCAGCGCAGGTGTTCAGCTTATAGTCTGGCCATGAACTTTGTGCGCCCGATAATGCCGCCCCGTGCGTCCGAACTGTTTTGTTTTGCAATGGGTGGTATTGTCGCGGTTGGGTCGCTAGCGTATTTGATCTGGAGCGATTTCAGAGGCTTGGTTGAAACGACGGAAGTGCCGTTATTTTGGCTACGTTTCTTGCTCGCGGAGTCGCCGTTGGTCCTACTTGGCGTACTATTTCGGTATCATCGGATCCGGAAATTGGCGGCGTTGCGCGAGTACGAGCGCATCTTGTCACAGCTTTCAACAAAAGCGTAGACGTCCGCTCTCCACCCAAAGCTGCCCTCTCCACCCGCTCAGGCTGAGCTTGTCGAAGCCCCTGCGAGCCGTGGCGCAAGGCAGACGTTCCGAGGGTCCGGGGGATCTCCTGAGTTTATCGAAGGGCCCCGGAATCTTCCCTTCCTTTCTTCTGAAACCGTCCGCCTGACCCGCAGCGATCCCGGCTTCTGCCGCGATGACGGAGATCTGCGGGATGGTCGAAGCCCATTTCCCGCTCCCCCCCGTCCCAACGGTTGCCCCCGAAGCGCCGAACCGCGTAAGGCGATGTTAAAGCACCTCCCTCAGGATGCCGCAGCATCATGTCCGCGCAGATTCTCGATTTTCCGACACGTCCCGGCCGGCTGGCCCTGCGACTCGAATGGTTCGCCACCGAGCGGTCGGTGCTGCTGGCGATCTGGGCGCTCTATTTCGCGCTGCGGGTGGCGGTGCTGTTCATCGACCTGGTGCCGACTTCGGATGCCGAGTGGTATTTTTCCCGTGCGGCGAGCCTTGCCGCCGGGCGCGGGTATCTTGGCAATGACGGGGCGCCGACCGCGTTCTGGCCGGTCGGCTGGCCGGCGGTGCTGGGTTTGGCGTTCAGCCGGTTCGGCGCCTCGGCGGTGACGCTGGGCGTGTTCAACCTCGTCTCCTCGCTGCTGATCGGCGGGCTGACGCTGGCGCTGGGGCGCCGCCTGTTCGCCAGCGAGGCGGCGGCGCGGCTGGCGCTGCTGCTGCTCGCGGTCTATCCCAATGCCATCGGCTACGTGCCGCTGGCGCTGACCGAGGTGTTCTACACGCTGCTGCTGATGGCGGGGTGCTGGGCGGTGATCGTGCGGGAGAACCGCTGGCAGCTGGTCGGCGCCGGGCTGGTGTTCGGCCTGGCCACGCTGGTCAAGGCGCAGACGCTGGTGGTGGTGCCGCTGCTTTTCGCGATCGACTGGCTGCGGATGAAGCCGATGGGCAAGCGCCTGCCCGGCCTCGTGCTCGACGCCCTGGTGGTGCTGGCCGCCGCCGCCGTGGTGATCGCGCCCTGGACGGTGCGCAACCGGGTGGAGCTGGGGCACTGGGTCATGGTCTCGACCAATGGCGGCTACACCTTGCTGACCGGCAACCACGACCGCGCCAATGGCGACTATTCACCCGATGCGCCGGTGGTGGACCGCCTGATGGCGCGCGGCGATCTCGACGAGGTTGCCCGCGACGGCGAGGCACGGCGGCTGGGCATGGCGTGGATCAGGCAGAACCCCGGAAAGTTCCTCGCGCTTGCCCCGCGCAAGCTGGCGCGGCTCTGGCTGCCCGATGGCGAGGCAGAATGGGCCTATCAGGGCGGCGCGCCGGGGTATGCCGGGGCCGAGGGGGTCTACCGCGCGGTGCGCTGGATCAACCAGGGCTATTACGGGCTGCTGATGCTGGGCTTCGCGCTGGCGCTTGCGGTGATGACCCTGCGCCGCCGTCATGACCGCATGCGCTGGGCGGGCTGGTGGCTGCTGCCCTATGGGCTGGCGCTCTATCCGACCGCGATCTGCCTGGTGTTCTCGGGCCAGTCACGCTTCCACTATCCGGTCATGCCGTTCGTGTGCATGGCGGCGGCATGGGTGGTGGTGGCGGCGCTGGAGCGGCTGGCCTGGCGCAAGCGCCGCGTGACGGTTCACTGAGCGGGCGATCGAAACTTCGCAAAAAGCGAATCTTGCAGCACCAGACCAACCGTGGCCCAACCCCTAGGTCGTAAACGCATAAACGGCACCATCGAGGTTTGCGGCAAAATGGCTCAGCGGCAGGAGGGAAGACGCTGGAATATGTCGATATTTCAAGACTTCCCGACGCAGCGCTGGGCCATTTTTGGCAAATCCCGCAGCGACGCCCAAATGGCTTCCATCTCGAACCGAAGCGGCCTTGGACGGGCAACCAGCCCGCCCGGCGGCACCTTCGGCCCGAGCTGTTCGCCATTTGGGCGCCTCGATGGTGCCGTTTATGCGTTTACGACCTAGAGCAGAACGGGTCCGATCACGCGAACGATGATAGTGGTGCCGGTGGGCGCGCCGCGCTCCGCCGTCTCATGACGGGCGGACAGGCTTTCGTGCAGCGCACCGAGGCCAAGGCCAAGCGCCGCCACGATAGCCACCCACGCGCCGATCCTGCGCCCGCGTCCTGACAGGCCCGCCCGCCCGTTCATCGTCCATCACCCCTTCTGGAATATGTCCTCGATCCTCATATCAAAGATCTCGGCGATGCGAAATGCCAGAGGCAAGGAGGGATCGTAACGCCCCGTCTCGATGGCGTTGACGCTCTGGCGGCTGACGTCCAGCCGCTCGGCGAGATCCTGCTGGCTCCAGCCGCGCCGGGCGCGCAGGTCCTTGAGGTGGTTCTTCATGCCGGGCAGTGGGCGCCCATGGTCAGGCGATTGAACAGCATCCCGACAAACAGCCCCAGCGCCCAGAGCGGGAAGACAAAGAACAGCGCCAGCCTGGGCACCGTGGGGGCGAACAGTTCGAGCAGCCCCCAGACACTGCAGACGGCCAGGGTGAATGCGGTCGCCACCAGGAACTTGCGAATTTCCAGCATGCGCAAGTACTCGTCCTCGAGCTCGACCAGCAAGCGCCCCATCGCCCAGACCCAGCCGACAACCGCCAGCCCCGGCAGCAGGGCCAGGCCGATCGTGCGGGCATCGGCCGGCGCATGGTCGGGAATCAGCCGCACCGCAAGCGCGATCGCCCCGACATAAAGCAGGCTCAGCGGCAGCATCCGGCGAAGATAGCGGCGATAGGCGGGGTTCTTGCGAAAAGTCGTCATGTCGAAAACCACTCCGGTCCGCGCCGGAGCAGCCCGGCGGTCATGTAAAGCAAACTTGTCACCCCGCATCATTGGAGTCAAGCGTCCTTTACATTCACAATGACGGGATGACATCCCGGCCGGCAATCGCTACATTCGCACCGATGACGCAGCTGTGCACCACCACTGGCACGACCACTACCACCACCCGGCGCTCCCGGGGACGGTGGGTCGCGGCCTGAGCAGGCAGCCACCGTCGCCCGGGGTTCGGGCGAGCGGCGTCTCTTTCCCGAATCGAGCGAATTTCTAAGGCGCAAAAGCTTCACCCGCGCGCGCGCCTGTGCCATTGGGCCACAAAATCGGCGCGCAGCCGGAAACCGGAAAGACGAGTTCGATGTCCGAGATGTTCAAGATCAGCCTGCCCGACGGTTCGGTTCGCGAGATGCCGCAAGGCTCCACCCCTGCCGACGTCGCCGCCGCCATCGGCCCCGGCCTTGCCAAGGCCGCGCTTGCCGCGAAGATCGACGGCGAGCTGGTGGACCTCAGCCGCCCCTTCACCGGCGATGCCAGCCTCGCGCTCGTCACCAGCCGCGACGAGGACGAGGCGCTCGACCTTGCCCGTCACGACTTTGCCCACGTCATGGCCGAAGCGGTGCAGGCGCTGTTCCCCGGCACCCAGATCACCTTCGGCCCTTCGACGGCGGACGGTTTCTACTACGACTTCGCGCCCAATCCGGAGCGCGGGCCGTTCACCGACGAGGACCTGCCGGCGATCGAGGCGGAGATGCGCAAGATCATCGCCGCCGACAAGCCGCTGCGCCGCGAGGTCTGGGACCGCGAGACGCTGATCAGCCGCTGGAAGCAGCAGGGCGAGAACTTCAAGGCCGAATGGGCCGCCGAACTGCCGGGCGACGAGCCGCTGACCGTCTACTGGTCGGGCGAGGACTGGCTGGACATGTGCCGCGGCCCGCACCTGCCCTCGACCGGCAAGCTGGACCCGGCGGCCTTCAAGCTGACCCGCGTTTCCGGCGCCTACTGGCGCGGCGACCAGAACAACGCGATGCTCAGCCGCATCTACGGCACCGGCTGGCTCAACAAGAAGCAGCTGGCCGCCCACCTCACGCGCCTCGAGGAAGCCGCCAAGCGCGACCACCGCAAGCTCGGCAATGAGATGGACCTGTTCCACCTCCAGGCCGAAGCGCACGGTTCGGTGTTCTGGCACCCCAAGGGCTACGTGATCTATCGCGCGCTCGAGGATTACATGCGCCGCGCCGTCAGCCAGGCCGACTGCAAGGAAGTGAAGACGCCGCAGGTCATGGACGCGCGGCAGTGGGAAGCCTCGGGCCACTGGGGCAAGTACCGCGAGAACATGTTCGTCATCCCCGACGAAGTGCCCAACACCGAGGATGACGGCCCGATCATCTCCAACGACGCGCAGTGGATGGCCTTGAAGCCGATGAACTGCCCGGCGCACGTCTTGATCTTCAAGCAGGGCATCAAGTCCTACCGCGACCTGCCGCTGCGCATCGTCGAGAACGGCTGCTGCCACCGCAACGAGCCGCACGGCGCGCTGCACGGGCTGATGCGCGTGCGCCAGTTCACGCAGGACGACGGCCACATCTTCTGCCGCGAAGACCAGATCGTCAGCGAAGTGCAGGCCTTCTGCGAGATGGCGGACCGCGTCTACAAGGACTTCGGCTTCACTTACGCGATCAAGCTGGCGCTGCGCCCGGACAACCGCATCGGCACCGAGGAGCAGTGGGACAAGGCCGAAGCCGAACTGCGCGACGCCGTCGTGCGCGCCGGCCTCGCCACCGAGGAGTATGGCTGGGAAGAACTTCCCGGCGAAGGCGCGTTCTATGCGCCCAAGCTGGAATGGCACCTGACCGACGCGATCGGCCGCACCTGGCAGGTCGGCACGATCCAGTCCGACCGCATGCTGCCCGAACGCCTCGACGCCCACTACATCGGCGAGGACGGCGAAAAGCACCGCCCGGTCATGTTGCACCGCGCGATCTTCGGTTCCTACGAGCGCTTCATCGGCATCCTGATCGAGCACTTCGCCGGCAAGCTGCCGGTCTGGCTCGCCCCGGTCCAGGCGGTCGTCACCACGATCGTCTCCGATGCCGACAGCTATGCGCAGGAAGTCTCGCAGAAGCTGAAGGCCGCTGGCGTGCGGGTCGAGACCGACCTGCGCAACGAGAAGATCAACTACAAGGTGCGCGACCACTCGCTGAAGAAGGTTCCGCATCTGGTGGTGGTCGGCAAGCGCGAGGCCGAGGAAGGCACCGTCGCCATCCGCACGCTGGGCGCCGAGCACCAGAAGGTCATGACGCTCGACGAGGCCATCGCCATGCTCAGGACCGAATCCACCGCGCCGGACCTGCTTGAAGGTCTTCCGGCATGATTCGCCGCGAGCTGATCGACACCGCGTGGATTCCCGATGGGGAGAAGCTGGAGCTCTACAAGCACGATTCCGATTACATGATCGTGCTGGGGCACAACGAGCTGATGTCCACGCGCAAGTGGGGCAGCGAGGAAGCCCTCGCGACGATGGCCTACGAGCGCATCAAGGGCATCACCAAGCGCCCCCACTTCCTGATCGGCGGCTACGGCATGGGCTTCACCCTGCGCGCCGCGCTGCGCACGCTGCCCGAGGATTCGAAGATCACCGTGGTCGAACTGGTGCCCGAGATCATCGAATGGGCCCGCGGGCCGATGGCGGAGCTGGCGCAGGGCTGCCTCGACAATCCGCGCGTCAATCTGGTGATGGGCGATGTGGCGCACGTGATCGACGGATCGCGCGCCGCCTACGATGCGATCCTGCTCGACGTCGACAATGGCCCCGACGGGCTGGTGCGCGAGGACAACAACGTCATCTATTCCAAGGCCGGCCTGCGCGCGGCGCGCAATGCGCTGACCCCGGACGGCGTGCTGGCGGTCTGGTCGGCGGGCGCCGATCCCGCCTTCACCCGCCGTCTGGAACGCGCCGGGTTCAAGGTGGACGAAGTGAAGGTGCCCTCGCGCAGCAACGGCAAGGGACCCAAGCACGTGATCTGGTTCGCCACGCCGGAGTGATCCCGGCGGGCGGATCTCCGCACCCGACGTCCGCAATTCCAATACTTGCGTCGCCCCCGCGAAGGCGGGGGCCCCGCTTCCTTTGCGCCCCGCCTCAAGAAAAAGCGGGATCCCCGCCTTCGCGGGGATGACGGGGAGAGGTTAGACTGGATTGTTTGAAACGTCCGGATAGTCAGCCCCGCAGGCTGCGATCCCCGCGCGCCCGAATCCGTCGCGCCTTGGCCCGTCCAGCCGCTGCCACCAGAACACTGGTGCTCAGCAGAATGCCCGAAACCAGCATGCCCACGGCGACCAGTCCGGGCGGGCTGAAATCGGTGCGGGCGTCGAGTTCCGCCCATTTGCCCAGCCGTATGCTGGCGCGGGCGGTCTGGCGATCCTTGGAAAGACGCATCACGGCTCCTTAGCGCGAGTTGCGCAAAGGTTAGCCCTCCTGCGCCAGCCGATCCAGCCAGGCCTGCGCCTGCCTGGGCTCCCCCACCGCATGCGAGGATACCGGCCCGCACGCGGCGAGGAATTCGGCGTGAAGCGCAAACGGCTCCATATCGAGCTGATCGCGCAACGCGTCGATCTCGTCGGCCAACTCTGTGAGCCCGTCCACCAGCGGCGCGGCCTTGGCGCGGGCCTGCTTGTCCTTGTTGTGGCCGAACAGGCCCCACTGCCCCGCCGCCGTCACCTTGAGCGCCGCGACCAGCGCGGCGCGATATTCGCTTTCGAGTTCGGCGCGGCGGGTGTCCATGCGCTCAAGACGGTCTATTTTGGCCATGGACCGCCTCTAGAGCGTTTTGGGCGCAATCACCACAGGATGCCGTGCTTGTCCGGCAGGATCGGCGGCGGCGCTTCCTCGCCGATCGACTGGAGCAGGTCGATCTCGATGGTGCGGCACATGGCGTTGAGCGGCAGGTCGTGCACCGTATTGGCGAAGGGATCGACCAGATCGTCGCCGATCGCCAGCACCGCCAGGAACATCACGCCCGCCAGCGTCGAGCCGAGCGGCGTCGCCACGCCCAGCGTCTCGACCAGGCCGATCGGCAGCAGGATGCAGAACATGTGGGTGAAGACGGTGGGGAAGAAGCGGTACTGGTACGGCAGCGGCGTGTTCTTCAGCCGCTCCATGCCGCCCTGGGCATTGGCGATGTCCACCAGCACGGCTTCCATCTGCGTCTGCTGGATGGTGTCGATCCAGCCCTTGCGGCGGGCCTCGTCGATGCGGCGGCCGGTATCGTCGAGAATGCCGTTGGCGACATTGGTGCGTTCCAGCGATTCGTCCGCATCCCCGCGCGAGAGCATGCGCAGCACTTCGGCGTCGGGCTTGATGCGGCGCAGCTGGCAGCGCAGCGCGTTGACGTAGGCAATCTGGCGCAGCACCACCCGGCGCTTCAGCTCGGTGGCTTCCGGATCCGGCATGAAGTTGCGGGCACTACGCGCGATGTTGCGGCTGGCATTGATCATCAGCCCCCAGAGGCCGCGCCCTTCCCACCAGCGCTGGTAGGCGGAATTGCTGCGGAAGCCGAGGAACAGCGCCAGTGCCGAGCCGAACAGCGTCACCGGCAGTTCGGGCGCATGGAACGGCAGCATGAAGTACGTCACCGTGACGATGACGTCCCAGACGAACAGCAGGGTAATCGGCTTCCAGATCTCGCGCAGGATCTGGACGGGTTGCAGCGAAGGGGTAACGATCATCGGTTGATGGATTCCTCCACGGCAGTCGCCGCCTTATCCTTGACGGGGATGGCCGTCTTTGTGGTGGCGGCATGAGAGAGCGCGACCGAGGTTCCCGAAACCGGCCGCAGGGTGAACCATTCGGCCCTGTCGACGGCGACCAGGAAGCCCAGCACGCCCAGGCCGAACAGCAATAGCAGAAAATTCCCGATCAGCGATTGGCGAAGACGCGCCCGCTCGGCTTCGGTCGTGGGTTGCATGGGGTATCTCCAGTTCAAGTCGCGTGAACGCCTAGATTGGGAGACGATGATTTCGTTTGCATCGACCAATCGTGACAATTCATTGCTGCATCGCAGCAGACACGATGTGCAGTGCAGCAGAAACGATAAGACGCAATCGGGTGCGTCAAAACATTTTGAAACAGAATGGAAAGTTTTCCGGCGCGTGTGCCGAGAGCACATTCCCGCCGATCAGAAGGGCAGTTCGGCCCTGGCGAGAATCAGCGCCAGTGCGCAGCCGCACACGACCATGGCGCGCAGAATCTCCGCCGCAACGGCGGGACGGGCGATGGGGGCAAGGGCAAGAATGCGGGCCATGAAAGGAGTCATGCGCCGGACAGGGTTGCCAATCGGTTAAGGCGGCGGGGAGCGCGCGGCTCCCCGCCGTTTGTCACGTCGAGGGCATCTGCTGGCTGGAGCAGTGGAACGAGCCGCCACCGGCCAGAACCGCATCGGCCATGACGCCCACGGTCTCGCGATCGGGGAACAGTTCGGCGATCGCGGCAATGCCGTCCGCGTCGTGCTCGGTGCCGTAGATCGGCACGACCACCAGATTCGAGGTGATCGCGAAGTTCATGTAGCTGGCCGGCTCGATTCGGCCGTCCGACTCGACCCGCCCCGGCGAGGGCACTTCGCGCACGGTCACCCCCATCGCCTCGGCGCGGGCCTTGGCATCGGCATAGATCGCGGCGTTGGGATCGTTCACCCCGGTCGCGCGCGGCAGCGCCAGCACGTTGGGCGCCACGAAACGCGCCAGATTATCGACATGGCCGTCGGTATGGTCGTTGATCAGGCCGTCGCCCAGCCACAGCACACGGTCATAGCCCAGATCGCGCTTCAGGCGCATTTCCAGATCATCGCGGCTCAGGTGCGGGTTGCGGTTGGGGTTGAGCAGGCACTGTTCGGTGGTGGCGACGAGGCCGGTGCCGTCGCCGTCCAGCGCGCCGCCTTCGAGAATCCAGTCGGAGGTTTCCACCTCCAGCCCGGCATCGCGCGCCAGTTCCGCGCCGATTTCCTGGTCCCCGTCCATCAGGTACTTGCCGCCCCAGCCGTTGAAGCCGAAGCGCATGGCCTTGAGCGCGCCCGTGCCGTCAGCACAGACCAGCGGCCCGGTATCGCGCAGCCAGACGTCGCCATAGCGGCGCACTTCCAACTTCACCTTCGACGAGACGAGCGAGGCCGCGCGCACGCGGTTGGCCTCGTCGCGCACGATCAGGCGCACTTCCTGGCCCGATTCGGCCACGGCCGAGGCAAACTCGGCCATCTGCACTTGCGCGGCTTCGAGAAAGCCCGGCCATTCCACCGGATCATGCGGGAAGCCGATCCAGATCCAGTCCTGCGGATGCCATTCGGGGGGAAGGGCGAACGTCACTTGTGGCAGCCTCCTTGAGCCGCCGCGCAAGCCTTGTCGCGGATCGCGCGGAATTCGTCGGTTTCGTGCCAGTTCGGCCAGAAGTCCGAATCGGCGAGCGTGCGGCCGAGCCGATAGTAGAGCCCCGCGCTCTGGGCAATGCCGTCCCAGTTCCAGCTTTCCGAGTATTCGTCCTTGGGGCCGTGGTAGCGGTTCGAATTGTAGTCCTCGCTGGCCGCGTCGCCTGCGGCCTTGCCGCCGTCCACCCAGTCGGTGCTGGCGGCGATGTCGAACATCGGCACCCCGCGCTTGGCCATCGAGAAGTGGTCGGAGCGGTAGTAGTAGCCGCGCTCGGTGTGTTCCTCGGGCGCTTCGGTCAGGCCCTCGTCGATCAGTTCATCACGGAAGATCGCGGTAAGGTCGGACTTGTCGCCGCCCGTCATCGCATAGGAGCGCGTGCGGCTGCCCGGCATCAGCGCGTCCATGTTGACGCCGCCGACCGTGTGGTCGAGCGGATAGACCGGGTTGGCGGCGTAAAATTCCGAACCGAGCAGGCCCGATTCCTCCAGCGTCACCGCGACGAAGACCTGGCTGCGCGCCGTAGCGCCGGCCTTGCTGTTCGCCTCTGCAATGGCGGCCAGCGCGGCGACGCCGGTGGCATTGTCGACCGCGCCGTTGCAGATGCCGTCGCCGGTCTTGTCCGGCGTGCAGTGGCCAAGGTGGTCCCAGTGCGCCGAATAGAGCACGTATTCATCCGGGTGCAGCTTGCCCGGCAGCACGCCGACGACATTGTGCGAGGTGGAGCGGCGGATGGCGTTGTCGAAGCCGAGGCTGACCTTCAGGCCCAGCGGCACCGGCTTGAAGCCCTTGTGCCTTGCCGCCGCCGACAGCGCGGCGAGATCCTGGCCCGAAGCCTTGAGGATCGCCTCGGCTACCGGCTTCCGGACCCAGCCGTTGGCGGCGGTCTGGTCCATGTCGTCGTTCGGGGTGGCGACGCGGTACTGCGCGCCGGTCCAGCTCGAATTGACGACGTTCCAGCCATAGGCGGCGGGGAACGTGTCGTGCACGATCAGCGCGGCGGTCGCCCCCTGACGCGCGGCTTCCTCGAACTTGTAGGTCCAGCGGCCGTAATAGGTCATGCGGCGGCCCTTGAACGGGCCTTCCTCGGTAGCCGCGTCATAGTCGGCATCGTTGACCAGGATGACCGCGGTTTTCCCGTGCATGTCGATCCCGGCATAGTCGTTCCAGCCCAGTTCCGGCGCATTGATGCCGTAGCCGACAAAGACCAGTTCGCTGTCCTTGATGCGGGTCTGCGGCGTCACGCGGTAGCTGGCGGCCACATAGTCGTCGCCGAACTTGAACGAGAGCGGCACCTTGCTGCCCGTCACCGTCAGCGCGGAATGGTTGCTGCCGGTGATCTCCACGGTCGGCACGTCCTGCAGCCACTGGCCCTTGTTGCCCGGCTGGAGCCCGGCGTTCCGGAAGGACGCGATGATGGTGTCGAGCACCTTGGGCTCCGCACTCGTGCTGGGCGCGCGGCCTTCGAAGTCGTCGGAGGACAGCGTCTTCACCAGCCCCTTCATCGTCTCGACCGAAAGCTGCGGGGCCGGCTCGGCGGTCATCGGCGGCGGCGGCAGGGCGGTGCCCTTGGGCAGCTTGGGCGCGGCCACAGCGGCCGTGCCGAGGCACAGCGCAGCAGTGGCGAGCAGGGAAGCGGTGCGTTTCATTGTCTGGGCGGACCTGTTGTATTTTGGGATGACCGGCCTCGTGCCAGAGGCAGGCGGCAGGCACAAGGCGAAGCCGACGCACTTGCCCTCGCGCTCGCGCTTGGGCAGGAACCCCGGCATGGATGCCCACCTGCAAGCCGACTGGACCGGCGCGATCGAACGCGCCCGCGCCCATGCCCCTTACCTCGCCTCGCTGCTGGACCGCCATCCGGATCTTGCCGCGCTGCTGGCCGCGGGCAAGGGCGAGGAGGCGCTGGCCTTCGCCCGCACGGCCGGCGGCGGCACCGACGATGTCGGCATCGCGCTGAGGCGCGAGAAACAGGCCATGGCGCTCGCCCTCGGCATCGGCGACCTGGCCGGGGCCTTCCCCTTGCTGCGCGTCACCGGCGAGCTTTCGGCACTGGCCGACCGCGCACTCGACGGCGCCATTGCCGAAGGTATCCGCCGCCGCGTGCCCGATGCGGAGCCTGCCGGTTTCCTTGCCCTCGCGCTCGGCAAGCATGGCGCGGGCGAACTCAACTACAGTTCGGACATCGATCCGATCCTGCTGTTCGATCCCGAACTGCTGCCCCGCCGCGAGCGCGACGAACCGGGCGAGGCCGCCCAGCGCGTGGCCCGCTCGGTGGTGGAAACGCTCGGCAAGGTCACCGACCACGGCTACGTCTTCCGCATCGACTTGCGCCTGCGCCCGGCTTCCGAGGTCAGCCCGCTGGCGATCTCGATCAACGGCGCGCTCAGTCATTACGAATCCTCCGCGCTGGCGTGGGAGCGCGCCGCCTTCATCCGCGCCCGCGCCTGTTCGGGCGACATCGCCGCGGGCGAGGCCTTCCTTGCCGCGATCCGCCCTTTCGTCTGGCGCAAGAGCCTCGACTTCGGCGCGATCGCCGAGATCGGCCGCCTCACCGCGCAGATCCGCGCCAACACGCGCGGCAGCGCCACGGTCGGCCCCGGCTTCGACCTCAAGAAAGGGCGCGGCGGCATTCGCGAGGTGGAATTCTACGCGCAGACCCACCAGCTCATTCACGGCGGCCGCAACCCCGCGCTGCGCCTGCGCGGCACCCGCGCCACGCTGGAGGCACTGGCGGACGCCGGGCTGGTCCCTGCCGAGGACGCCCGCCTGCTGGGTGAAAGCTATGACCGCCTGCGCACTATCGAACACCGCCTGCAGATGGTGCAGGACCAGCAGACCCACGCCCTGCCGATGCGGCCCGAGGCGCTGGACGCCGTGGCCCGGCTCGACGGGCTGCCCGATGGCGAGACCCTGCTCGGCGAACTGCGCGCGATCACCGATGCCGTGGGCGAACGCTACGATGCGCTGGTCATGGCGAACACCCCGCTCGGCCCGACAACGCAAGTCGCCATGCCCGCGCAGGATGACTTGCGCGACGAACTGGCCGGACTCGGGCTTGCCGAGGCCGAGGCCATGGCCCAGCGCGTCGAAGGCTGGCTTTCCGGTGGCATGCGGGCACTGCGTTCGGACGCGGCGCGGGCTGCTTTCGCGTCCGTGCGCGCCGATCTCTTCGCCGCACTGGCCGCCGCACCGGAGCCGGAGCGCGCCTTTGCCCGCTTCGAGAAGCTGCTCAACAACCTGCCTTCCGCGATCAACCTGTTCCGCCTGCTGGAAGCACGCCCCGCACTGCTGGAGCGGCTGGCGCGCATCCTCAGCCTCGCGCCCACTCTGGCCGATGCCCTGGCCCGGCGCGCCGACCTGCTCGACCCGCTGATCGACGCCAGCGCCTTCGACCTGCCCGGTCCGGTGGAGGACCTGGTGGCCGAGTTCAGCCAGTTCGAGGCCGGCGCCGACTACGAACAGAAGCTGGGCACCGTGCGCCGCAAGGTCGGCGATCGCCGCTTTGCCCTCGGCGTCCAGCTGATCGAGGGCGCCAACGACCCGCTCGACATCGGCCATGCCCTCGCCCGCATCGCCGAGGCCGCGCTGGTGGTGCTGACCGATGCGGCGCTGGCGGAATTCCGCGAGGTTCACGGGCACGTCGCCGGCAGCGAACTGGTGGTGCTCGGGCTTGGCAGGATGGGCGGCGGCGTGCTCACCCATGCCTCCGACCTTGACCTTATCTACCTGTTCACCGGCGAATTCGCGGGCGAATCGGACGGGCGGCGGCCCCTGGGCGCCACGCTCTACTACAACCGCCTGTCGCAGCGGGTGACCGCCGCGCTCTCGGTGCCGACCGCCGAGGGCGCGCTTTACGAAGTCGACACCCGGCTGCGCCCCTCGGGCGAACAGGGACCGCCCGCCGCCAGCCTCGACAGCTTCACCCGCTACCAGCAGGAACAGGCCTGGACCTGGGAACACATGGCATTGTGCCGCGCCCGCGCGCTTTACGGTTCGGCCGCGGCGCGCGGCGAACTTGGCGCCGTCATCCGCGGCGTGCTCGCCGCCCCGCGCGGGCAGGACAAGCTGAAAACCGACGTGCTGGACATGCGCGCGAAGATGGCCGGGCACAAACCCGCCAGGGGCCCGCTCGACGTCAAGCTCATGCGCGGCGGGCTGGTCGACCTCGAATTCCTCGTCCACTTCATCCAGCTCGGCACCGGGCGCGGCCTCGATCCCGATCTCGGCGCGGCGCTGCAGTTGCTGGTCGCGGACGGGCTGCTGCCCGCGACGCTGGTGGAGGCGCACGACGTGATGACCCGCCTGCTGGTGGCCGGACGGCTGTTTGCCCCCGATACCCAGGTGCCGGGCAAGCCCTCCTGCATGGCGCTGGAACGCGCCTGCGGCTATGGCACCTGGCAAGACCTTGAAGCCGCCCTTGCCCTCTCCCGCGCGCACGTCGCCGCGAGCTGGCGCGAGACCTTCGGCGAAACACTGGAGATCCTGTGATGACCACCCGTCCCGCCGCCGGCGACCCGTTCCCCGACATCGCCCTGGAAACGCCCGAAGGCGGCAGCGTGAAGGCTTCGGACTTTGCCGGCCGCAAGCTGGTGGTGTTTTTCTATCCCAAGGACAACACCCCCGGCTGCACCACCGAGAATCTCGACTTCTCGGCCCTCAAGGGGGAATTCGACGCGGCCGGAGTCGCGCTGCTGGGCGTCAGCAAGGATACGGCGAAGAAGCACCAGAACTTCATCGCCAAGCACGACCTCAAGGCCCCGCTCGCCAGCGATGCCGAGGAAGGCGGCTTGTCCGACGCGCTCGGCATCTGGACCGAGAAGCAGAACTATGGCCGCACCTACATGGGCATGGTCCGCACCACTTACCTGATCGGCCCGGACGGCACGATCGCCCGCGTCTGGGACAAGGTGAAAGTGAAGGACCACGCCGCCCAGGTGCTGGAGGCCGCCAAGGCGCTCTGACCATGTCCTCTCCCCTGCCCGGCGTTGCCGCCGCCATCCGCGAAGTGCTGCTCGAACGCGATCCCCGTGCCAAGGTCATGGCCACCCGCAAGGTCGCCCGCGACTGGCGGCTGGGTCGCCTCGCTTATGCCTTCGATGTCGCCATGCCCGACGAACCGGGCCGCCCGGACGCGCCCGAACTGCTGCCGCCGGGCCGCATGCCCAAGCGCGGCAAGGGCGGTTCGCAGCGCGGGCGGATCGCGCTCTGGCACGCCCTGGCGCATATCGAATTTGTCGCCATCGACCTCGCGCTCGACATGGCCGGGCGCTTCGGCGGCGAGATGAATCCCGGTTTTGTCGGCGACTTTCTCTCGGTCGCGGCCGACGAGGCGCTGCACTTCGCGCTGATCGACCGGCACTTGCGCACGATGGGCAGCCACTACGGCGCGCTTCCCGCGCACAGCGGCCTGTGGGAAGCGGCCGGCAATACCCGGCACGACGTCGCCGCGCGGCTCGCGGTGGTGCCGATGGTGCTCGAGGCGCGCGGGCTCGACGTCACTCCCGCGACGCTCGAACGGGTCCGCAACCTTGGTGACGAACGCGGCGCACGCATCCTCGAGAGAATCCTTGACGACGAAATCCGGCACGTCCGTTTCGGATCAACACATTTCGCCGCATGGGCCGAAACGATGAATGGAGAGCCTGCCGACCTCTGGAAAACCCTTGTTTCCCGCCATTTTGGCGGCGCCGTTAAGCCACCGTTCAACGACTCGGCGCGCCTCGCTGCCGGTTTATCGCGGGATTTCTACCTTGGGGTTGTCTGTCAGTAATCGATCGGCATAACTCCAACTCGCGAGACGGCGGGGGGTTCCGACCATCTCTAAAACTAGGGTTCGCGGCGCGCCTCACGGTGCGCCAGTGATAAATACAAGCGTCGTGTCCTTTGCGGATTTCGGCGGATAACAAGGTATTACGAGTGGTCGTCACGAAACTCATTGCCAAGTTCCGCACGGTAACCGCCACGGTTGCGTTCGCGGGTCTTTCCCTGGCAGCCCATCCCGCCATGGCCAACAGCGCCGCCGCCGACATCTCGGGCCCGCAGCGCGCCGCCCAGTCGGCCAGCCAGTCCGCCAGCGGCGGTGAGGACGAACAGTTCCGCACCCTCTTCAGCTCCTGGCAGAATTACGAGGAAACCGGTCTTGCCGCCGCCAAGGCCAAGCCCGCGATCCCCGGCACCGCCCGCCTTTCGGGCGTCGCGGTTCCCTCGCGCACCCCGCTGGAAGGCCTGAAGCTCACCAGCAGCTTCGGCATGCGCGAACACCCCATTTTCGGCGGTCGCCGCGCCCACAAGGGCATCGACCTTGCCGCTCCCATCGGCACCCCGATCTACGCAACCGCTGACGGCGTTGTCGGCAAGGCTTCGTGGTTCGGCGGCTACGGCCTGTTTGTCGAACTGGAGCATGGCGGCGATCTCGAGACCCGCTACGGCCACATGTCGCGCCTTGCCGTTGCCGAAGGCCAGATGGTCCACAAGGGCGAGGTGATCGGCTACGTCGGCACCACCGGCAATTCGACCGGCCCGCACCTCCACTACGAAGTCCGCGTCGACGGCCAGGCCGTGAACCCGATCCCCTACATGCAGGGCGATCGCATGGCCGCTGCCGACAAGACCGAAATCGGCGGCTGATCACACAAGTTTCAAACCGGCCAGAGACTGCGGGAGAGACAGTCCGGTCAACAGGTTTGGAGAGGAGGGAAGAGGCGGCTTCGCGGCCGCCTTTTCTTATGGCGGCGGGTTTTCTCATGCCGGTTTTTCCGCCCCTATGACTGACCGCGCTTCCCCGCTAGCGTGACGGGTGATGACTTCGCCCTATCACCCTCCCATCAAGCGTTCGGTCGAGATCGCCGGACACAAGACCTCGATCAGCCTCGAACCGGTGTTCTGGGACATGCTGCGCGCCGCCGCCGCCGAAGCCGGCGTTCCCGTCAACGCCCTCGTCGCGCGGATCGATGCCGAGCGGCTCGAGGCCGAAGTGCCGCCCGGCCTGGCCGGAGCGATCCGCGTCTGGCTGGTGTCGCAGCCCCGGGAGTCCGCTTCCCCGCTTGCCTGAGCCCGGCGGCACGCTAGGGTAGTTTCAGGCCCGATGCTTCAGGCCCGATGCTTCAGGTCCGGTGCTTCAGCCCCGGTTCAGCGCGAGAGGTTTCAACAGCTTCCATGTCCTTCGCGCGTCTTGCCGCACTGGCCCTGAGCGTCCTTGCCCTGATTGGCTGGTCCGCCACCCCGGCGGCCGCCCAGTCGATCCTGCGCGACGCCGAGACCGAGGCCCTGCTCAAGGACATGGCCCGCCCGCTGATCGTCGCCGCCGGGCTCGATCCCGCCCATGTCGACATCGTCCTCGTCAACGATCCCTCGGTGAACGCCTTTGTCGCCGGCGGGCAGGCCGTCTACGTCAATTCGGGCCTCATCAACGAGGCCGACAAGGCCGCCCAGGTGCAGGGCGTGATCGCCCACGAGCTGGGCCACGTCACCGGCGGCCATGCCGTGCTCAACCAGGGCGCGAAAAGCGCGACCAGCATCTCGCTGCTCTCGCTGCTGCTGGGTGCGGCCGCCGCCGCCGCCGGCGGCGGCGAGGCGGCGATGGGCGTCATCATGGCCGGCCAGTCCGCCGCCATGGGCAAGTACCTGGCCTATACCCGCTCGCAGGAAGCCTCGGCGGACGCCGCCGGCGCGCAGTATCTTTCGGCGGCCGGGATCAGCGGGCGCGGCTCGCTGGAGTTCTTCCAGAAGCTCCAGAACCTCGAATTCCGCTACGGCTACCGCCCGCAGGACGGCGACGAGTTCTACTCCACCCACCCCCTCACCGGCGACCGTATCCAGACCCTGCAGGACACCTACGAAAAGGATCCGGCCTGGACCAGGCCGGACGATCCCAAGATCCAGGCCCGCTACGTGCGCATGAAGGCCAAGCTGTTCGGCTATCTCGCCGAGCCGCGCGACGTGCTGCGCGTCTATCCGCTGACCGACAATTCGGTGCCCGCGCACTACGCCCGCGCCTATGCCTGGCACCGCCAGTCGGAAATGGACCGCGCCACCGCCGAGGCCGACGCCCTGCTGATGACCGATCCCGACGATCCCTATTTCCTCGAGCTCAAGGGCCAGATCCTGCTCGAATCCGGCCAGCCGAACGAAGCGCTGGTCCCCTTGCGCAAGGCCACCGAACTGACCGGCTACCAGCCGCTGATCGCCACCCTGTTCGGCCACGCCCTGATCGCCACCGAAGATCCCCAGCACTTCAAGGAAGCCGAGACGGTGCTGCGCAACGCCGCCGCGCGCGACCGCGAGAATCCCTTCACCTGGTACCAGCTCGGCACCATCTACGCCGCCAACGGCGACATGCCCCGCGCCCGCCTCGCCAGTGCCGAGCAGCAGTCGCTGTCCGGCCAGATGGACGCCGCACTGATGAACGCGCAGGCCGCCGAAGCCGGGCTCAAGCAGGGCACGCCCGACTGGCTGCGCGCGCAGGACATCGAGATGGAAGCGCGCGGCGCACTGGAACGCGACAAGAAGCGCCGCTAGAGACCGCATTTGAAAATTCGCGGCGCGCGAATTCTGCCCGCACCGGCCCTCTCCCCCACCCGACCACCCCGAAGCATGCCCGGACGGGTAACCGGGTGAGGGAGAGGGCCGGTGCAACGACCGACACAGACAGTACGGGACAAACGAAAAGCATGGGTATTGGCACCAGGATCGCCGCAACGCTGGCCGGCCTTGCAGTGGTGGGCGGCGGCGTGTGGTTCGCCGGTCCGACGATCGCCGGGCACGTGATTCACGACTATCTCGTCACCAATCCCGAAGTGCTGAACGAGGCGATGGACGCCCTCCAGCGCAAGCAGGCCAAGGCCCAGCTGGCAGGGGTCAGGCAAAGCGTGGAGACGCCCTTCCCCGGCGCCGTGCTGGGCAATCCCAACGGTGCCGTGACCCTGGTCGAGTTCACCGACTATGCCTGCGGCTACTGCCGCCGCAGCCTGCCCGACGTGGCCCAGCTGCTCGCCAAGAACCCGGACCTGCGCATCGTCGTGCGCGAACTGCCGATCATCAGCGAGCACAGCGCCGCCGCCGCGCGCATGGCGCTCGCCGCGGCCGAGCAGGGCAAGTACCATCCGTTCCATGACGCCATGTTTGCCGCCGGCCAGCTCGATCCCGAATCGATCGAGGCCGCGGCCAAACAGGCCGGTCTCGACATGGAGCGCGCCCGCAAGGTCGCCGCCAGCCCGGTGGTCGAGCAGGAACTGAGCCGCAATGTCGACGTGGCGGGCCGCCTCGGCTTCTCGGGCACCCCGAGCTGGATCGCGGGCGACCGCATGATCTCCGGCGCGGTCGGCTTCGAACAGCTGTCGCAGGCGGTGAACGAGGCGCGCGGGAGCTAGGTTTCCGCATCCGAAACGACATCATATCTTAGGCGGATTTACGCTGCGGGCGCTTTTCGTCTAGAAAGCCCGCATGTCCGTCTTGCCGATCCAGCCCATCCCCTTCTTTGCCGACAAGGACAAGGCGTTCTGGCGCCTTCAGGCCGTGGGCTGGAGCGGGGCGATGCTGCTGCGCACGATGTCGGCGATCGCCAACAACCAGCCGATCGCCTTCCTCGTGCTGGTGCTGATCGCCACGATCACCGGCTTCTCGATCTCGCTGGTGCTCTCGGTCATCTACCGCGCGCTGTTCCGCAAGCGCGCGCTGGTCACCTGGGGCCTGACGTTCCTCGCGCTGTCGATCGCGGTCGGCCTGCATTCGTTCATCGACGCCTGGGTGGTCTCGCTGTGGCGCGCCGATGGCGACACCAATTTCACCGGCCTGTTCCTTGGCGTGTTCTACCTCGACGCAACGCTGCTGGGGGCCTGGACCGCGCTCTATTACATGGTCAACTTCTACCTCCAGGTGGAAGAGCAGAACGACCAGCTGATCCAGCTGGAGAACCAGGCGACGCAGGCCCAGCTGGCCATGCTGCGCTATCAGCTCAACCCGCATTTCCTGTTCAACACGCTGAACTCGATCTCCACCCTGGTGCTGCTCAAGCAGACCGAGCCGGCCAATGCGATGCTCAGCCGGCTCTCCTCGTTCCTGCGCTACACGCTGATCAACAAGCCCTCGGCGCGGGTCACGGTGGCGACCGAGGTGGAGACGCTCAAGCTCTATCTCGACATCGAGCTGATGCGCTTCGAGGAGCGCCTGCGCACCACCTTCCAGATCGATCCCGCGACCGAGACCTGCCTGCTGCCCTCGCTGCTGCTCCAGCCGCTGGTCGAGAATGCCATCAAGTATGCCGTGACCCCGCAGGAGACCGGAGCCGAGATCACCGTGGCCACGCAGCTCGTCGGGCCGATGCTTCGCATCACCGTCTCGGATACCGGGCCGGGCTTGCAAACGCCGACGACCGACAACAGGTTGTCGGGCATGACCTATGATGGAGGGGAGCCGGTATCCACCGGCGTCGGCCTGTCGAACATCCGCGATCGCCTCAGCCAGGCCTACGGCGAGAACCACCGCTTCGAGACGGTGGAGCCCGTCGAAGGCGGCTTTGCCGTGCTGATCGAATTCCCCGCGGAACGCCAGCCCTCCCTCGAGGACATTGCAGAACCCCTGCGCCAGCCCGCTCTCGTGGGGCGATGATACGCCGGGCGATGAATCAAGGTCCGATCTCGTCGGGCGTGAAACAATTTTGGCTCCCATGCGTTTGCGGGGCCGGAGAACGTAACACATGACCATTCGCACTATCCTCGTCGATGACGAGAAACTCGCGATCCAGGGCCTTCAGATCCGTCTGGAGAAGTATCCGGACGTCGAGATCATCGACACCTGTTCCAATGGCCGCGAAGCCATCCGCAAGATCAAGACCGAAAAGCCCGACCTCGTCTTCCTCGACATCCAGATGCCCGGTTTCGACGGTTTCTCGGTGGTCAAGGGCGTCATGGAAATCGAACCGCCGCTGTTCGTCTTTGTCACCGCCTACCAGGAACACGCCGTGCGCGCCTTCGAGGCGAATGCCGTCAACTACCTGATGAAGCCGGTCGACGAGGCGAAGCTCGACGACACCCTCGCCCGCGTGCGCCAGCGCCTTGCCGAAAAGCGCTCGGCCGACGAGGCGGAAAAGCTCAAGACCGTGCTGGCCGAAGTCGCCCCCGACGCGGTCGACGCGATCCCCGAGGAAACCGACCCCAACGCGGACCGCTACGAAAAGCTCATCAACATCAAGGATCGCGGCCAGATCTTCCGCATCGACGTCGATTCGATCGAGCATATCGAAGCGGCCGGCGACTACATGTGCATCCGCACCGCCGACAACTCGCTGATCCTGCGCGAGACGATGAAGGACCTCGAACGCCGCCTCGACCCGCGCGTGTTCCAGCGCGTCCACCGCTCGACGATCGTCAACCTCAACCAGGTCCGCCAGGTGAAGCCGCATACCAACGGCGAATGCTTCCTGGTGCTCGATTCGGGCGCGCAAGTGAAAGTCAGCCGCTCCTACCGCGACGTGATCGCGCGGTTCGTGCACTGAGGTTTCGCGCGGACACGATTCCTTACAAACCGTGCCGTCGCCCCCGCTCTCGCGGGGATGACGGCTCAGAGGCTGTTTGGAAAATGCCCATGAGGGCATTTTCAGATGCGGCGCGCCCTTGATTCAGGCCTTGATTCAGGCGCGTCGTTCAGTCTTTCGGCCCCACCGAGAACCGCGCCGCACGTTCCGCCAGCCGCTCCACCGCGGCCCCATGGATCGCCCGCGACGTGCAGAGCACGCCGAACGCGCGCGGGTCGTGCTTGTTGTAGTTGAGCGGCTGGCCGAAAGCATCGGTCACTTCCGCCCCGGCCTCCCGCGCGATCAGACCGGCGGCGGCGATGTCCCATTCGAAACCCCAGCGCAGCGTGGCGAGGATGTCCGCCTCGTCGGCGCCGACCATCGCCATGCGCAGCGCAATCGAATTGGGCTGGTCGACCAGCACCAGGTCCGCATCCTCCGCCGCCAGCTTCTTGGCCGGCACCCGCGCGCCGGGCAGCGTCTCGCGCTGGCTGGCGCTCAGCCGCACGCCGTTGCGCCATGCGCCCTTGCCCGCCTCGGCGAACCAGAACTCGCCGCCGGCCTCGCGCGCCCGCGCCGGGGCGTAGAGGTAGCCGAGCAGCGGCCGCCGCGTGTTCACCAGCGCCACCGAGATCGCCCAGCCGCTCCTCCCGGCAATAAAATCGCGGGTGCCGTCGATCGGATCGACCAGCCAGACCAGTTCGTGCGCGGTGCGGTGGTGCGAGTCGGCGGTTTCCTCGGAGAGCCAGCCCGCCGAAGGCAGCAGCGCGGAGAGTTCACGGCGCAGGAATTCGTCCACCGCCAGATCGAGCGTGCAGACCGGGCTTCCGGGGTCTTTTTCCCAGTGTTCAAGCACATGCCCGTCCCCCGGCCAGCCGGCCAGGGCGATGCGGCCTGCCTCGCGGACGATGGCTTCAAGTCTGTCGCGGTCGATCATGCACCAGCCTGCGGCTTCGGGACGGACGGTTTGGGATGCGCGGTCAGCGGGATTGCAGCCCTCGCAACGGTGTCCTTGCGCGAGGCAACGGGACTTTTCAAGCGCGCGGGGATGTGCTTATGCGGCCCGTAAAGTTCGGGGCTCCCCGCGCCGTTTCCACGGACACTCCAGCAGAAAGCGATTTCAGCGATGAACATTCACGAATACCAGGCGAAGGAACTGCTTGCGAAGTTCGGCGTCGGCATCCCGGCCGGCATCCCCGCGCTCACCGTTGAAGAAGCGGTTGCCGCCGCCAAGCAGCTGCCCGGACCGCTCTATGTCGTGAAGGCCCAGATCCACGCCGGCGGGCGCGGCAAGGGCAAGTTCAAGGAACTCGGCCCCGACGCCAAGGGCGGCGTGCGCCTCGCCAAGTCGGTTGAGGAAGTCGAGGAATTCGCCAAGGAAATGCTCGGCAACACCCTCGTCACCGTGCAGACCGGTGAAGCCGGCAAGCAGGTCAACCGCCTCTACGTGACCGACGGCGTCGACATCGCCAACGAATACTACCTGTCGATGGTCGTCGACCGCGCTTCGAGCCGCGTCGCCATGATCGTCTCGACCGAAGGCGGCATGGACATCGAGGATGTTGCCCACAACACCCCCGAGAAGATCACCACCGTCACCATCGACACCGCTGCCGGCTTCCAGGCCCACCACGGCCGTGCCGTTGCCTTCGCCCTGAAGCTCTCGGGCGAACTCAACAAGCAGGCGCAGAAGATCGCCAAGCAGCTCTACGAAGCCTTCGTGGCTCTCGACTGCGACATGCTCGAGATCAACCCGCTCGTCGAAACCAAGGACGGCAACCTGCTCGTCCTCGACACCAAGATGAGCTTCGATTCGAACGCCCTCTACCGTCACCCCGACGTGCAGGCCCTGCGCGACGAGACCGAGGAAGATCCGGCGGAAGTCGAAGCCTCGAAGTACGACCTGGCCTACATCAAGCTCGATGGCGACATCGGCTGCATGGTCAACGGTGCCGGCCTCGCCATGGCGACGATGGACATCATCAAGCTCAACGGCTCGTTCCCGGCCAACTTCCTTGACGTCGGCGGCGGCGCCACCAAGGAAAAGGTGACCGCGGCGTTCAAGATCATCCTGCGCGATCCCAACGTGAAGGGCATCCTCGTCAACATCTTCGGCGGCATCATGAAGTGCGACGTCATCGCCGACGGCATCGTTGCCGCCGCGAAGGAAGTGAACCTCTCGGTTCCGCTCGTGGTTCGCCTCGAAGGCACCAACGTCCAGCAGGGCAAGGACATCCTGGCCAACTCCGGCCTGCCGATCGTCCCCGCCAACGACCTGGGCGATGCGGCCAAGAAGATCGTGGCAGAGGTCAAGAACGTCGCCGCCTGATAGGCGCCGTTTCTTGGATCTTTCGCGATCCCGTATCGGATAATGCAGCGGCGGGGGTTTTCGGGCCCCCGCCGTTTTGCGTTTGATCGCTAGACGAACCGCATTCGCGTGAAGCCGACCTTTGCGGCGTCATAGTAATTCTCGGCCACCGATTTCTGCCGGGGCGATGCGCATTTTCGCGGATTTGCGCTATGGCACACGCCGTGATCCCACCCTGGGCTCATCTCGTCGCCGGCGGGGCTTGACGTATACGTCAATTGCCTATTAGGCGTGCCTTGAGTGGATTTAATCGAGCGGCTAAACAGGCCGCGCCTGAAACTGAGAGGACCCGATCAGATGAAGATCCTCGTGCCCGTAAAGCGGGTGATCGACTATAACGTAAAGCCGCGCGTGAAGGCGGATGGCACGGGTGTTGACCTGGCCAACGTCAAGATGAGCATGAACCCGTTCGACGAGATCGCTGTCGAAGAAGCCATCCGCATCAAGGAAGCGGGCAAGGCTGAAGAGATCGTCGCCGTCTCGGTCGGCCCGGCCAAGGCGCAGGACACGCTGCGCACCGCGCTCGCCATGGGCGCCGACCGTGCGATCCTGATCGAGACCGACACTGAGGTTGAGCCGCTGGCCGTCGCCAAGATCCTCAAGGCGATCGTCGCCGAAGAGAATCCCGGCCTCGTGATCCTCGGCAAGCAGGCGATCGACGACGATTCGAACCAGACCGGCCAGATGCTCGCCGCGCTGCTCGGCCGCCCGCAGGGTACGTTCGCCAGTAAGGTCGAAATCGATGGCGATCACGTTGCCGTGACCCGCGAAGTCGATGGCGGTCTGGAGACCGTCAAGCTGGCGCTGCCCGCGATCGTCACCACCGACCTGCGCCTCAACGAGCCGCGCTACGCTTCGCTGCCCAACATCATGAAGGCGAAGAAGAAGCAGCTCGATGTGAAGACCGCCGCCGATTACGGCGTCGACGTGGCCCCGCGCCTCAAGACCCTCAAGGTCTCGGAGCCGCCCGTCCGCTCGGCCGGTATCAAGGTCGCCGACGTCGATGGCCTCGTCGCCAAGCTCAAGGAACTGGGCGTCGCCTGAGGGCACAGCCCGGGAAGGATTTGAAACGATGAAGACGCTCGTTTGGGTCGAACACGACAACGCGTCGGTCAAGGACGCAACGCTCCACACCGTCACCGCTGCCGCCAAGCTGGGTGAAGTCCACCTGCTGGTCGCGGGCTCGGGCTGCCGTGCCGCCGCCGAGGCTGCCGCGAAGATCGCCGGCGTCGCCAAGGTGCACCTGGCCGACAACGCCGCCTACGAACACGCGCTGGCCGAAAACGTCGCGCCGCTGATCGTGGAGCTGATGGGCCACCACGACGCGTTCCTGGCGCCCGCCACCACCACCGGCAAGAACGTCGCCCCGCGCGTCGCCGCGCTGCTCGACGTGATGCAGCTGTCGGACATCCTCTCGGTCGAGGGCGAGAAGACCTTCACCCGCCCGATCTACGCCGGCAATGCCATCGCCACCGTCGAAACGAGCGATGCCAAGCTGGTGATCACTGTGCGCGGCACCGCCTTCGACAAGGCCGCTGCCGAGGGTGGTTCGGCTGCCATCGAAGACGTCGCAGGTGCCGGTGACGCGGGCCTGTCCAGCTTTGTCGGTGCCGAACTCGCCAAGTCGGAACGCCCGGAACTGACCAGCGCCAAGGTGATCGTCTCGGGCGGCCGCGCGCTGAAGGATTCGGAAACCTTCGAACAGGTCATCATGCCGCTTGCCGACAAGCTCGGCGCCGCCGTCGGCGCCTCGCGCGCGGCGGTGGACGCGGGTTATGTGCCCAACGACTACCAGGTCGGCCAGACCGGCAAGATCGTCGCTCCCGAAGTCTACATCGCGGTGGGCATCTCGGGCGCGATCCAGCACCTTGCGGGCATGAAGGACTCCAAGACCATCATCGCCATCAACAAGGACGAGGACGCCCCGATCTTCCAGGTCGCCGACGTCGGCCTCGTGGCGGATCTGTTCAGCGCCGTGCCGGAGCTTACCGGCAAGCTCTGAGCGGCGCTAAAGGCCTGAAAAACAAGAACCCCGGCGCTTGCAGCGTCGGGGTTTTTCGTGGCATCCGCTTGTCGAAACGGGGGCCAAACGACAGTGATGAAACCGATCCGGCATGCTCTTGCCCTGGCTGGCGTGCTCGCGCAGCTGGCCTGGCCCGCCGCACCGGCCGTGGCCGCAGCCACGATAGCGACTGAAACCGAGCTCGAGCCGGCTTCACCGTGGAGCATCGATACGGCCGACAATTCCTGCCGCCTGCGCCGTATGTTCGGCACCTCGCAGGCGCCCGTGCTGCTCCAACTGTCGGCTGCTTACCCCGGTACATCCTTCGAATTCCGCCTCTACGGCGCGCCGGTAAAGCAGCTTCTGCCCGACGACGACGCCACCGATGGGCTGCTGGTCGATTTCGGAATCGGCGATCCCACCAGGGTCAGGGGTCTGGCCGGGAGCAGCAATGCCACGGCCGGCCTGCTGGTCTTTGCGACAAAGCTGCCCACACTCGGCGATTCCTACGAAGTTCGCGACTTCGATCCGGCTTTCCTCGAACAGTCGTCCCGGATGGCCTTTGCGAGCGCGGATCATCGCATTACCCTGAACACCGGAAACCCTGCTGATGCATTGGCGGCCATGTCCGAATGCACCACCGCGCTGGTGGCCCGTTGGGGGCTGGACCCGAAAACCCAGGCCAGCCTGTCCAGACCGGCGGCCCCGAATGACAAGGCCAGCTTCACACGCAGGATTTTGTCGATCCAGTACCCCGTCGCCCAGGCCCGCGCCGGCAAGGGAGGGCGCGTCGATGTGCTCGTCTTGCTCGACAGCAACGGCTCCGTGACGAAGTGCATGGTGCCCAACGCGATCGGACATTCCGACTTTGGCGAAACGACGTGCGCGGCCATCATGAAAGTGCCGTTTGCACCGGCGCTGGACAAGGACGGAACGCCGGTCCCCTCCTTCTACGGTATCAGTGTGCTGTTCCTGATCGGATGACCCCGGCTCTCAGGCCTTGCGGACCAGCCGCTCGTAGAGATTGATCGCAGCGCCCCGTCCGTCTTCCGGCTCGTGGCGGCCATAGGAAACGAAGCCCAGGCCTGCCGCGACGCGTTCAGAGGCCACGTTGCCGTCCTCGATCATGCAGGCAATGCGGCGCGGGCCGTGGGCCTCGTCGAACCATGCAATCGCGGCACGCATGACTTCCTGCGCCAGCCCCTGGCCCCAGCAGTCCTGACGGACGATCCAGCCCGCCTCGGGCGTATCGTCCATGCCCTTGCCGAAGCCGCGCCAGCTATGGAACACGCCGCAGTTGGCGATGAGGTCACGCTCGCCGGGACGGCGTACATAGAAAGTGCCGTAGCCATAGAGCGCCCAGCTGCCGGCGTTGCGGCCGAGCCGGTTGAACTGGTCCATCGGATCGGGGCTGGCGGGGCCCAGGAAGCGGCGCATGTCCTCGTGGGCGAGCAGCTTGCAAAGCCCCTCCAGATCGTCCGCAGCCGGCTTCCACAGTTCGAAACGCGCGGTCTTGAGAAAGGGGCCCTGCGTCACAGCAATTGCTCCGCGCCGTGGATGCACAGGCCGAACAGGCCGCCGACCAGAGTGCCGTTGATGCGGATGAACTGGAGGTCGCGGCCCACCGCGCCTTCGATGCGATCGGTCACGGTGCGGGCATCCCAGCGCTTCACGGTTTCCGACACCAGCCGCACGATCTCACTCCCATAACGCGAGGCGACGCCGACCAGGGTGCGGCGCGCGAAGCGGTTGACCATGTATTGCAGCTTGCGATCCTCGCCAAGGGCCTCTCCCAGCTGCGAAAGACTCTCGCCCAGCGCGCCCGAGAGCGCCTTGTCGGGATTGCGCACGGCCTTGAGCAGTCCGGCCCGGGCGCGTTCCCACATGCCGTCGATCCACGCGCCCATCGCCGGGTTTTCAAGGAGGTCGGTCTTGATGCGCTCGACCCGCGCCTGCATCTCCGGATTGTGCCTGAGGTCCTGCGCGAGTTTCACCAGCGCCTCGTCCACTTTGGCGCGCAGCGGATGGTCGGGCTGGACGATCACTTCGGCCAGCAGCCGGTAGGCCCCGTCGAGCACGCCGTTGGCCAACCGCTCGTCCAGACCCGTCCAGCGCATGATGGTGTTGGCGCGCTGGTGGATCATCTCGCGGATCATCGGCTCGTTGGCCTCGATGGCCTCGCCGATCTTGCGCAGCACGCTTTCGAGGACCGGCAGGTGCCGCCCTTCGGCAATCGCGTTCTCCAGCATCTGGCCCAGCAGCGGCGCCGCGTCGATCTTCTCGATCTGGCGGCGCAGCCCGGCTTTCACCATGCCGCCCATTTCCTCGGGATCGAGCGATTCGAGCACGTCGCCCACGAGTTGCGCCGCCCCGGCGCGGATGCGCGACTGCTCCTCGCGGCGCGGGTCGGCGAGGAAGCCGCCCAGGCTGGCGGCGATGTTGAACCCGTTGAGCCGGCGGGCGACGACTTGCGGCGTCAGGAAATTGTCGCGCAGGAACGCCGCCATCGAATCGGCGATACGGTCCTTGTTCTCGGGGATGATGGCGGTGTGCGGGATCGGCAGGCCCAGCGGATGGCGGAACAGCGCCGTGACCGCGAACCAGTCCGCCAGCCCGCCGACCATCGCCGCCTCGGTGAACGAAATCGCATAGCCCAATGGCCCGCCCCATTCGGGGTGGTCCATCAGCAGCCGCTTCAGCACGACAAAGGCCGCCGCCATGAACAGCAGCAGCCCCGTCGCGAACAGGCGCATGCGCCGCGCCTTGTCCGCCCGATCAAGGTCTCGCCTTACCACTCGAATGCTACGCATGGGCAGCGGCAAGGTTCCTCCCGAGATCCAGGTTTCCGCTCATTCGGCAGCGATCGGCTGCGGCAAGGGATCGTGGCCATGGTCCAGTCCGTGCCCGGCCGCGTGCGCGTGGTGGGGCTCGAAGGTCAGCAGCTTGCGCCGCAGCCACGGCCCGATCCGCTTTTCGAAACCATCGGCCAGACTGAAGGCCGCCGGCACGATGACCAGCGTCAACATCGTCGAGAGCACCAGGCCGCCGATCACCACCAGTCCCATCGGCGCGCGGAACGCCCCGTCGCCCGAAAGCGAGAGCGCGGTCGGGATCATGCCGGCGGTCATCGCCACGGTGGTCATGATGATCGGCTGCGCACGCTTGTGCCCGGCGTCCATGATCGCCGCGAGCTTGTCGACCCCCTTCTCCATCTCCTCGATGGCAAAGTCGATCAGCAGGATCGAGTTCTTGGCAACGATGCCGAGCAGCATCAGGATGCCGATGTAGACCGGCATCGAGATCGGCTGCCCCACCGCCGCCAGCGCCAGCAGGCCGCCCAGCGGCGCCAGCAGGAGCGAGGCCATGTTCACCAGCGGCGAGACAAACCGCTTGTAGAGCAGCACCAGCACCGCAAAGACCAGCATGATGCCGCTGATCACCGCGATGATGAAGTTCATGATCATCTCGCCCTGCCACTTGTCCTCGCCCACCGGCGCGTTCGAGACGCCCAGCGGCAGGTTCTTCATGATCGGCAGGTTCTGGATCTTCTCCATGATCGGGCCCTTGACCTGGCCTTCGCCAAGGTCGGCACCCACGAAGATGCGGCGCGACTGGTTGTAGCGCTGGATCTGCGTCGGCCCGGCGCCGAAGCGGATTTCGGCGACCCGCTTGAGCGGCACCGAGCCGCCGCTGGCGGTTGTCACCGGCAGGTTCTCGATCGTCGAGAAGTCACGGCGATCGGCACGGTCGAGGATCACGCGGATCGGCACCTGGCGGTCCGAGAGCGAGAACTTGGCCGCATTCTGGTCGATCTCGCCCAGCGTGGCGATCCGGATCGTCTGGCTGAGCGCGGCAGTGGTGACGCCAAGCTGGGCCGCAAGGTCGGTACGCGGCACGATCACCAGTTCCGGACGCTGGAGGTCGGCGGCGATGCGCGGGGCGACAACGCCGGGGATCGTGCGCATCTGCTCCACGAGCGTCTGCGCGGTCTTGTTGAGCAGCACCGAATCGCTGCCCGAAAGCATGACCGAGATGTCGCGTCCGCTGCCGAAGCCGCCCGACTGGGTGGCAAAGCTCACGCGGGCGTCGGGGAAGGCCTGGAGCACCGGCGCCATGCGGCGCTCGAACTCGATGCTGCTGGCCTCGCGCTCGTCGGCGGGCTTGAGCGCGATGTAAAGCGTTGCCCTTGCCTCGCGCGACGCCTCGAGGATGTGCTTCACCTCGCTCTGGCCTTCGAGCAGCCGCGTCACGCGGTGCGCGACCTTGGCGGTATCCTCGATCGTGGTGCCGGGGACCAGCTCGATGTTGACGCGGCTGGTATCGTTGTTGGTGTTCGGATTGAACTGCTGCGGCAGCCCCGCAAGCAGCGCGAACGTGACGACCAGCGCATAGATGCCCATGCAGAAGGCATAGAAGCGGTGATCGTGCATGCGGGCGATCACGCGGTCGGTGAAATAGCGATACCAGCGGCCGAAAGCGCCCACGAACCACGCCAGCCAGCGCAGCACGAAGCCGAGGACATAGATCGCCACGGGAATGCCCAGCGGCGCGGCCACCGCGGCCAGCACAAAGGCCGCACCCTTGAGACCAAGCGCCCCCAGCCCCTTCTGCACGCCGAGGAAGACCAGCGTCGCCAGTCCGCCGCCGGCCGCCAGCAGGGCGACAAAGGCAAGCGCGGCGCAGACCGGATACCACCAGCGCAGCGGCTGGCGCACCAGAGCGGCCTTGCGGCGATGCGCCTCGCGGCTGTCGAGCGTCCAGGCGAGGACCTTCATGTAGAAGTCCATGGCCTTGCCGCCGCCATGCTCGGCATGGCCGTGCGCCTTGAGGAAGTAGGCCGCGACCATCGGCGTGATGAGACGCGCGACGGCAAGGCTCATCAGCACGGCCACCACCACGGTGAAGCCGAAGGGCTTGAAGAACTGGCCCGAGATGCCCGGCATCAGGCCCACCGGCAGGAACACCGCGACGATCGAGAACGTGGTGGCGACAACCGCCAGCCCGATCTCGTCGGCGGCGTCAATCGAGGCCTGGTAGGCCGACTTGCCCATGCGCATGTGGCGCACGATGTTCTCGATCTCGACGATCGCGTCATCGACCAGCACCCCTGCCACCAGGCTCAGCGCCAGCAGCGAGAGGAAGTTCAGCGTGAAGCCGAGCATGTCCATGAACCAGAACGTCGGGATCGCCGAAAGCGGGATCGCGATCGCCGAAACCAGCGTCGCCCGCCAGTCGCGCAGGAAGAAGAAGACGATGATGATCGCCAGCACCGCGCCCTCGACCAGCGCCTCCATCGAACTGGTGTACTGGCCCTTGGTATAGTCGACGTCGGAGAACAGCCGGGTGATGTGGATGCCCGGGTTGTCCTTCTTGATCTTGTCGATCGCCTTCATCGCCTCGTTGTAGACGGTGAGGTCCGAGGCGCCGAGCGAGCGGCTGAACCCGAAGGTCACCACCTCGCGCCCGTTCAGGCGGGCAATGCGCGTGGGTTCGGAATAGCCGTCGTAGACGTGCGCGATATCGGCAAGCTTGATCTGGCGGCCGCTGCCCAGGTTGATGCGGGTCTGCGACAGCGCATAGGCATTGCGCGCATTGCCGAGCACGCGGACCGACTGGCGCGAACCGGCGATCTCCGCCTGGCCGCCCGCGGCATCGGTGTTGACCTGGCGCAGCACGGTGTTGACGTCGCTGGCGGTGACGCCGAGCGCGACCATGCGCTGCGGATCGACGACGACACGCATCTCGCGGTCGACGCCGCCGTTACGCTCGACCGAGGCCATGCCCTCGATCGCCAGCAGGCGCTTGGCGATGGTATCGTCGACGAACCAGGAGAGCTGCTCCATGGTCATGTCGTCGGCGCTGACCGAGAAGTAGGCGAGTTCGGTCTCGTTGGCCTCGAGCTTGGTCACGACCGGTTCGAGGATGCCTTGCGGCAACTGGCCGCGCACCTGGTCCACCGCGTTCTTGATCTGGTTGGTGGCGACGTCGGGATCGGTGCCGATCGAGAACAGCACCACGGTCAGCGAATTGCCTTCCGAGGCGGTGGACTGGATCTCCTCCACCCCCGGGACCGAGCGCACCGCCCCTTCGACGATCTGGGTGATCTGCGTCTCGATCTCGGTCGGGGCCGCGCCCGGCTGCGAGATGCTGACCCGCACGCCCGGGAACTGGATGTCGGGCATGTTGTTGACGTCCATGCGCATGAACGCAACGACGCCCGCGATCATCACGGCGATGAAAAAGACGATGGGAATGATCGGATTGCGGATCGACCAGGCCGAGACATTGCGAAGGCTCATCGCGCGAATCCCGTCAATCGGCCTTGGCGGCAGAGACAAGCTGGGGCTTGACCTTGTCGCCGTCGTTGAGGAACCCGCCGGCGCGCAGCACGACCTTCTCGCTGCCCTGCAGGCCCGACTTCACGACGATCCCCCTGGGCGTGACGATGCCGGTCTGCACCGGCTGGCGGTGCACCACGTTCCTGGCATCGACGACATAGACGAACGAGCCCTTGTCGTCGTTCTGGATCGCCGATTCCGGAAGCAGGGGCGCATCCACCGCGCCGCTGCCGATGACCGCGCTGGCAAAGCCGCCGGGGCGCAGGGCCGGATTGTAGGCAAGCAGGATGCGCGCGACGCCCTGGCGGTTGTTCGGGTCGATCACCGGCGAGACCTGCCAGACATGGCCGATAAAGGTATCCTTCGAGCCGACCGGCGTCACCCGCGCTTCGGCGCCGACGCCGATGCGCGACAGGTCATCCTCGCTGAGCTGGGCGAGCAGTTCCATCTCGCCTTCCTTGGCGAGGCGGAACAGCACCGCGCTGCCGCCACCAACCACCTGGCCCTGCTCGACGTTGCGTTCGAGCACGAGACCGGCCGCGGGGGCGACGATGTTGAGCCGCGCTGCCTGCGCCTGAAGCTGGCCGAGCTGCGCGCGGGCGACACGCACTTGCGCATTGGCGGAATCGCGCGTCGCGGTCAGCCGGTCGATGTCCGCAGCCGAGATGAAGCCGCGATCGACCAGCTTGAGCGCGCGGTCGAGGTTGGCCTGGGCGAGACGGGCATCGGCCTGGGCCACCGAGATCTGCGCGGACTGCCCGGCCTGCTGCTGGGTCTGCACCGAACGGTCGACCACCGCGAGAACCTGGCCCTGACGGACCCAGTCACCCGGCTCGACCAGGACCGAGCGGACCTGCCCGCCCTCGCCGACCGAACCGACCGGCATGTCGCGGCGCGCCGCCAGCGAGCCGGTGACGGAAATCTCGCCCTGCACCGGCACCCGCCCGGGCACCACCACGGTCACCGCCGGGGTCTGCGCGTCGGCATCCTTGGGGCTTTCGGCCTCGCCACCCTTGTGCACCGCGAACCAGATGCCGATCACCGCCACGGCGGCGGCAACGATGATCCAGAGCCACTTGCGCGAGGGACGCTCCTGTTCGGCATCGCCCGTCGGCGGCCCTGCCTCCAACCTGCTGTCGGACATGGCCACCTGCGCGTTCTCCCCGGAATCAATTCTGCTGTCGTAATTCATCTTCACCGCAAGCCCTGCGACCGCCCCCTGAACACGCTCCGATCTGCCGCCATGGAATAGCCCCCATGCCTCACCCCTCGAACCGTGCCGCCGCACAGGCGCGAGGCACCAAGCCACGCGCCGCCCAGCGACGGAAAAAACATGCGAAACGACATATACCTGCGACAGAAGCGAGGCAATCGACTGTCGGCCTGCGGCTAACCATGATCGACCAGCGTCGAGCGCCTAGGCGGCGTGGACACATTCCGCATTGCCACGGTTGCCCTGCAAGCTGCGCCAGCAAGGCGCGAAGCCGCAGGAAGAGCGGGCCTCTTTCAAGGCGGAGCAACGCTGCTGGCGCAGCTTGCAGGGCAACCCCTACGGGGCTGGAGGCAAAAGCCGTCCCTTCGGCGTCGGCTCGGCTGGAAGTATCGACATACTCCTGCGCCTCACCTTCTTGAATCGACGGCTTTTGTCTCCAGCCGTGGCAATGCGGAATTTGTCCACGCCGCCTAGTCACCGGCGGGAAGGGCCCGGCGGTTTTAGGGAAGCGGCGGAAGTAAAACGCAAAACGGCGGCGAACCGGAGTTCGCCGCCGTTTGCATGGGCTGAGGGAGCCTGGTCAGCGCCCGGATCAGTACTTCTGCTGACGCTCGTAAAGATCGCGGTAGTGCTGAATGCGCGTGACGCGCAGCCCCTGCATGCCCGACCGGTCGACCGCGCGCTGCCAGGAAGCGAACTCCTCGAGGGTAAGCTTGTAGCGTTCGCACACTTCATCGATCGTGAGCAGCCCGCCGTTGACGGCCGCGACGACTTCCGCCTTGCGGCGCACTACCCAGCGCGTGGTGTTCGGCGGCGGCAGCGAGTCGAGCGTCAGCGGCTCTCCAAGCGGCCCGATCACCTGCGCGGGACGTATCTTCTGGTTCTCGATCATCAACACCCTCGTGCACCGGTGCTGCGTCCGCCGGTGACGGATGCGAAACTGACTACCCTGGACTTGCGAATGGTTAAATCATTTGGGTTAATGGTTGGTTCCCCGCCGTCATAAGCATGAATCACATTTGCCGCGGGCTTGGCAAAGCTGCCGCAACCCGGGACACGTGCCGCCGAAGGCTCGGCGTCGAGCACCGCACGCAGATCGTGTGCAGCGAAAAGTCGGGAACGCAAGGCAAACCAGTCGATCGGAACGAAAGCCGGGATGAACTCCTCGCCGTCGCGACCAGACGCATGCCCTGCTTTGCAGGTTTCATGTTCAAAAGCGATGTTCATGCGCCCTGCTTACAACAGGGGTAGTCAAAGGACGGTAAAAGCCCTCTTTACCGATTCTTTACCTTGATTAACCGTCGCACACGTCGCTTCGTCCCGCCCCGGCGTTTCCCCGTCGCCACCTGGTCGTGCAAGAACGGTAGGATTCTCGGGCATCTCGCTGTATGGGGCAGGCCATGACCGCCCTTTCCGATCTTGCCGGACTGGTGGCCGGCCTCGACCCCGCCGACCTGTTCCAGCTCCCCGCGCCCGTTAACCTTCGGCGTATCGTCGTCGCCATGTCCGGCGGCGTCGACAGTTCCGTCGTCGCCGCGCTGGCCGCCGCCACCGGCGCCGAGACCATCGGCGTCACCCTCCAGCTCTACGACTATGGCGCCGCCACCGGCCGCAAGGGCGCCTGCTGCGCCGGCGACGACATCCGCGATGCCCGCGCCGTCGCCGACAGCCTCGGCATCGCCCATTACGTCTTCGACCACGAGAGCCAGTTCCGCGAGGACGTGGTCGAGCGGTTTGCCGACGACTACATGGCCGGCCGCACGCCGATCCCCTGCATCCGCTGCAACATGGGGCCCAAGTTCACCGACCTGCTGACGATGGCGCGCGACCTCGGCGCCGACTGCCTTGCCACCGGCCACTACGTGCGCCGCGTGATGGGTCCGGCCGGGGCGGAACTGCACCGCGCCGCCGATCCGGCGCGCGACCAGAGCTATTTCCTCTACGGCACCACCGAGGCCCAGCTCGATTTCCTGCGCTTCCCGCTGGGCGGCCTGCCCAAGACCGAGACGCGCCGGCTGGCCGAAGCCGCCGGCCTGCGCAACGCCGCCAAGCCCGACAGCCAGGACATCTGCTTCGTGCCGGACGGCGATTATGCCAAGGTCGTCACCAAGGTCCGCCCCGAAGGCAATGCCCCGGGCCCGATCGTCCATGCCCTGACCGGCGAGGAACTGGGCACTCACCGCGGCATCATCCACTACACCGTCGGCCAGCGCCGCGGCATCGAGATCGGCGGTCAGCCGGAGCCGCTCTACGTCACCCGGATCGAGGCCGAAGGCCGCCGCGTCGTGGTCGGCCCGCGCCGCCTGCTGGGCGTTGCCGCCGCCCGCATCACCGAGACCAACCGCATCGGCCCGCTGCCCGAAGCGCCGCTGACCGCCAAGGTCCGCTCGCTGGCCAAGCCGGTAGCGATCACGCTCGACGGGCCGCTGGGCGAAGGCGCGGACACGACGATCCGCTTCCACGATACCGAATACGGCGTTGCCCCCGGACAGGCGGCGGTGATCTATGCGGGCGACCGCGTGGTCGGCGGCGGCTGGATCGAGGGCACCACCCCGGTGGAGAGCCCCGAGCACGTGGCCGCCTGAGGGAAACCGGCGATGCGCGGGACTTCCCGCGCATCGCCGTCCGGCATTACTGCACGCCCAGGAACGGTACCGGGCCCGATCCGCTGTAGGTCGGCAGCTTGCCGTCCCACTTCTCCACCGCGCGCATCCGCACGATCTCCGGATTGGTGCGGATCGCCTCGGCCTCGACCTGGATCGCTTTTGCATCGCCTTCGGCCTTGGCGATCCGCGCTTCGGCATCGGCCCTGGCCGTGGCGACATTGGCCTGCGCGGCGAGCGCGGCCTGTTCGTTGGCGATCTTGGCGTTGATCTGCTCGAGCACCCGGTCGGGCACGCCGATGTTGCCCGCCCAGTAAACCTGCTCGACCTCGAGCCCCACCGGCGAGAAGAACGCCTGGACCCGGCGCTGCGCGGTCTGGATCAGCTCCGCCTTGTGGTCGCCGTAGATCTGCTCGACGCCCAGCTGCGCCGCGCGCTCGACGATGGCATTGCGAATCGCGTTGCGCATCGGCCCGGCAATGATCTGGTCCATGTCGGTGCGGTAGCGCTGGAACAGGATCGGCGCCTTGCTCGGATCGATATGATAGCTCACCGCCACGTCGGCCTTGAGCGAGAGCCCGTTCTTGTCCTGGAAATTGAAGCTCTCGTCGGTCGGGCTCTGCTCGGTGGCATTGCCCGTCCAGGTATAAGTCCGCGTGAACACCGGATACTCGTAGATATGCGTGCCGGGAGGCGCGAGGTACCAGCCCACGCCCAGCGCATCGGGCGAAACCCCGCCCGCTATGTTGTTGACGCGGATGCCGACGTTGCCCGGTTGCACCCGCGCCACGCTGGACGACACCACCAGCCCCGCCGCGATCACGCCGACCACCAGGCCGCCGCGCCCGACCAGGCTGCGCAAGGCGCGCCCCAGCCCCCTCAGGCGGCGCGTGCTGTCCTGTTCGCTGTCGAGATAACCCATCCATCTTCTCCTTGCGGGAAGAACCGCTCCCCTGTCGTTGCCGATCGACGGCAAGCAGGCAGGGCGGGCGCTGCGGCGATTGAGCCGGTGCCAGCCGGGCAGGACGCGGGAACCGCCTTGCGGCGGGGCGCCTTTTCCGGCGGCGATCGTTTGTCGGGTGGGTTCGGGGTCGACGGATGCGCGGGAACTGCCCGAAGGCAGCGCGCGCAGGCGAGGACGACGAAAGCAACAGCCAAAAATCGCTGCGTACAATGGATGCGGGAGCATCCTGCACTGGACCTAAAGCTCAAGCCGTAACGCCGCTACACCTGCTCCTTCATGGAAATTGCCGTTTCGACAGGCGTGAATCTATCGCAACCGCAGCGGCCCGCAAGGGAAACCGGATGGCAATGATTGCATTCGGTGCAACCCGATTGCAATCCTTGCACGCGTCAGCGCGTCCAGGGCTCCAGCTGGCAGCCGCGATCGGGGGCAAACGTCGCGGTCTGGCTGGCCAGAAGCGGCACGCTGGCCTTCACCGCATGGCCTTGCGCATCCTCGGAAAGCGAGACCAGACCAGCCACGCGGCCCAGTCTGGCCGCCGCCAGATCGCCCTTGCACGAACCGATGTCCCGCTCGGACACGAATCGGCACACGCAGCCGGTGCGCGCGGCGAACGCGGTGGCGACGATCGCCTGCCCGCGCAGCCCCGGCCAGGCCATGGCCAGCAACGCAGCCAGCACCAGCGCCGCCAGCAGCAGGGCATAGCGCAGCCACCGCGCCGACGGCCTGTCCCCCGCCCTGTATGTTCCGGCTGTTGCCATCCGTTCGCGCCTCGCACATCACACCCGCGTCATGCCGGTGCGCCGCCCTCCCCATATCCTCGCCTTCCTCATGGTGCCAGTCCTGCTGGCACCGCTCTCGGGCTGCGGAAAGTCCGAGCCGGACGGCCCTCCCCCGCCAAGCGCGGAATCGCAGGCCGCCATTCACGACGATGGCGGCGCCCCGCGCGAATCGCTCGGCCGCGCGATCGACGGCCTGTTCGATGAGACCGAAGTCGGCCGCACCGATGCCCTGCTGATTTTCAAACGCGGCTCCATCGCGGCCGAGCGCTATGGCGCCGGAATCAAGCGCGATACCCGCCTGCAAGGCTGGGGCATGGGCCAGTGCGTGACCGCGCTGATGATCGGCCAGCTGGTCAGCGACGGCCGGTTGCGGCTCGACGAATCGGCGCCGATCCCCGAATGGCAGCGCCCCGGCGACCCGCGCGGCGAGGTTACCTTGCGCCAGCTCCTGCAGATGCGCTCCGGCCTGCGCCACGAGGAAAGCGGTCCGCCCGCGTCCGAGCCTGCCTCCGAAATCGCCCGCCAGTCCGACCGCATGCGCATGCTGTTCCTCGACGGGCGCGACGACATGGCCGCCTATGCCGAGGCGCAGCCGCTCGAAGCCCGGGCCGGTACGGTGTTCGAGAACAGCGCGGCGACGCCGGTGATTCTCTCCGATCTTGCCGCCCGCGTGCTCTCACCCGATCCCACGCCCGACCGCCGCCGCGTCGCGGTGGGCGAATACCTGCGCAACCGGGTGCTGCTGCCGCTCGGCATGAATTCGACGCTGGTGGGGTACGATCTCAAGGGCACGATGATCGGCTCGGCCATGGTCCATGCCTCGGCGCGCGACTGGGGCAAGCTGGGCGAGTTCCTGCGCCACACCGGATCGGTGCAGGGCGCACAGGTGCTGCCGCGCCGCTGGGTGCAGTTCATGCTTTCCCCCTCCCCGCGCAATACCGCCTATGGCGCCGGGGTCTGGCTCAACCGCGCCAAGGCCAGCGAGGCCAAGGGCGAGGCCGGCGCAACGCTGTTCCCCGGCATGGCGCCGGCCAATGCCTTCGCCTGCGTGGGCGAATATGGCCAATACGTGATCGGCTCGCCCGACCAGTTGCTGACGGTAGTGCGCCTTGGCGAAAGCGACCGCGCGCAGGAAACCGAACTGCACGACCGGCTGGGCAAGCTGCTGGCGATGTTCCCCGGCGGGGTCTGAGATTCTCTATCGCGCCAATGCCCCCGGGGCATTTTGCGGCGGCACCAGCCCGCGCCCCCAGCCGGTCTTGCGGACAACCGATCCTAATCCATCGTCACGCGAATCGGCGGCAGTACGTCCTTGCCCGCCGGACCGATCTCGTCGACCAGCCCTTCCGGAT
This sequence comes from Novosphingobium sp. KA1, assembly GCF_017309955.1. Lineage (NCBI taxonomy): Bacteria > Pseudomonadati > Pseudomonadota > Alphaproteobacteria > Sphingomonadales > Sphingomonadaceae > Novosphingobium > Novosphingobium sp. KA1. The sequence goes on along the minus strand of NZ_CP021247.1, from coordinate 1,398,542 downwards.
CGGGGTGGATCAGGATCTCGAGATCCGGGAACACCGCGTGAAGCCGGTCCTCGATCGCGTCCATGACCTTGTGCGCCTCGCGCACGGTCATCTCGGCATCGACCCAGACGTGGAACTGCACGAAGTCCCTGTTGCCCGATGTCCGCGTGCGCAAGTCGTGAACGCCGGTGATGTCGGGGTTCTGCGCCAGCACTTCGAGGAAACGCTGCTTCTTCTCGGCCGGCCATTCATGGTCCATCAGCTGGTCGAGCACGGCCTGCGACGCGCCCCATGCCCCCCAGGCCAGCCACGCGGCGATGCCCAGCCCGAACAGCGCGTCCGCCCCCGCCAGCCCCGCGTAGTTCTCCAGCACCAGGGCGACGATCACCGCGATGTTGAGCAGAAGGTCGGACTGGTAATGCACGCTGTCGGTATGAATGGCGATGCTGCGGGTGCGGCGGATCACGTGGCGCTGCCAGGCGACCAGCGCCAAGGTCACCACGATCGCCACCGCCGAGACGGCGATGCCGCCCTCGGCCCCTTTCACCTCATGCCCGGAAACCCACTGTTCGACCGCGCGGCTGGCGATGCCCAGCGCCGAGATCGAGATCAGCACGATCTGGAACAGCGCCGCGATCGCCTCCGCCTTGCCGTGGCCGAAGCGGTGCTTGTCGTCCGCCGGCTGCGCCGCGATCCACACGCCGAGCAAGGTCGCCAGACTGGCGACAAGATCAAGCGTGGTGTCGGCCAGGCTGCCGAGCATCGCGGTCGATCCCGTGCTCCAGGCCGCCCAGGCCTTGAGCGCGAGCAGCACGGCGGCCGCGCCGATGCTGGCAAAGGCGGCGCTGCGGGTGAGGAAGGCGTGGTCGCTCATGCCGGGCCGGTCAGGGATAGAGCAGCGAGCTGGTCCAGCCCGCCGGAGCCGCCTCGTCGCGCACGAAGCGGCGGCGTTCGTGGAGCCGGAAATCGCGGTCGTGCCAGAACTCGATGGCCGAGGGGACCACGCGGTAGCCGGTCCAGTGGCGCGGGCGTTCCACCGCGCCGCCTTCGAAACGGCCGCGGACCTCTTCGTAGCGGGCCAGGAAGGTCTCGCGGCTGTCGAGCGGGGCCGACTGGTCCGAGGCGACCGCGCCGAGCTGCGAATCGCGGGCGCGCGAGTGGAAATAGGCATCCGCCTCGGCATCGCTCACCGGCGAGAGCACCCCCTCGATGCGGATCTGGCGGCGCAGGCTCTTCCAGTGGAACAGCAGCGCGACATGGGGGTTCTGCGCGATCTCGCGGCCCTTGCGGCTATGGCCATTGGTGTAGAACACGAAGCCGTCCGGGCCGTGCCCCTTGAGCAGCACCATGCGCACCGAGGGCAGTCCGTCCGCCGTCGCCGTTGCCAGCGCCATCGCGTTCGAATCGTTGGGTTCGCTCGCCCGTGCCTCGTCGTACCAGGTCTGGAACAGCGCAAAGGGATCGCCGTGGGGAATGACCTCGTGCGCCTGCTGGGAGTCCATCTGCAATTCCTGAATTGGTGCGGGCCGCTCCACACGGGAACGGCAGGCACGGTCTACACGTTTCGGCCGGAGAAATCCCGCGAGCCGCAACACTCCTGCCCGCCCTCGCCCTGACCTGCCTTGATCCTCGGCAAATCCCGTGCGGGGGGAAGCACATGCGCCTCGCCATAGCTGCGGTGAAAGAACTAGGAAAGCATCGCTTGCCGAGCGGCGCGCACGATCCTAGCTAGGGCCCATGGCAGCAGACCCTTATTCCACCCTTGGCGTATCGCGCACGGCCAGCGAGAAGGACATCAAGTCGGCTTATCGCAAGCTGGCCAAGGAACTCCATCCCGATACCAACAAGGACAACCCGAAGGCGGCCGAGCGCTTCTCCGAAGTGACCGCCGCCTACGACCTGCTTTCCGACAAGGACAAGCGGGCCAAGTTCGATCGCGGCGAGATCGATGCCGATGGCAACCCGATGGGCTTTGGCGGATTCGGCGGCGGCGGCGGTCAGGGCGGTTTTGGCGGCGCGGGCTTCGGCGGCGGCGGGCAGCGCGGCTTTTCGGGCGGCTTTGGCGGCAATGACGGGATCGACCTCGAAGACCTGTTCGGCGGCATCTTCGGCGGCGCGGGACAGCGCGGCGGCGGCGGCGGGTTCGGCGGTATGGGCGGCGGCGGTGCGGGCCGCGGCCGCGCCGCGCCGCGCGGCGCCAACGTGACCTACCGGCTCTCGGTTCCCCTGCTCGACGCGGCGGAACTCAAGCCGCAGCGCATCACCCTGTCGGACGGCAAGACCATCGACCTCAAGCTGCCGCTCGGCCTCGAGGACGGCACCCAGATGCGGCTTGCCGGCAAGGGCGAGCACGGCCCCGGCGGCGCCGGCGATGCCATCATCACCCTGCAGATCCAGCCGCACAGCCATTTCCATCAGGACGGCGACGACTTGCGGCTCGACCTGCCGGTCACGCTCGACGAGGCGCTTCACGGCGCCAAGGTGAAGACCCCGACGCCTTCGGGCGCGGTAATGCTCTCGGTCCCGGCGGGCGCCAGCTCGGGCAAGGTCATGCGCCTCAAGGGGCGCGGCATGACCCGCAAGGACGGCTCTCGCGGGGACCTGCTGATCAGCCTCCAGATCACCCTGCCCGAAGGCGATGCAGACCTGCTGAAGCGCCTCGAGGGCTGGAAGGATGCGCGCGACGTGCGCGCCAAGCTGGGGGTCTGAGGGGCCCGTCTGGAATCCGGCGAAAGCCGGATCTGCCACGAAAATGCCCTTCAGGCATTTTCCAGGGATGCGCGGTTTGCAAACCGCGCATCCGCACCCTTCCAACGGGCCCGCAATTGCTCTAGTGCGCACCGGTTATGACCGAACAGCGTGACTATCGCAGCACCGTCTTCCTGCCGAAGACCGATTTCCCCATGAAGGCCGGGCTCCCCCAGAAGGAGCCGGGTATTCTTGCGCGCTGGCAGGAACAGGACATTTACGCGCAGACCCGCGAAGCCCGCGCCGGCCGCGAGAAGTTCGTGCTGCATGACGGCCCGCCCTATGCCAACGGCGACATGCACATCGGCCACGCGCTGAACCACATCCTCAAGGACATGGTCGTGCGCACCCAGACCCTGCTGGGCAAGAACGCACCCTACGTCCCAGGCTGGGACTGCCACGGCCTGCCCATCGAGTGGAAGGTCGAGGAAGAGTACCGCAAGAAGAAGAAGAACAAGGACGAGGTTCCGGCGGAAGAATTCCGCGCCGAATGCCGCGCCTATGCCCAGAACTGGGTCAACGTGCAGCGCGAGCAGCTGAAGCGCCTCGGCGTCAACGGTGACTGGGACAAGCCCTACCTCACCATGGACTTCCAGGCCGAAGCCACCATCGTCACCGAACTCTTGAAGTTCGCCGAAAACGACATGCTCTACCGCGGCGCCAAGCCGGTGATGTGGAGCCCGGTCGAGAAGACGGCGCTGGCAGAGGCTGAGGTCGAGTACGAGGACATCGTCTCGACCCAGATCGACGTGGCTTTCGAGATCACCGAATCGCCGAATGTACCGGAACTGGTCGGCGCCTATGCGGTGATCTGGACGACCACCCCGTGGACGATCCCGACCAACCAGGCGCTCGCTTATGGGCCTGAGGTTGAGTACGTTCTGGTTGAAGGTGCGTGGGGCAAGGAACTCACAGATGCCTCGTTCGAAAACGGCGCCAATCTCCTTAACAAGAAGCTCATTGTTGCCCGTCAGCTCCTGCCGGAAATCGGCAAACGCTTCGGCGTAACCAGCTGGGATGAGTTTGGCGCTTGGAAGGGTTCCGAACTCGCTGGCACCCTCGCCCGCCACCCGATGCACGCGCTGGGCGGCTTCTTCGCCGAGCCGCGTCCGCTGCTCGCGGGCGATTTCGTCACCACCGAGAGCGGCACCGGCCTCGTCCACATGGCGCCCGACCATGGCGAGGACGACTTCCTGCTCTGCAAGGCCAACGGCATCGGCCCCAAGTTCGTGGTCGAGGCCGACGGCAAGTACCGCGAGGACTGGGGCTGGCTGGGCGGTCAAGGCTCGGTCATCAATCCCAAGTTCAATGCCCCCGACGGCCCGATCTGTGCGGACCTCAAGGAAGCAGGCGCACTGCTGGCGGCTTCGGCCGACTACAAGCACTCCTACCCGCACTCGTGGCGTTCGAAGGCCAAGGTGATCTTCCGCTGCACCCCGCAGTGGTTCGTGCCGATGGACAAGGTTCTCGGCCACCTGCCCTCGACCACCCGCGCCGAGCGCCGCTGGGAAGGCGAGGGCGGCGCCATCGATCCGCAGGACGAAACCGCCGAAGCCTCGCCGACGCTGCGCCAGGCCGCGCTGGACGCCATCGCCGAGACGCGCTTCGTCCCCGAAAAGGGCCGCAACCGCATCGGCGCCATGGTCGAAGGCCGCCCGGACTGGGTGCTCTCGCGCCAGCGCGCCTGGGGCGTGCCGATCACCCTGTTCGTGAACCGCAAGAGCGGCGAATACCTCGTCGATGCCGAAGTGAACGCGCGCATCATCGCCGCCATCCGCGAGATCGGCGTCGATGCCTGGTCGGACGCGCGCGCGCAGGAATACCTCGGCGACACCTATAGCGCCGATGACTACGAACGCGTGGTCGACATTCTCGACGTCTGGTTCGATTCCGGCTCGACCCACGCCTTCGTGCTCGAATCCGGCCGCTGGCCCGAACTGGTGCCCGCCGAGGATCACGTCGGCCCGACTGCCGACCTCTACCTCGAAGGCAGCGACCAGCATCGCGGCTGGTTCCAGTCCTCGCTGCTCGAAAGCTGCGCCACGCGCGGCCATGCGCCCTACAAGGCGGTGCTGACCCACGGCTTCACGATGGACGCCAAGGGCTTCAAGATGTCGAAGTCGCTCGGCAACACCATCAGCCCGATCAAGGTGATGGAAACCAACGGCGCCGACATCATCCGCCTCTGGGCGCTCTCGGTCGACTATACCGAGGATCACCGCATCGGCGACGAGATCCTGAAGGGCGTGGCCGACCAGTACCGCAAGCTGCGCAACACCATGCGTTACCTGCTGGGCGCGCTCGACGGATTCTCGGACGACGAGAAGCTGCCGGTGGAAGAGATGCCCGAGCTGGAGCGCTACGTGCTCTCGCTGCTGGCGGGCGTCGATGCCACGCTGCGCCAGGCGGTCGCCGACTTCGACTTCAATACCTACGTGCGCACCCTGCTGGACTTCTGCAACGAAGACCTCTCGGCCTTCTTCTTCGACATCCGCAAGGACTGCCTCTACTGCGACGCGCCGTCGGACCCGAAGCGCCGCGCCTATCGTACCGTGCTGGACACGCTGTTCCACGCGCTGGTGCGTTATGCCGCGCCGGTCACCGTCTTCACCGCCGAGGAAGTCTGGCAGAGCCGCTTCCCGGGCAGCGACAGCGTGCACCTGCTCGAATGGCCGGTGGTTCCGGCCGTGGAAGCGGACGCCGCCCGCTGGGCAGACCTGCGCGCCCTGCGCGTGAAGGTGACGGAAGCCATCGAACCGCTGCGCCGCGAGAAGATCGTCGGCTCCAGCCTTGCCGCGACCGTGACTGTTCCCGCGAATGCTCCGGAAGGCGACCTCGCCGAACTGTTCATCACCGCGAAAGTCGAGCGCGGGCAGGGCGATGAGGTGACTGTCTCGCCCTCCACCGACCACAAGTGCGGCCGCTGCTGGCGCCACCTTCCCGAGGTTTCGGAAGACGGCGCCCTGTGCGGGCGCTGCGACGACGTGGTCGGCGCGCTGGAGACACCCGCATGAACCTGTGGCGCAACCGCCTGATCGGGCTGCTGGTCGCGGCTGCGGTCTTTGTGGTCGACCAGGCGGTGAAGCTGTGGATGATCGGCAACCTCAAGACCCTGCCCACGGTGGAACGGGTGATCGAGATCCTGCCGATCTTCAACTTCCGCTGGACTGAGAACTACGGCGTCTCGCTCGGCCTGTTCACCGCCGGCTCGCCCGAGGGCCGCTGGGCGCTTGTCGCCATGACCGGCCTGATCGCCATCTTTGTGCTGGTCTGGCTGCTGCGCGAACGCAAGATGGCGGAAATCGCCGCACTTTCGCTGGTTCTGGGCGGCGCGCTGGGCAATATCCGCGACCGTTTCAGCTACGGTTATGTCGTCGACTATGCCGACCTGCACTTCGGCGAGTTCCGTCCTTTCCTCGTTTTCAACATCGCGGATGCCGCCATCACCATCGGCGTCCTGATTATCCTTGCCCGTTCACTGCTTTCGCGCGACAAGCCGGACACGAACGGCGGTCACGACACGGCTGATGCCGCCCCGGAGATTTGAGTTGATGCCCATGAAGAAGACCGGAGCCCTGATCCTCGTCGCCGCCGGTGCGGCGCTCGTGTCCGGCTGCGGAACCACCAGCATGTTCAATCACGCCGGTCCCGACGAATTCGCAGTCCAGCGCCAGACGCCGCTGGTCGTGCCGCCCGATTTCGCGCTGACCCCGCCCAAGGAAGGCCAGCCGCGCCCGAGCGACGACACCATCCAGCAGCAGACGCTCGATGCCCTGTTCGGCGGTCCGCAGGCCCGCAGCGATGTCGAGAAGACGACGCTGAACCTTGCCGGCCCCGCCGATCCCGCGATCCGCTCGACCGTGGGCGATCCGGGCACCTACACCGTCGCCAAGGGCCAGGTGACCCGCGCGATCCTCGCCGCCCCCGAAGGCGACGGCCAGAGCGCGCAGACCGCCATCGGCGGCTGAGGTTCTCGAACCCCGATACGAAAAGAGCCGGAAAGCGAACCCCGCTTTCCGGCTCTTTTCGTATCGGGGTGCGCGGCTTCCAACCCTGCGGATCCCCCGCTCGGATCAGCCTTCGCCGGCCACTCCGTCCTCTCCCGCCTCGTCGTCGATCCGCTCCACCAGCAGCTTGTCGATCTTGAGGCCGTCCATGTCGACCACCTCGAAGCGCCAGCCCTGCTCGGTGAAGTGCTCGCCCTCCTTGGGCACTTTCTTGAGCACCGCCAGCACGAAACCCGCCGCCGTCGCAAATTCGCGGTCGTCGGGCAGGGTGACGCCGAGCCGGTCGGCCAGCCCGTCGGCCGGCATCAGGCCCGAGACCAGCAGCGAACCATCCTCGCGCGCGACCAGCAGCGGGCCATCGCCTTCGTCCTGGTGGCTCACGAAGCTGCCCGCCAGGGCCTCCAGCATGTCGGAAGTGGTGACGATGCCTTCGAGGTGGCCGTACTCGTCGTGGACCACCGCCATCGGAACTTCGGACTGCTGCAGCTTGCGCAGCGCATCCATCGCATCGAGCTGGTCCGGGATCACCTCGACCTTCTTCATCAAGGCCGCGATCTCGACCGGGCGCCCTGCCACCAGCGCGGCAAGCACTTCGCGCAGCTTGAGGATGCCGAGAACCGTATCGGGCGCGCTTTCCCGCGCGACCGGCAGCAGCGAGTGCGGCGAGGATTCGATCTTGGCGCGCAGAGTCTCGATGTCGGCATCGATGTCGATCCAGTCGACCTGGTTGCGCGGGGTCATCACCTCGCGCACCGGGCGGTCGGCCAGACGCATCACGCCGGTCATGATCGCGCGGTCTTCCTCCTCGATCACCCCGGAACGGGTGGCCTCGGCAAAGATCATCTGGAGTTCTTCCGCGGTGATCTGCTCGTCACCGCCGCGGCGCACGCCGATCAGGCGCAGGATCAGGCCCGAGGAGCGATCCAGCAACCAGACGAACGGCGCCATCGCCTTGGACAGCCAGATCATCGGCTGCGCCATGACCAGCGCCACCGCTTCCGCCGAACGCAGCGCCAGTTGCTTGGGCACCAGTTCGCCGACAACGAGGCTGGCGTACGTCGTCACGATGATGACCAGCGTGAAGGCGCTCTCGTGCGAGAAGCGCGCGGGCACGCCCCAGGCTTCGAGCCGCTCGGACACCGGCTGCTCCATGCTGGCACCCGAATAGGCGCCGGCGATGATGCCGATCAGGGTAATGCCGATCTGCACGGTGCTGAGGAACTTGCCGGGGTCCGCCGCCAGGTCGAGCGCGGTCTTCGCGGCCCGGCTACCCTTGTCGGCGGATATCTTCAGACGCGCCGCGCGCGCCGAGACAATGGCCAGTTCGGACATGGAGAACAGGCCATTGATCAGGATCAGGCCGGCGATGATGAGGAGGTCAGTCCAGGGAAAGGGCGTCACAATGAAACCGCGCTAGCAGAAATAGCGGCCGGTGCGAAGAGCATGTTGCAAATGCAGCATTCCGTCACACACCGGAAACACCAACGGGCAATGCAGCCAAGATGCTGATTACAACGGCTTGCACGGGAACTCGCGGGCATCCCACTCGTTCCTGCGGGATTATCCATATGCTATTCATGTGCACGACTGCACATAGTCGCCGGAAGAACTCGCTGAGGAAGGGCAAGAATATGATGAAATCCCGCCTGCTGACGTCGGCTGTCGCCGCGATCTCGCTCGTGGCCGTCTCGGGCTGCGTCACCGATCCCAATACCGGCGAAAAGAAGGCCTCGCGCACCGCGATCGGCGCGGGCGCGGGCGCGGGCCTGGGCTATCTGCTGGGCAGCGTGATCGGCGGCCGCAGCGCCCGCATCGTCGGCGCCGGCATCGGCGGCGTGGCCGGTGCGGTGGTCGGCAACCAGATGGACAAGCAGATCAAGGAACTGAAGGAACAGACCGCCGGTTCGGGCATCGACGTGACCCAGGAAGGCGACGGCATCCTCGTCAACCTGCCGGACGTGACCTTCGGCTTCAACTCCACCGAGATCACCCCCTCGTTCCAGCAGGCGCTGAACAAGGTGGCGGATTCGATGAAGCAGTATCCGAACAGCCTGATCGACGTCTACGGCCATACCGATTCGGTGGGCTCGGACGCCTACAACCTCGACCTCTCGAAGCGCCGCGCCGATTCGGTGGCCCGCTACCTGATCATGCAGGGCGTCTCCTCGGCCCGCATCCAGACGCAGGGCATGGGCAAGAACTACCCGGTCGCCGACAACGGCACCGAGGAAGGCCGCGCCAAGAACCGCCGCGTCGAGATCAAGATCACCCCGGTCACCACCGACCAGGCCCAGGCCGCGCACTGACGGCGCACTGGCCGCGCACTGGCCGCGAAAAAGCAACATCGGGAAGGGGCCGGACACGCAGTCCGGCCCCTTTTTCCTGTGTCGGGCGGGCAAAGCATCCCGGCAGCGCCCGAGCAATCTCGACATTGCGCTCCGAACGCGCGAAAGACCGGCGCCATGACCAGCTTCGCGATCCCCGGTTTCGACCTCGCCGCCTTTGTCGATGCAACCCTGGCCGAGGATCTCGGCATGGGCTTTCCCGGCGGCGGCCACGATGTCACCAGCGAAAGCGTGATCGCGGCCGAGACCCGGTTTTCCGGGGTGATGGATTCGCGCGATGCGATCACCGTTGCCGGCCTGCCGATCGCCGCCGCCTTCTTCCGCAGCCTCGATCCGGTGATGGAGATCGAGATCCTGGTCGAGGAAGGCGCAAGCGTCGCCCCCGGCACCAAGCTGATGCGCCTCACCGGCAATGCCCGCGCCATGCTCACGGGCGAGCGCTCCGCGCTCAATACCGTGCAGCACCTCTCCGGCATCGCCACGATGACACGGGCCTACGTCGATGCGATGGAGGGCCGCGCCACCCTGCTGGATACCCGCAAGACCATTCCCGGCCTGCGCCACCTCGAAAAGTACGCGACCCGCATGGGCGGGGCCAAGAATCACCGGATGGGCCTGTGGGATGCGGCCATGATCAAGGACAACCACGTTCTTGTCGCCGGCGGCGTCGGCCCGGCCGTGGCGCGCGCCAGGGCGGCGGGCGTTACCCAGATCATCTGCGAAGTCGATCACCTCGACCAGATCGAACCCGCCATCGCGGCGGGCGCACATCACCTGCTGCTCGACAACATGGGGCCGGACATGCTGCGCGAGGCGGTGGCGCTGGTGAATGGCCGGGTGCCCACCGAAGCCTCGGGCGGCGTCCATCTCGCCACCATCGGCGCCATCGCCGCTTCGGGGGTGACCTTCGTCTCGGTCGGCCGCCTCACCCAGAGCGCCCCGGCGGCGGACATCGGGCTGGACTTCACCCCGCTCTAAGCCGGCCTCAGCGCCGCGCCCTGAAGAAGCTGCGGAGCATCTGCGCGGCTTCGCTTTCGCCGATCCCGGCGTAGACCTCGGGCCGGTGCAGGCACTGGTCATGCTCGAACACCCGCGCGCCATGCTCGACCGCGCCGCCCTTGGGGTCCGATGCGCCGTAATAGAGCCGCGCGATGCGCGCGTGGGAGATCGCGCCCGCACACATCGCGCAAGGTTCCAGCGTCACCCAGAGCTCGCAGCCTTCGAGTCGCTCATTGCCGAGAATCGCCGCCGCCGCGCGAATCGCCTCGATCTCGGCATGGCTGGTGGGGTCGTGCCGCTCGCGCGGGCCGTTGCGCGCAGCGGCGATCACCGCGCCGTCCTTCACCACCACGGCACCGATAGGCACTTCGCCGCAGTCCGCGGCTTCCCGCGCTTGCGCGAGGGCGAGTTGCATGTATGGGGGGAGCGGCCATCGGGTCATTCCCAAGCGCTAGCGGCTGAAAAAGCTGTGTGCAACTTGACCATCGCGGGGGGAATCGCTAAGGGCGCGCCTTCCCGTACTTAACGGCAACAGATTTTTTCGAGCGAGAGTTAGACATGTCCCGCATCTGCGAACTGACCGGCAAGGGCCGCCAGGTCGGCTGCAACGTCAGCCACGCCAACAACAAGACCAAGCGCGTCTTCCTTCCCAACCTGCAGAACGTCACGCTTCTGTCGGACGGCCTGGAGCGCAGCTTCAAGTTCCGCGTTTCGACCCACGGCCTGCGCTCGGTCGAGCACAACGGTGGCCTCGACAACTGGCTGCTCAAGGCTGCCGACGCCAAGCTCAGCACGCGCGCCCTCAAGGTGAAGCGCGAGCTCAAGAAGAAGCTGGCCGCCTGATTCTCGCACGCTTCCTTCGGGAAGCGTGATTTTCAGGACATGCAACAAGGGCGTGCAGGCATTAGGCCATGCGCGCCTTTTTGCATGTCCGGATTCCGGGCCTTTTTGCATGTCCTGATTCCGGACAGTGCCCTTCCGAGCAGCTTCAACCTGCTAGCCCTAAGGCAAGTCCGCCGGATCGACACGCATCTTCCAGAGCAGCGTGCGCTGGAGCGGTGAATAGTTGTCATCGGAGATCACCCAGACGGTCAACTGGCCATCGGCGCGCGGCACCACCGCCAGCCCCTCGAAATTGTCGACCGGGAGGTCCGAGGACAGCTGCGCCACTTCCGTGACCCGCCAGGGTTGGCCGGCACGAATCGCCTTGGGATCGCCAATGGCGATGCGTCCGGAAAAGCGCTGGGGCATAGGCCATATCAGCCGCCGCATCAGCACGAGCAGACGCCCGTCGGGCAGTTGCACCATGTCGGTGGGGCTGAAGCCAGCCGGTCCGTCGAACGTGAATTGCTGCACGCGCGCGTTTTCAGTGGGATCTCCGGCAAAAACGACGGCGGGGTGGAGCCGGTCACTCCAGCCCGCAAATCCCTCACGCAGCAGGACGAATCGACCGTCGGCCAGACGGGTCATCGCCTCCGGCCCGGTGTTCACGCCCCAATCACGCATCGATGGAGGGCTGACCCGCCGTTCGACGTGCAGGTCCGCCACATCGAGTCCGGGAGTCATCCGGAAGATCGCATTGCGCCCTTCGAGCCCCAGCCAGATCGTGCCGGAAGCATCCTGCGTGGCCGACTCAACGTCGCGCGACGATTTCGAGTCGTCATCGGAAAGCGGCAATTCCCCGATTCGGCTGTTCACTTGCGGTTCGCCGGGCGCCCGAAAACGCAGGTAATTGCCCGAATCGCTGAGTGCCAGAAACTCTCCGCCCGGGCGGATCAGCAGAGCCGAATAGCTGCCGAAACGACGGGTTCGACTGCGCAATTCCCAGATTCGTTCGAGATGGAACGGCCCCAGATGCGCCGCCATCCGATCGGGCGAGGGAAGGGCAACGGGTGTGAACCCGAGTTCGAACGTGTCCCTCAGGGCCGGGATCGGCGTACGCGCCCAGGTCAGCGGCAGAAGCGCCAGCACGGCGGAGAGGGCGATGACGCGGCGCACAAGAAACGGGATAGGCAATCGTGTCCGGGCCGCAAGCAGCTTTGTGCAATTATCCCGCGCAAATCATGGCATTGGCCCCGTGAACAGGATCGGATCGAGCCGCGCATCGTTCCACTTGATCGACCAGTGCAGATGCGGTCCGGTCGCCCGGCCTGTCATGCCGATCCGCCCGATCACCTGCCCCTGCTTCACATGATCGCCTTCTTTCACGAGAATCTGCGAACTGTGCAGGAAAGCGCTGTTGAGACCCATACCGTGGTCGATCATCAGGAGGTTGCCCTCCAGCGAGAACGGCCGTTCGGCGGCAAGGATCACCACCCCGTCGGCCGGAGCGACATAGGGCGTGCCGCTGGTGCCGGTCGCCATGTCGAGGCCCGAATGATAAGCGCCCGGCTCCCCCTGATAGACGCGCTGGGAGCCGAATCGGCCGGAAATGCGCCCCTTCACCGGCCAGATGAAATGCTGCCGCCAACCTTGCGCATCGGTCACGCGCGCGCGGGCGGCATTGATCCGGTCCAGTTCTGGCTGACGGATCTTCATGAAAGCCTCGCTCGGACCGCCGGGCTTGCGGGGAATGTTGATGTTCTCGATCCGCCAGGCGCGCGGGGCGACGGGGATCGTCCGCGACACCGTGCGACCATCGGCGAGCGTGGCGACCAGGATCGCGCTGGACCTGGCGTCCCGATCGAATGCCGCGAACCAGGCGCCGTCCGGAGCGATCTTCACCGCTTCGCCATCGAGGGTCAGCGAACGCGTGCCTTGCGGCACCTTGCCGCGAATCCAGCCGCCCTGCGTCACTTCGCCGGAATAGGTCATGCCCGAAGAACTGGCCACGGCGCCCGTCACGCTGCTTGTCGCGGCCGGCGACGCGCCGCCCAGCACGACCAGGCCGCACGCGGCGAGAGCGGCGCCGCCCAGCAGCGCGCCCCTGAATTTGCGGGTCATGCCTTTCCGAGCAGGCGCTTGGTCGCGATCTCGGCGGTGGCGTAAGGTTCCTGAAGCTCGACGCTCCAGTAGCGCAGTTCCTCGAGCGGGATTTTCTCACCGGTTACGGCGCAGAGCACAAAATGGCCGCCGCTCAGCACGCGGAAACCATTGGGGCCGTATTGAAGCTTGGCGGGACGATCGGCGGAAGACATCAGCATGGGCAAATCCTAGCAGGTCGCGCTGGTCAAAACAAATCACCCTGCCTGGGTTCTTCAGGTTTCTGGCGCACCGGGCGCCTGACAACCGCACCCTCGACCGGACCTGATGACACGGCCGCAGCCGCTGCAGGCGGGGTCGAATCAATAGAGCCCGCGCTACCTGAACCGGGCGTGACTTCCAGCGTACCGTCGCGGAATCGCAGCAGAAGTGCGGCCTCCTGCGCGGCCTTTTCGCGCGTGGTCAGGGTGCGGCCGTCGAGCGCGGTGACGCGGGCGAACCCCCGGTCCAGCGGCTTGTCGGGATCGAGCTGCGGCAGCACGCGGGCCATCGGCGCCAGCGAATCGCGCGCCATGGCCCAGCGGCGCTGGAGCAGGCGCGGATGCAGGCCCGCGCGCTCGATCCGCTCGCCGGAAACCTGCACGCGGTGGCGCAGCAGCGGGAGCGAGAGCTTTCCGGCAACGCGACCAAGCTGTTCGCGCTTGGCCCCGGCTTCATCGCGCAGGCCCCGGCGCAGGCGTTCGGAGAGTTCGTCCAGCTTCTGCGCCTTGGCCGCGAGAATCGCCTCGGGCCGGGGCAGGCGCTGTACGCGCGCTTCCAGCCGCTCGCGCCCCAGAGTGACCGGGCGCAGCGCGCAGCGACGCATGCGATAGGCCAGTTCGTCCAGCGTCGCGGCCAGTTCCGCGCGCACCGGCACCGCCATTTCGGCAGCGGCGGTCGGCGTCGGCGCGCGGCGATCGGCGGCATAGTCGCAGAGCGTGGTGTCGGTCTCGTGGCCCACCGCCGAGATCACCGGGATCGCCGATTCGGCCACCGCGCGTACGACCACTTCCTCGTTGAACGACCACAAGTCCTCGATCGAGCCGCCGCCGCGCGCCACGATCACCAGATCGGGGCGCGGCACCGCTCCGCCGGGCGGGATCGCCGAGAATCCCCGCACGGCATCGGCAATCTGCTGCGCGGCGCCTTCGCCCTGCACCAGCACCGGCCAGACCAGCACGCGGCTCGGGAAACGGTCGGCCAGACGGTGCAGGATATCGCGGATCACCGCGCCGGTGGGTGAGGTCACGACGCCGATCACACGCGGCAGGAAGGGCAGGGGCCGCTTGCGCTCGGGCGCGAACAGGCCCTCTGCCGCCAGCCGCGCGCGCAGCTTTTCCAGCAGCGCCAGCAGAGCGCCTTCGCCGGCGATCTCCATCGTCTCGATGACGATCTGGTATTTCGAGCGGCCGGGATAGGTCGTCAGCTTGCCGGTGGCGATCACTTCCACGCCGTCTTCCGGCCGGAACGCCAGCCGCTGGGCGCCGCCGCGCCACATGACGCCGTCGATCACCGCCTTGTCGTCCTTCAGCGCGCAGTAGAGGTGGCCCGATGCGGCCCGCTTCACGCCCGAAAGCTCGCCCCGCAGGCGCACGAAACCGAATCGATCCTCCACCGTGCGCTTCAGCAGATTCGAAATCTCGCTGATCGAGAGCGGCGCGGCGTTGTCCCCGGGCGCTTGCTTCGCTACCAGCCCACCGGAACGACCATCATCGAATTCGTCGTCATCGAAAGGCACGGGCAATGAATATCCTTCTTCTGGGCTCTGGCGGCCGCGAACATGCGCTGGCCTGGAAGCTGGCGCAATCCCCGCTCTGCGAGACGCTCTGGGCTGCCCCCGGTAATCCCGGGATCGCCGAAGTGGCAAGCTGCATCGACCTCGATGTCACCGACCACGGTGCGGTCATCGCCTTCTGCGAAGCGAATGTCGTCGGGCTGGTCGTGATCGGCCCCGAAGCGCCGCTGGTCGACGGCCTCGGCGATGCGCTGCGCGCCGAGGGCTTTTCGGTGTTCGGCCCGAACCGGAAGCCCGCCCAGCTGGAGGGCTCCAAGGGCTTCACCAAGGACCTGTGCGAACGCGCGGGCATCCCCACCGCCGGGTACGAGCGCGTTTCCAGCGAGGCCGCCGCGATGGCCGCGCTCGCCAGGTTCGGCGCGCCGGTGGTCATCAAGGCCGACGGGCTTGCCGCCGGCAAGGGCGTGACCGTGGCCATGACCATGGACGAGGCCGAGGACGCCGTGCGCGAGATCTTCTCCGGCCGCTTCGGCGAGGCCGGTGCCGAGGCCGTGATCGAGGAATTCATGGAAGGCGAGGAAGCCAGCTTCTTCGCGCTGACCGATGGCTCCACCATCGTCCCCTTCGCTTCCGCGCAGGACCACAAGCGCGTGGGCGACGGCGACACCGGCCCCAATACCGGCGGCATGGGCGCCTACAGCCCCGCCCCGGTGCTGACGCCCGCGCTGGAAGCCGAAGTGCTGGAACGCATCATCGCCCCGACCGTGCGCACGCTGGAGAACGAGGGCATTCCCTATTCGGGCGTGCTGTTCCTGGGGGTGATGCTCACCGCGCAGGGCCCCAAGCTCATCGAATACAACTGCCGCTTCGGGGATCCGGAGTGCCAGGTGATGATGATGCGCCTTGAATCGGACCTCGTCGAACTGCTCCACGCCTGTGCCGACAATCGCCTTGCCGCGATCCAGCCGCCCAAGTTCAGCCCGGATACCGCGCTGACCGTGGTGATGGCCGCGGACGGCTATCCGGGTACGCCCGCCAAGGGCGGCGCCATCCACGGCATCGAAAAGGCCGATGCGCAGGGCGCCAAGGTCTTCCACGCCGGTACCGCGCTGAAGGACGGCACGCTGGTCGCGAGCGGTGGCCGCGTGCTGAACGTCACCGCACGCGGCGCTTCGGTGACGGAAGCACAGGCCGGGGCCTATGCCGCCGTCGACGCCATCGATTTCCCCACCGGCTTCTGCCGCCGCGACATCGGCTGGCGCGAAGTGGCGCGCGAGAAGGCAGCCGGCGAGTAAGGCGATGGCAAGCAAGGCCGACACGGTTCTCAAACTCTCGCTGGCGGCAGCCGTGCTGATCGCGGGAACCGGCGTGGGCTGGTACTACGGGGTCGTCCTGCCCGGCCAGGCCGCGCGCGAGGAAGCCCGGGTGGAGTCCCGCGAAGCGGCCGAGCGCGAGGCCGAACAGGCGCGCCGGAAGGCCGCCCAGCGGGCCGAGGCGGAAGCCCGGCAGCGGCAGGAATCGGCGCAGCTGGAATACCAGGACTGCCTCAACTTCGCGGAACTCTCCTACAAGGAGCGCTGGACCGCCAGTTGCCGGGCGCAGCACGATGCCGACGTTGCCGCCTTCGAGGATTGCGCCGACGGCCTGTTCGCCACCGAGGAAGGCTGCCGCGCCCGCCATCCCATCCGCCCGGACCGCGACTGTGCACTGCCCGGCCAGACCGCGCAGAGCTATTCGGACGCGCGGGCGCAGCGCAAGAACGAGTGCGCGGCCCGCTTGCAGGCGGCGCAGGGCGGGCAAGGACAGGCGGCGGCGCAGCAGGCTCCGCCGGCCCAGTCCACCGGGTTCTGAGCGGCCTCTCGGCCTTCCTGGCCTTCAGCGCACCGGTATCCGCACGGGCATCCGCACTGGCATCCGCACTGGCACGATCTCGATGACCGGCACTTCCCAGGGGTGAATCGCGAGAATCCGGTCCAGTGCGGCTGCAAAGGCCGCATCCTCCGGCGGGCAGGGCGCATGAACGGCCAGGATCGCCGTGGGCGAAAGCGTCGTGCGCCCCGCTTCGCCCAGAGTCGGCCGGGCATCGGCACCCGGCTGAAAGCTCTCCCAACCCGGACTGAGTTCGAACACGCCTTTGTAAAGACCGAAGTCACCCAGCGGATTGTCCTCCCGGATCACCGCAAGAACCGCGGCCAGCACAGGATCACGCTCGGCAGCAGCGCCATCGCCCGCGAGCATCGCGGCCAGCGTTTCGGCAGCGACCGGCACATGGATGCGCACCAGGGTCGCGTCACGGGTCTTCATGCAGTTTCGCTTTCCATCAGCAGGCGCACGACCATGGCCAGCCGCTTGGCGTCCTCGCGCGCCAGATGTTCCTTGGGCAGCCGGGCCTTGGCTTCTTCCAGTGCGGCGACGACTTGCGGGCGGGTGAACCCGTGCTCGACCATCCATTCGCCGAGATAACGGATCGGGAAGGGCAGGGCGGCGGCGAGCCCCTGGCACAGCACTTCCAGCCAGTATTCGTCGAGCTCGGCATCGGAATAGACCGCGCAGTCGCCCACGAATGCGATGATTTCCGCAAGGACCTGCGATGCCGGCAGGCCGTCGCAGTCCAGCATCGCGCGGCTGATGCCGTGGAGCGCCTCGGCCTCCTGCGACCAGTCCCAGTGTTCCCAGGCCCGCAGCGGACGGATCAGCCAGGCACGGTTCTCGCCGTCGATCCGGGCGACCGCCACTTCGATGGGGTAGGACTGCCCATGTTCGGGCAGACAACTCGCCTCGAAATCGATGACGGCCAGCGCTCCGGCCGGATTCCCATTCGCCATGCTACCTCCGGGAGACCTAGGGTAATGTACCAAGGTCTCCCGGAGCGCATGGCGCGTCAATGGTGCGGGAGAATTATCCCAGAACCGGCGCGGTGAGCGCCTTGAGGTCCGCTTCGGGGCGGGCGCCGTAGTGCGAGATGATCTCGCAGGCACAGATCGCACCGAGCTTGAGGCACTGCTCGAGGCTCTTGCCGCGCACGTGGCCGAACAGGAAGCCGGCAGCGAACAGATCGCCCGCGCCGGTGGTGTCGACCACGCGGTCGATCGCCTCGGCGCCGATCTCGACGCGCTGGCCTTGCGACAGGGCAACGGCGCCTTCGGCACCGCGCGTCACGACCAGCACCGGGATCTTCGGCGCCAGTTCGGCCACGCCCTTCTCGAAATCGTCATGGCCGACGAGCGCCGCCATCTCGTGCTCGTTGCAGAACAGCACGTCGATCTTGCCGGTCTCGATCAGGTCGAGGAAGTCGGCGCGGTGACGGTCGATCACGAAGCATTCCGAAGGCGTGAAGGCGATCTTGCGACCGGCCGAGCGGGCCGCGTCGATTGCCTTGCGCATCGCCGCACGCGGCTCTTCCGGATCCCAGAGGTAACCTTCGAGGTAAAGCACGGCGGCACTGGCGATCGCGCTTTCGTCGAGCGCTTCGGCCGGCAGGTAGTGCGAGGCGCCGAGGAAGGTGTTCATCGTGCGCTGGCCGTCGGGAGTCACGAAGATCAGGCAGCGCGCGGTCGGCGGGTTGCCGGGGCGGGCGGGCACGTCGAAGGCGCTGCCGCCGGCGCGGATGTCGTGGGTGAAGACTTCGCCGAGCTGGTCTTCGGCCACCTGGCCGATGAACGCGCACCGGGCGCCCAGCGCGGCAAGCCCCGCCAGCGTGTTGGCGGCCGAACCGCCCGAGATCTCGCGGGCGGGGCCCATGGCTTCGTAGAGGCTCTTGGCCTGGTCGGCATCGATCAGCATCATGCCGCCGCGCGACAAGCCGAGTTCCTCGATCAGCGCGTCGTTGCAGTTGGCGATCACGTCGATGATGGCATTGCCGATGGCGATGACATCAAGAGTGGGCGGCACGGTGGGCTGGGCCATGCGGAGAGAGTCCTTAAAATGATCTGGAAATGTTCGGGAGTTGCCACCGCGAGTAGCGCGCGGCCGGCCGCTTCGCAAGCGCGGCGCGGTTGACAGCCGTTTTCCCGCGCGCGATGCGGGGGGCAATCATGATCCAGACGCGCAAGAACCCGGCCATCCTTCCCGAAAATTGCCGAAACGGCCCGAACCGGCGCCTGATCGGGGCGCTGTCGGCCGCCGCGCTGGCCTTGATGGTCTCCGCCTGCGGCGGCGGCACGGTGCAGAGCACGCCCCACCCCACCCGCACGCCGCATCGCACTCCGGGCCGCGTCCCCGACGTGCGCCAGCCCAGCCACGTCAACCGCGCGCCCACGCTCCAGGCGATTCCCGGTGTGGCGGGCGTGATCGGTGCCGACCGGACGCAACTGGTGCGCCAGTTCGGCGAGCCCCGTCTCGACGTGTGGGAAGGCGATGCGCGCAAGCTGCAGTTCACCGGCACCGCCTGCCTGCTCGACGTCTATCTCTATCCCCCCGCCGGATCGAAGGAGCCGGTCGCGACCTATGTGGACGCCCGGCGCGGCTCCGATGGCCAGGACGTCGACCGCGCCGCCTGCATCGCCGCCTTGCGCAAGCGCTGACAGTCCGTTTGCAAATTCGCCGCAGGCGAATTTTGCGGCACCGGCCCTCTCCCCCGCCCTATCACCCATCGATATATCCTGCAGGTGGGAGGGTGGGGGAGAGGGCCGGTGCCGCTAACCTCTTCGAACCCCCGTAATCTTTCGACAAAGGTCGATTCCCGTCCGATTTGCGAACTGGCGCCTTGGGGAACTTTCGCGCTATTCCGGTAGACCATGTCGGATGTCGCCAATCAGCCGCGCGTGCCTGCGCGGGTCGTTCTGCTCTCGCTTGCCGCGCTCTGGGCCTGTTATTTCCTCGTCGCGACGCTGCGCGGGGCGATCATGGGCTACGAGTTCGTCTGGGCCATCTTCTCGCGCCGGCTGACGATCTGCATTCTCTCGATGCTGGTCATGGCCGCCGTCTGGCCGCTCCTGCAGATGCTGGAGCGCAAGTCGGGCGGAGTCAGGCTGGCGATCGTGCTGATCGGCGCCCTGCCGCTGGCGTTCCTGCTCAGCGTCATCAACCAGACGGTGTTTTCCGACATCGAGATGAGCCCCGCCTACGGCAGCGAGGAAGAGGCCGAGGCCGTCAAATCGGGCAATGTCCGGATCAGCCGCGACGATGCCGGCAACATTCTCCTCGATCTGCCCACCTCGGTCACCCAGCCCGCCCCGCGGCTGCCCGGCACGCCGACCGACGATGCCAGCGCCCCTTCGGCTCCAGCTCCGCCCGAGCCGACCACCACCAGCGACAACAAGGCCCACTCCATCACCATCCACACCAACAAGAGCCTGGGTGAGGAATATGGCCGCTGGGCCACGGTGACGGACTATGCCTTCACCCGCTACTTCCTCGTGCTGGCCTGGGCCGCGCTCTATTTTGCGCTGGCCAAGGCGGAAGAAGCCCGCGTGGCGGAGCGCCGCGAGGGCGAACATCGCCGCGCAGCAGCCGCTGCGGAACTGCGTTCGCTGCGCTACCAGGTCAATCCGCACTTCCTGTTCAATACGCTGAACTCGCTTTCGGCGCTGGTCATGACCGGCAAGCAGGACGATGCAGAAACGATGATCCAGACGCTCTCGACGTTCTATCGCCGGACGCTCTCCGGGGATCCGACAAGCGACCTCAAGCTTGTCGATGAGATCGAACTTCAGAAACTCTATTTCGACATCGAGGCGGTTCGTTTCCCAAATCGCCTGGTGACGACGATAGATATTGACGATGCCGTTTCCGATGCGATGGTGCCGGGCATGATCCTGCAGCCGCTTGTCGAGAATTCGGTGAAGTACGCCGTTGCCGCCACCCAGCGTCCGGTGACGATCGCCATCCGCGCGCAAGCGGAGGGCGACACACTGGTAATCTCCGTCAGCGACGATGGCCCCGGCGGCAAGGTCAAGGGCGTGCAGGGCTTCGGCATCGGCCTTGGCAATGTCCGCGACCGGTTGCGGGCCCGCTACGGCAATGCCGCGCAGATCACGTTCGGCCGGCGCGAGGAAGGCGGTTTTGCCACGGTCCTGCGCCTGCCGCTGAACTTTGGGTCCCCCTCTGCGGGCCCGCTGGAGCATTCTCGTGCCTGAACCCGTACAAAGTCTGGACACCGCGCCGCTGCGCGCGCTGATCGTCGACGACGAGCCGCTGGCGGTGGAGCGCATGCAGGTGATCTGCGCGCGTATCGACACGATCTCGGTGATCGGCACCGCGAGCGACGGCGAGGCGGCCTTGCGGCTGATCGAGGCGCTCTCGCCCGACCTGGTGCTGCTGGACCTGACGATGCCGGAAACCGACGGTCTCACCGTCGCCCGGCGCCTTGGCGGCCTGCCCGAGGCACCGGCGGTGATCTTCGTGACCGCGCATGACGAATTCGCGGTGGAAGCCTTCGATCTCGATGCGGTCGACTACGTGCTGAAACCGGTCGCCCCGGAACGGCTGGAACGCGCGATCTCGCGCGTCGGCGCGCGGCGCGGCGAACGCACCGTGCCCACCGGCAAGTGGCTGGAGGAATTCTGGGTGCCGCACCGCTCCGAACTGGTGCGTGTGCCCGCCGGCGATGTCGAGCGGATCGATGCCGAGCGCGACTATGTGCGCCTCCATGTACGGGGCGCCAGCTACCTGCTGCTGCAGACCATCACCAGCCTCGAACAGCGCCTCGATCCCGAACAGTTCATCCGCATCCACCGCAGTTGCATCCTGCGGCGCGATCATGTGACCGGCCTGCGGCACGAGGGCCTGGGCGTCTGGTCGGTCGAGACCGCCGATGGCGAAGCCTTGCGGATCGGCCGGACTTACCTGCCTTCGGTCAAGAAAATGGCGGGCCGCTAGGGCCCGCCAGTCTGCATCCAATTATTTTTTAGGGACTTCGTTGGGAGCCTTCTGGAAAATCCACGGCCGGTGATCCTGCCGGGCTTTTCCGGCACCGGCGTCCTCCCCCACCCGACCATGCAGAGTTCTGCCGCCGGGTGATCGAGTCAGGGAGAAGGCCGGTGCCGCTCATGCGGCGCGCTGGCTGCGCATTCCCGGCCGCAGCCTCAGTTGGCGACGGCGACGCGGGCGCGGTTGGCACGTTCGACAGCCATCGCCATGTGGTCGTGCGACTGGGCGCGGGCCTTCTTGTAGCAGGCGACGGCCTGGGGATCGCGGATGCGCGTGCCGGTCGAGAGCTGATCGTAGGTGCAGGCGTTACGGGCGGCGGCATCGAGGCGGCGGGCGAGCGTCTTCTGGCCTTCGAGGCTCGTCAGGTTGAGGTCCGCGTAGCTGACCGTGATGTCCTTGGCCTGGGCCGGTGCGGCAACCGAAAAGGTCAGGCCGGTCAGTACGAGCGCTGCCGCGGCGGCGGCGATGGAAGTGGTCTTGATCATCGTGTTTTCCTCCTGGTGGTGGGCTATTTGCGGGAAGTCCCCGTTTCGGCCCGGTGAGTTTCTTCTGCCCCGGCCGGCCCCGCGATTCACGCGGACCTCGACCGCAGCGGCCCGCCTGTCGACGAAAGGGCAATGCGAAGGACGAACGACATGGGCACTCGACGAAGGACGTCTGCTCAAGTCCTTCCCGTTATTGGACGATGCTGGAAATGCGCCCCGAATCGCCGGCGATTCGCCGCCGAGCTGGCAAGAACTGCCCCGTCCATGTACAGTCGCCGGCAGCCATGGGACTTGTCGTCATCTTCTGTCTTGGCGTGCTCAACTTCGCAGCGCACAAGGCGGTGCTCGAATCGGGGCATTCCTTGCTTGGCCAGGTCCCCTGGCTGATCCAGCCGCTCGGCGGGCGGCTGAGCCTGCTGGTCGAATTCGCCATGCTGCTCGGCGCCATGATCATGGTCGCCGCCGGATCGACCGGATGGGCCTGGCTCTACACCCTCTATTCGATCGTCAACGGCATCGCCGCCTGGCTGATCTTCTCCGGCCGGGCGTGACGCAAGCGACCGGGAACCGCTTGCGGTTCTGGCCGGTTGTGAGGCCATGACGAGCCAAACCTCCCCATCCGCCCCGCGCTGCTGGCTGGTGTGCAACGCCGCCAGCGGCAGCAACGACGATGCCGCCGTCGCCGAAGTCGAGGCCGCACTGACGGCAGCCGGATTCGTGCTCGAACGCCGCATCGGCTTTCCCGGCGAATCCGCCCCCGAGGCCCCGGAACTGGCGAAGAGCGGGATTGCCCTGCTGGCCATATTCGGCGGCGACGGGACGACCCATTCCGCGGTGGCCGCCGCACGCGGCTGGGACGGCCCGGTGCTGGTGCTGCCCGGCGGCACCATGAACATGCTGGCCAAGCGCCTCCACGGCGACGTGCCTGCCGGCGAGATCATCGCCCGGCTCGCCCCGGACCGGCTGCCGACGAGTCGGCCCACGGTCATTTCCACCCGCCACGGCATCGCGCTGACCGGGATCCTGGCAGGTCCCGGAACGGTATGGAACGAAGTGCGCGAAGCGATGCGCGCGGGCAATGTGCTCGATTTCGTGGCCGCCACCCGCGATGCCATCGCCTGGTCGGTCAATGGTCCCAAGGTCGTTTGTGATGGAGTCGACAGCGCCAAGGTCGACGGAACGCGCGAGGACGGCTATGCCGCCATCACCGTGACTCCCGCCGCCAATGGACTTGAAGCGAAAGGCTATTACGCCGAGACGCCCGGCGATTTTGCCGGACAGGGCATCGCCCTGCTCAACCGCGATTTTCGCGACGGCCCGCACGACCGCCTCGGCCGGCACGAACAGCTTCGGCTGGTCTGTCCCGAAGGCGAACCGATGGGCCTGCTGATCGACGGCGAACCATTCGACGGGGGAACGCAAGAGCATTTCCTTCCCACGACCAGCGAGGTCGATCTGGTGACGACGATCGATGAATCCTGAGGTTTCCGACCATTCCCGCCCCTTGCGGCTGTTCCATCTGAGCGACGTGCATTTCGGGCTGGAAGATCCCGCGGCCATCGCCTGGGCCGAGCAGGCCATCGCCCGCGAAAAGCCCGATGCCGTCGCCATTACCGGCGACCTGACGATGCGCGCGCGGCATCACGAATTCGATGCCGCCTGCGCGTGGATCAAGGGGCTGAAAGCGCCGGTTACCGTGGAAATCGGCAACCACGACATTCCCTATTTCAACCTCTACCAGCGCTTCTTCGATCCCTATCGCCGGTTCCGCGCGATCGAGCGCCAGGTCGAGGCGCAGCTCGATCTTCCGGGCCTTGCCATCGTCCCCTTGCGGACCACGACGCGCGCCCAGTGGCAGCGGTTTCCCTGGTCCAACGGCTGGGTGACCGACGCCGCGCTGCGCGAGACCCTCGCCGCCATCGATGCGCTGCCGAAGGGCACCCGGGTGCTGGTGGCGGCGCATCATCCGCTGCTGGAACGGCGGGCGCGCGACAACAAGCTGCTGACCATCAACGGCAGCAGCACGATGGAGGTTCTGGCCGGCCGCAAGGTCATGGCGGTGCTTTCCGGCCATATCCACGATGCCTTTGATCTTACGGCAGAAACGCCCGCAGGACCGCTGCGGATGATCGGCGCCGGAACACTGTCGCGGCGCATCCGCTCGACCCCGCCGAGCTTCAACGAGATCACCATCACCGGCGAGGAGATCCATGTCGTCGCACGCAATCTCGAGCATGTGCCGACCGCCGCGATGCAGATCGACGAAGTGCCCGAAAACGCCCTGCCGCCGCGCCAGCCGGGCGAGCCGGTGGCCCCGGTCGGCGCGGTTCCGCCGGTCGATCCGCCGGTGCATTGAGAGGCGGCACTGAAACCGCACTGAACGGGTACAGAACGACACCTAGGCGGCACTGAACCCAACCAGAAAGGGCCGCAGCATCCCTGGTGGATGCTGCGGCCCTGTTCTTTCCGGCTACCGCGGGGCCATGTGTCCCGCCGCAGCCCATTCCCGTCACTGATAGTCGCGGTCGACCTTGCCGAGACCGTTGATGTCGGTCTGCAGGTGGGCGGGCTTGCGCACCAGCCTGACCGAGCCGATGCCGTTGATCGAGACCGAGACGTCACCCGTCGCGCCGATCGTCACGTTGCCGACCCCGTCGACGCCGACCTTGGCGTCCTGGACCTGCAGCTTGGCGAGATCGAGGTTGCTGGCGCCTTCGGTCTGGACATCGAGCTTGCGGACCTTGCCCGCGGCATCGAGGTTGATCGCGCCGTCGGCCTTCAGGGTCAGGCTGTCCTGGTCGAGGCCGGTCAGCGTCACGTCGCCGGGGGCATCGAAGTCGAAGCTTTCGATCTCGGGAGCGGTGATGCGCACCTTGAGGCCCTTGCGCATGTGCATGTCGCCGTCGATGTCGAGCTTGCCGTCCACGAAGGTCAGCCTGTCGATCACCTTCTGCGGGCCGCTGACGACCATCTCGGCCTTGTCGCCCCTGGTGAAGACCAGCTGCACCGGAACGTTCATCGCCAGGTGGCTGCCGGGCTGGAGCGCGAACGTGCGGGTCTTGTCGGGGCCGTGGTCCTTCTCGTCGTCGAACTCGAAGTTCCAGCCGCCGTTTTCGTGGATTTCCTGGCGGAACGTGTCCCCGCCGATGACCCAGGCCGCGCCGAAGGCGACGATCGAGAGGATCACGCCGCTGGCGAATACGATGAGCAGCTTCCTGAACATCTCTTGGTTCCTTTCTCTCTCGTGCCGATCAGTCTTCGGGGTGGATGGCGGGTTCGATCACGCGGTAGTGCAGGCGGCCGAACCACATGAGGGCATTGATGATCCAGATGCTGACCAGCGTCAGCAGCGCACCGACCGCGACCGAGGCGCTCATCGTCCCGAGACCGCCGAGGATGGCGACCAGGGCACCGCCCGGAAAGCCGCTGAACGGCCCGGCGATGAGCACGAAGCCGCCGACGAAGAACATCACCAGCGTCGCCACGAAGAGGCCGAACATCACCCCCAGCACCGGCAGCACGACCGGCAGCAGGATCAGGATGTCGATGGTGGCCAGGCCCATGAAGGCCAGGATCGCGCCCCAGGCCGACGAGGGCGAACGGTCGCTCTCCCAGTTCTTGAAGCCTGCCTCGAAGCGCAGTTCGCGCGCCAGCCTGGCCGGGTTTCCGAGGGCTGCGGCGACTTCTTCCTCGCTGCGGCCTTCGGCGGCGCCGGCTTCGAAGTGCTCTTCGTAGTCGGCGACGATGTCGGCGATGACGTCCTGCGGCACACCCTTGAGGCCGGCCTTCAGGCGCCGGATGAATTCGTTACGCGTCATGGCTCTGCTCCCCTTCTGCAACGGGCGCCGAAGCCGTCTCGACCGGCTCTGCCGCGCCTGCGATCAGGCCGTCGACGGCAGCGGTGAAGCCGCGCCATTCGGCAACCTGTTCGGCCAGCCGCGAACGGCCGGTCTCGGTGATGCGGTAATACTTGCGGGGGGGACCGGAGGGCGATTCCTCGAGGTAGGTCACCACGAGGCCATCGCTCTGCATCCGGCGCATCAGCGGGTAGATCGTGCCTTCGCCCATGTCGACCGCGTCGGCCATGCGGCTGGCGATCTCGTAAGCGTAGCTGTCACCCCGCGAAAGCAGCGCCAGGACACAGAGCCCCAGCACCCCCTTCTTCAACTGGATCTCGATTTCGGACATCGAATCATCTCCTGCGGATGACGAGTGTATATAACCAGCTACTGTGCAACGCAAGATACCTTGCATGAGAAAATACAGGGCACGGCAAGATACCTTGCTATGACGAGGTATCTTGCCATGCGATGGGTTTCCCGATCGCGCCGGGCAAGGGAACGAATTGGCAGGAAATCGGGGGTATGACAGGTGTTCCGCAAGATCGCCGCCCGCCGAAAGACCCCGCCGCCCCATGCGCAAGACCCTTCCCGCCGCCCTGCTGTTCGCCTCCGCCAGCCTCGCCCTGTCGGCGCAGATGCCGGCGCAGGCGCAAGTCTATTCCGGCCGGGTCGTGGCGGTGGACGGCGATTCGCTGGACATGACCGGAGCGCGGATCCGCCTGTTCGGCATCGATGCCGTGGAGAAGGACCAGACCTGCCAGCGGGGCGGGACCAGCTGGTCCTGCGGTCTCGATGCGCGGCAGGCCCTGTCGGGGCTGGTCGCGGGCCGCGAGGCGGTTTGCACGCAGCAGGATACCGACGACTATGGCCGGGTCGTGGCGATCTGCCGGGTGGGCGACATCGATCTGTCGGACGCGGTGGTGCGCATGGGCTATGCTGCCGCGCTGCCGCACTTCACGCCGGCCTATGTGCCCGCCGAAGCCGATGCCCGGGCGCGCAAGGCCGGGATCTGGGCCGGGACGTTCGAGCAGCCGGCAGACTACCGCAAGGCCCATCCGCGCGCGCCAGAACGTCCCCGGACAGAGGCCCGGCCAGAGCCCCGAACAATGTCTCGGCCAGCATCTCGGCCGGCGCCCCAGCATGCTCCTGCGCGCGCCGCCAGCCGCTCCGCCGCCGTCTTCTTCCGCAATTGCCGGGACGCCTGGGCAGCCGGGCTGGCCCCGATGCGCATCGGCGAGCCCGGCTATCGTCCGGGCCTGGACGGCGATAGCGACGGTGTCGCCTGCGAACCGCTCCCCCGCCGCTGAAGCGCGATCGCGCGCGGACGATACAAGCAGCGGACAACAAAAAAGGGCCGCGGTTTCCCGCGACCCCTTTTTGTAAAGCCTTGGCTCTCGAAAAAGCGGATCAGCGCTTCGAGAACTGGAAGCTGCGGCGTGCCTTCGCACGGCCGTACTTCTTACGCTCGACCACGCGGCTGTCGCGGGTGAGGAAGCCGGCTGCCTTGACGGCGGCGCGCAGGGCGGGCTCGTACTTCGACAGGGCCTGGGCAATGCCGTGCTTCACAGCGCCGGCCTGACCCGAGAGACCGCCGCCCTTGACGGTGGCGATCACGTCGTACTGGCCGTCACGACCAGCAACCTGGAAGGTCTGGTTGATCACGAGGCGCAGGGTCGGACGTGCAAAGTACACTTCCTGGTCGCGGCCGTTGATGATCACCTTGCCGGTGCCGGGCTTGACCCACACGCGGGCCACGGCGTCCTTGCGGCGGCCGGTGGCGTAGGCACGGCCCTGGGCGTCGATTTCCTGGGCGCGGAGCGGGGCGTTCGAGACGACCGGAGCGATCGTTTCAGCCGAATCGGCCACGGCGACTTCGCCGAGGTCCTTGAGGTCGGCCAGGCTCTGAACGGTTTCGGTATCAGACATTACGCGCCAACCTTGTTCTTGCGGTTCATGGAAGCAACGTCGAGTGCTTCGGGCTGGGTGCCACCGTGCGGGTGCTCGGTGCCGGCGTAGAGGTGCAGGGCACGCATCTGGTCACGGCCGAGCGGGCCGCGCGGGATCATGCGCTCAACAGCCTTTTCAAGCACGCGCTCGGGGAAACGACCGGCGAGAACCTTGTCCGCGGTCACTTCCTTGATGCCGCCGGCGTAGCCGGTGTGCTTGTAGTAGGTCTGCTGCTTGAGCTTGTTGCCGGTGAACTTCACCTTCTCGGCGTTGATCACGACAACGTGGTCGCCGCAATCGACGTGCGGGGTGAAGCTCGGCTTGTGCTTGCCGCGCAGGAGGTCGGCGATGACGACCGCGAGACGGCCAACCACCAGACCCTCGGCATCGATCAGATGCCACTTCTTTTCCACCTCGGCCGGCTTGATCGACCGGGTGACCTTCGTAAGCGCCTTCATGGCTGGTCTATCCCTAATGTTCAGGTCGCGGAGGCCGAATCGATCGCTTGCACGAATCTTCACCCTCTGCGGGAAGGCGGCCAAATCGTCGAAATGGCCCTGCAAGTCAAGCAGACCGGGGCTTTTCAGAGAGGTAAAATAATACCGTCATGGATTTTGAGCCATCCGGATAGATTCCCTCATATCATTTCGTCGCCCTCGCGAATGCGGGGGCCCCGCTTGTTCTTCTTCGCGGCGGCACAAGGGAAGCGGGATCCCCGCCTTCGCGGGGATGACGAGGAAAGGAAGGAGACGAGGAAAGGAAGGTTCAGTCCGTTCCGATACTGGCCAGCCAGGCCAGCGTGCCCGGCGCCCCGGTCTCGCAGCGCCAGCCGAGCACCGCCGGCTGCTCGTAAGGATGCAGCTCGGTGAGCCGGGCCACGGCGGCATCAAGCAGCTCGGCATTGGTCTTCACCATCAGGCCGAGTTCGTGCGCGCTGTCCTTCTCGCCGTTCCAGACAAACACCGAGGTCATGCCCGGCATCAGGTTGCCGCAGGCGGCCAGGCCTTCGTCGAGCAGGGCGTGGATCACAGCCAGCGCGCTCTCCTGATCAGGAAACGGGCTCCAGATCAGCGCGGCAACCGGCTCGCGCGGCGTGGCCTCGCTCACATGCCGATCCCGACCTGGTCGCGGCGGCCGAGGCCATGCGCGCCCCAGGCCGTCGCCGCCACCAGCAGCGCGCCGCACAGCTGGTGGGCGACCGCCAGCCACAAGGCCACGCCCGACCACACGGTGCAGATGCCGAGGATCACCTGGATCCCGAAGGCACAGTGGATGGCGATGGAAACCTTGCGCAGGCGCAGCGCCTTGAGGCGGCGGGCCATGACCACCAGCACCGCGACCACCGCCCAGGCCCACCAGCGGTGGACGAAGTGGGTCAGGAACGGATCGTTGACGAGCGCGTGAAGCGCGCCTTGCGCCCATTCGACACCCTCGGGGAAGAACGTGCCCTGCATCAGCGGCCAGGCGTCCATGCTGAACCAGCCGGCACCGGCGACATAGCCCGCGCGCAGGCCCGCCACCATCGCGCCCATGAACAGCTGGAAGAACAGCATCGCCAGCGCCAGCGCGCCGAGCCGGGTCATGCGGGCCGGGGCCTGTCCGCGCGCCAGCTCGCGCAAGTCGAGCGCGGTCCAGACAAGGCCGCCCAGCGTCGTCAGCGCCACCAGCAAGTGCGCGGCGAGGCGGAAGTGACTCACCCGGTCGGCCGCTTCGGCGGTGAGGCCCGAGGAGACCATCCACCAGCCGACCACGCCCTGCAGCCCGCCCAGCGCCAGCAGCGCCACGAGGCGCGGCTTGTAGCCCAGCGGGATCGTGCGCTTGAACCAGAACCACGCCAGCGGCAGCGCGAAGGCCATGCCGATCAGCCGCGCCAGCAGGCGGTGGACCCATTCCCAGAAGTAGATGAACTTGTACTGCGCCAGCGTCATGCCCGCCGGGCCGTTGACGTCGATATACTGCGGGATCTGCTTGTAGTGGTCGAACTCGGCCTGCCACTGCGCCTGCGTGAGCGGCGGGATGGCGCCGGTGAGCGGCTTCCACTCGGTGATCGACAGGCCCGACTCGGTGAGGCGGGTGATGCCCCCCACCGCCACGATCATCACCACCAGCGCGGCGACAAAAAACAGCCAGCGGACCATGGGGACGATATCGTCGGAAGTTCCGAGCAGCGGGCGACCGTCAGTATTTCTCATGGCCGACGTCCCTGCGATCTTGCGCGGATTTTCGCAAGGTTAACCTTTGCGCCGGAACCGAAACTTTTGCGTCGGATCGTTCGGCGCCGCAAGACGCGGGACCACCGGGAGGACATTTATTCCGGGCCGCCCCTTGAATGATGATACAACATCACATAGATGGTGGCCATGCGCAGCACCCTGACAGCGATTCGCAACCGGATGGACCGGGCCGGTATCCTTCTCAGCGGGCTTTGCGCGGTCCACTGCGTCCTCGGCGTCGTGCTGGTCGGCTTCCTCGGCCTGGGCGGCGATGTCATCGGCGGGCAGGTCCTGCTCTCGCCCGAGATCCACCGCGTCGGCCTGATGCTGGCGGTGGTGGTCGGCGTCATCTCGCTCGGTTTCGGGGTTGCCCGGCACGGACGGATCGCGCCGCTGGTGATCGGCGGCCTCGGCCTCGCGCTGATGGCGGCGGCGATTCTGGTCGGCCACGGCACCGCCGAGTCGGTGCTCACCATCATCGGCGTCTCGCTGGTTGCCTTCGCGCATATCCGGAACATGCGCCACACGCATTGAGCTAGGCGGCGTGGACAGATTCCGCGTTGCCACGGCTTTGGCCTCCAGCCCCGTAGGGGTTACCCTGCAAGCTGCGCCAGCAGCGTTGCTCCGCCTAGGGTAACGATCGGCCCTTTCCAAATCCGCTCCCGGCGCTATCTGCGGCGCATGGCTGCAGACATCTCCCTCACCGTCAACGGCGAGCCGCGCCGCACCGCGTCCGGCTCCAGCATTGCCGACCTTGTCGCCGAGATCGGCCTCGACCCCAGGAAGGTCGCGGTGGAGCATAACGGCGAGATCGCCCCGCGCTCGACGCTCGGCGACGTCATGCTGTCGGACGGCGACGCGCTGGAGATCGTCCACTTCGTCGGCGGCGGCTGACGCCCGGCCTTTCCTTCCGCCCCCCGCTTTTCCGCCCTCCTGACTCCCGCTCCCCCGAAAGGATGCGCACCTTGACCGATATTTCTGCTGACACGTCGCTCGACACCTGGACCGTCGCCGGCCGCACGTTCACCTCGCGCCTGATCGTGGGCACCGGCAAGTACAAGGACTTCGAGCAGAACGCGGCGGCGGTGGCGGCCTCGGGCGCGGAAATCGTCACGGTCGCGGTGCGCCGCGTCAATGTGTCGGACCCCAAGGCGCCGATGCTGACCGACTATATCGACCCGAAAAAGATCACCTACCTTCCCAACACCGCCGGCTGCTTCACCGCCGACGACGCCATCCGCACCTTGCGCCTGGCGCGCGAGGCGGGCGGCTGGGACCTCGTCAAGCTCGAAGTGCTGGGCGAGGCGCGCACGCTCTACCCCGACATGCGCGAGACGCTGAAGGCCACCGAGATCCTCGCCAGGGAAGGCTTCCTGCCGATGGTCTACTGCGTCGACGATCCGATCGCCGCCAAGCAGCTCGAGGACTGCGGCGCCGTGGCGGTGATGCCGCTCGGCGCGCCGATCGGCTCCGGCCTCGGCATCCAGAACAAGGTGACGGTGCGCCTGATCGTCGAGGGCGCCAAGGTGCCGGTGCTGGTCGACGCCGGGGTGGGCACCGCTTCCGAAGCGGCCGTGGCGATGGAGCTGGGCTGCGACGGCGTGCTGATGAACACCGCCATTGCCGAGGCGAAGGATCCGGTGCGCATGGCCCGCGCGATGAAGTACGCGGTCATGGCCGGACGCGACGCATACCTTTCCGGACGCATGGCGCAAAGGCGCTACGCGGACCCTTCGAGCCCGCTTGCCGGCCTGATCTGATGGTTAACGGAATTCTTTAGATCTGCTTCCGCGACTGGTCGTAAGCAAACGATTGCATCGTTAAGCCGTCTGAAAGCAGGCCTGCGCAAAAATGATTCTCGTGAGGAAGGCGTGAACCTTCCGCGAATCACGGGAGCCAGGACATGAGCACCATCGGTACGGCCACTGTCACGATCAGCGAGCTGCGCGAATTCGCCAGCTTCACGGCGTGCGAGCAGCGCTACATCCGGCGCAGCCTCGATGTCGGGCTTGGCCGGCAGGACGCCTTCAAGCTCTGGGCGCGCGACGCGGCCGAGGCGGGCTCGATCCGCCAGCAGTACGCCGCCTATGGCGCGCTCAAGGCGCTGCGCAAGCTGCGCCCGGACGACAGCGGTTTCGACGATCTCGAAAGCGTGATGGGCAAGCTGATGTCCATGGCCGCCTTCGATCTGGCGCAGGACAGCATCGGCTCGTTCTCGGCGTTCCGTTTCCTCTACGAACGCCTGCTCGGCGCCTGGGTCCGCCCCTGGCTGCCCGGCGCCTTCTGCGGCGCCGCCGCGCTGCCGCAGATCCACCCGGAACGCCGCAAGCTGCTGCTCCACTCGATCAGCGAAGCCGCCGCCACCGCCCAGGGCTGGTCGGAGCGCGAGCCCAGCTTCTACCCCGAGTGGATCGAGAAAGAGGCCGCCTGAGCCGGACAAGAGATTCCTTCCCCCATTCCTTCCGGAGAGCCTTCCGGGTCGCAAGGAAACGGCAGCGAACGACTGCCAGAAACGAACCAGTTGCTTGCTGGAGGACGCGCCGGGTGGAAACATCCGGCGCGTTTTCGTTTGGGCGCAGCGTCGTCATCCCGGCGAAGGCTGGGGTCATTGTCGGCCTTTCGTAACTTCGCGAGCGATCCCAGCTTTCGCTGGGATGACGGGGGTAAAGAATGTCTTCTTTTCAGCTGATTGCAGCCGTTCCGGGTATGCCCCGTAGCTGACCTCGCAACCCCGCTCAGGCTGAGCTTGAGCGGGGTGGGGTAAAACGCGGAACGGCAGGATGCGCGCGCCCTTGCGGATCTAAGCTTAGCGTGAGAGTTCTCGCCTGCACGTCTCGAGGGAGGAGCAGGTATATGAAGTCTTGGCTGAGTCCCGAACCCGCGCTTGGCCTTTTGGCTGCTTCAGCAAGCTTGCTTGCGCTCACCTTGCTAATCGTAGGATTCTGGCCCGTTTTCAGAGGCGCTAATTCCGACGCTTGGATGCATAGCCTCGGGACCGGCGCTGCTGTAATGGGCGGGTGGCTCGCAGGACAGCTGTTTCGACAATTGCGAGCAGCGTTCAGGCGTAGAAAACAGGCTTCACGCACGGTCACGTAAGGACAGCTTCCCACCCAAAGCCAACCTCCCCACCCGCTCAGGCTGAGCCTGTCGAAGCCTTCGGCCGCGTGGCGCCTGGTTCCCCATCGTTCGACACGCTTAGGATGCGCGGAGGCTGAACTGACAATCGACAAGGCAAATCTTGCCAGACGCGGGCTCATGCCCCCAACCCGAAACTGCCCCCACCACCCTATCCAACTGGCCGGCACCGCAATTTTGCCTATAGTGTCCCCATGAGCGCCGCCCCATCCGCCGCCCCCCGGTTCCCCACCTTCGGGCTTTCGCCCTGGTCGATCGTGGTGCCGTTTCTGGCGCTCGCCGCCATCCTCATCGGCAAACCCAGCGGCATCGCGCTGACCGCGACGGTCGCCGTGGCGCTGGGCGGGGCGGTGATGGCCGCCGTCTACCACGCCGAAGTCATCGCCCACCGCGTGGGAGAGCCGTTCGGCACGCTGATCCTCGCCTTCGCGGTGACGGTGATCGAAACCTCGCTGATCGTCTCGATCATGCTCAGCGAGGGGCACGGCGCCCAGTCGCTCGCCCGCGATACGGTGATCGCGGCGGTGATGATCACCATCAACGGCATCGTCGGCGTCTGCCTGCTGCTGGGCGGCGGGCGCCATCACGAGCAGGGCTATACCCAGTCCGGGGTCAACCACGGCCTCGCGATTCTCGCCACGCTCTCGGTGCTGACGCTGGTCATGCCCAACTACACCACCAGCAGCGCCGGGCCGTTCTACAACGACAACCAGCTGATCTTTGTCGCCTGCGATGCGCTGGTGCTCTACGGCACCTTCGTCGTTGCCCAGACCATCTGGCACCGCGACCACTTCCTCTATCCGGACAAGGACGAAGCCCCCCACGAAACGGTACCCACCGCCAAGGCCATCGCCGCGGCGGCGATGCTGCCGCTGGCCCTCGTCGCGGTGGTGCTGCTGGCCAAGGCGCTGTCCCCCTCGATCGAGGCCGGGGTGGCGGCGATGGGCGCGCCGCCGGCGCTGGTGGGCATCATCATCGCCGCGCTGGTGCTGGCGCCCGAGAGTCTGGCCGCGCTCTCCGCCGCGCGCGCCAACCGGGTGCAGACCAGCCTCAACCTCGCCATCGGCTCGGCGCTGGCCACGATCGGCCTCACCATCCCGGCGGTCGCCATCGCCGCGATGGCGATGGGGCTGGACCTTGAACTGGGGCTCTCGGCCAAGTCGACCGTGCTGCTGGGTCTCACCCTGCTGGTGGCGACGATGACGCTCAGCACCGGCCGCACCACGATGGTGCAGGGCATGGTGCACCTGGTGATCTTTGCGAGCTACCTGTTCACCACGCTGGTGCCGTGACGCGCAGGGGCGCAGCGCCCCTCGTTTGGAACGCTTCGCTGCCACCAACCCTTGTCGTCATCCCCGCGAAGGCGGGGATCCCGCTTTTCCTTGCAGGCGTGGCGAGCAGGAAGCGGGGCCCCCGCCTTCGCGGGGGCGACGAGCAAGTTCAGTATATCTCCCCTCAGCTGCGGTAGAGCGCGTCCAGCCGCTCGCCATACCGCTCCTTCAGCTTGTGACGGCGGATCTTGAGGCTGGGGGTCATTTCCTCGTTCTCGATTCCGAAGGGCTCGTCGGCGAACGTGTACTGGCGCACTTTCTCGATCACCGAGAGGTCGGTGTTCACCCGGTCGACCGCCGCGCGGATCGCGGTGCGGAAGGCGGGCAGGCTCTGCAGCGCCTTGAAGTCGAACTTCTCGTCGTTGGCCTTGGCCCATTCGAGCGCCCAGTCGGCATCGGGCACGACCAGCCCGACCACATAAGGCCGCCGGTCGCCATGGACCATGGCCTGCGCGATCTCGGGCTGGAGGGTGAGCATCGATTCGATCTTCTGGGGCGAGACGTTGTCGCCCTTGTCGTTGACGATCATGTCCTTCTTGCGGTCGGTGATCCTGATCCGCCCGCGTTCGTCGACATGGCCGATGTCGCCGGTGTGCAGCCAGTCATCGATCAGCACCGCACGGGTCGCCGCATCGTTCTGCCAGTAGCCCTGCATGACCAGTTCGCCGCGCACGAGGATCTCGCCGTCCCCGGCGATCCTGAGGTCGACCCCGCGCAGCGGCGGACCGACGGTGGCATGGTCGATCCCGGCGGAGGGGCGGTTGCAGCTGATGATCGGCCCGGCCTCGGTCTGGCCGTAGCCTTGCAGCAGGGTCAGCCCCATCGAATCGAAGAACACCCCGATCTCGGGATTGAGCGGCGCCCCGCCCGACACCAGCGCCTTGATCCGGCCGC
The DNA here is from genome assembly GCF_017309955.1 of Novosphingobium sp. KA1. NCBI lineage: Bacteria > Pseudomonadati > Pseudomonadota > Alphaproteobacteria > Sphingomonadales > Sphingomonadaceae > Novosphingobium > Novosphingobium sp. KA1. The sequence continues at coordinate 1,363,051 of NZ_CP021247.1, read as the reverse complement.
CGAACCTGGCGCGGACCTTGGGGCGCAGGGTATGTTCGAGCACCAGGTTCATCGCCCTGTCGCCAAAGCGCCAGCGGCCGTGTTGGCGCCGGTCGCCGAGGCCCATCGCCAGTTCCATCAGCTTGGCGGCGACCGCGCCCTGCTTCTCGATCTGCTTCATGATGCGCGTGCGCAGCACTTCGAACAGGCGGGGCACCACGACCATGATCGTCGGGCGCACTTCCTCGATGTTCGAGGCCAGCTTGTCGAGCCCTTCGGCATAGTAGATCTGCCCGCCGACGCCGATCGGCAGGAACTGGCCGCCGGTATGCTCGTAGGCATGGCTGAGCGGCAGGAACGAGAGGAAGGTCTCGCTGCGGTCGAGCCCGAAGTCCTCCATGACGATCTGCGCCGCGCCCGCGACATTGGTCAGCAGCATGCCGTGGTGCTGGCGCACCCCGCGCGGGGCGCCGCCGGTGCCGCTGGTGTAGATGATGCAGGCCAGGTCCTCGCGGCCGATGCCGACCAGCTGCGCCTCCACTTCGGCGCGCGCGGCGACCGGATCGCCGGTGAAGAGGCCGTCCCAGTCATGCGTCTCGAAGGTGCCGCCCTGCAGCGCCGGCAGCGTCTCCATGCCGATGACGTGGCGGCACAGGTCGGTCTGGACGATGGCCGGCAGCAGCGCCTTGCCGAGCTTGGCCGAGGAGACGATCGCCGCGCTGGCGCCCGAATTCTCAAGGATATGGATGTGATCGCGGGTGGTGTTGGTGGTGTAGGTCGGCACCGTCACGCAGCCCGCCGCCATGATCGCGAGATCGGCGATGCACCATTCCGGCCGGTTTTCCGAGACGATCAGCACCCGGTCGCCCGCGCGCAGGCCCATGCGCCGCAGCCCGGCCGCCATCAGGCAGACCCGCCGCGCCACTTGCGCCCAGGTGATCGGCTGCCAGGCGCCGCCCTGCTTGGACCACAGCATCGGGGTTTCGCCGAGGGCGTCCGCGCGCTTCAGGAACAGCGAGATGACGTTGGGGCTGCTGTCGAAGTCAACAAGATCCATGTTGACCGGTATCCTCTCGTAAAATGGCGGCACTTGCGTGAATGCCTAAGGGCCGTCCGCGTGACGACGTTAGGGAAACGTTTAGGCGCGGGCACAGGTTGCGACAAGCGCGCCGCACACCGTGCACGGGAACGTCAGGCGATGAAGAACGAGGCTATTCGCGGCCCACGGCATCGGCGATGGAGGCGAATCCATCACGCTTCATGAGCGATGTCAGACCCTTGCAGATCCTGCGGGCGATGTTCGGGCCCTCGTAGACCATGGCGCTGTAGACCTGCACGAGGCTGGCACCGGCACGGATGCGGGCCCAGGCGTCCTCGGCCGTGGCGATACCGCCGACACCGACGAGCGGAATCGCCCCGCCGGTCGCCTTGCGGAAATCGCGCAGGCGCTGAAGCGCCAGGTCGCGCAGCGGCGCGCCGGACAGCCCGCCGGTCTCGCCCGCATGGGGCGAGGCAAGAGCAGGACGCGAGATCGTGGTGTTGGAGACGATCAGCGCGCCGAGCTTGCGGTCGATAACGATGCGGGCGATCGCGTCGATGTCGGCCGCTTCGAGATCGGGCGCGACTTTCAGGAACACCGGCGGACGGCGCCCTGACCCGCAGGCCTCGTCGCGCGCGGCGATCACCGCGTCGAGCAGGCCGGTCAGCGCCGATTCGTCCTGCAGCGCCCGCAGGCCCGGGGTGTTGGGGCTGGAGATGTTGACCGCAAGGTAAGTGGCATGCGGCGCCATCATCCGCGCCATCGTCGCATAATCGGCGACACGGTCGTCCGAATCCTTGTTGGCGCCGATGTTGATGCCGACCACGCCCGGCCGCTCGCGCCGGGCCGACAGGCGGGCCAGCGCCGCCTCGCCGCCCTTGTTGTTGAAGCCCATGCGGTTGATCACCGCGCGGTCCTCGACCAGCCGGAACAGGCGCGGCTTGGGATTGCCGGCCTGGGGCAGGGGGGTGATCGAACCGACTTCGGCAAACCCGAATCCGAGCGCCAGCAGCGCATCGGGCACTTCGCCGTCCTTGTCGAAGCCCGCGGCCATGCCGACCGGATTGGGGAAGGCGATTCCCGCCACTTCGCTGGCCAGCGCAGCCGGACAGGCAGGGGCGCGGCCCGGGCCGGCCAGCTTGAGCCCGGCAAGGGCAAGACCATGGGCAGACTCGGCATCGAGTCGGAACAGAGCGGGGCGGATCAGGGAATAGAGCACGACCGCGCGCATAAACCGGACCGCCGTCCGGCTCAAACCCTTCTTGCGCGCCGTCGCCGCGTGCCGGGAATGGCGAAATTCCGCCATCGTGGTGGGATTCGAGCCACGCCGTGTCGCAATTATACAATAAATCGGCGGTGCCCTTGCATACAGGGGAGATGCGACCCGAAGGGCTCGTAGCGGGATGCGCACGAGTTCTTTATTACCTAAGGGCGGTTTCCGGCTAGCTGGAAACCGCCTTTTTTTCGGCCTTTCGCGAAAGACTTACCCGGGAACAGTGGTATTTTCGCAACAATGCGCGTGCGAATGTCCATTGAATCCCGGGGGTTCCTGCACTAGGTGCAAATCGGAAGAAATCGATCCACTTTGCCCGCGGGTCCCGAAAGCTCCGAATCGATGCGTTTATCGAGCATGGCGGATTATGCCGTCGTCATCATGTCTGCTGCCGCCCGGCATTGCGGCGGGTGTCCGCTCGTCGCGGGCGATTCGAAGCATGGGCGAGTCTCGGCCGCGCAACTGGCCGAGGAAACCCGGCTTCCCGCACCCACCGTGCAGAAGCTGGTCAGCAAGCTGACCGCAGCGGGCCTGCTGATCTCGTCGCGCGGGGTGGGCGGCGGCCTCAAGCTGGCCCGCTCGCCCGAATCGATTTCGGTTGCGGATATCGTCGAGGCAGTCGAAGGGCCCATCGCGCTCACGGCCTGCCTCGAAAAGGGCAAGCCCGGCGGGAATTCCGCCGAGCAGCCGGATTGCCAGATCGAGGGTGGCTGCCATGTGCGCCCGCATTGGCCGCAAGTGAATGCGGCGCTGCGCGGTGCCCTGGCGCAAGTGGCCCTGACCCAGCTCGTCGAGGAAGTTTGAATGACCGAAGAAACCGCTCCCGCCTTAGGCACTGACGCGCCCGAACTGCGCGACCAGGCCGCGCGTGAGGCTGCGGCCCGCGTGGCGGAGTACGAGCACGGCTGGGTCGCCGACATCGAGCAGGAATATGGCCCCAAGGGCCTGTCCGAAGACACCGTCCGCTTCATCTCGGCCAAGAAGGACGAGCCGGAGTGGATGCTCGAATGGCGCCTCAAGGCCTATCGCCGCTGGCTGGACATGCCGATGCCGGACTGGGCCAAGCTCAACGTGCCGCCGATCGACTATCAGGACGCATACTATTGGGCCGCGCCCAAGAAGAAGCCGACCCTGAACAGCCTGGACGAGGTCGATCCCGAGATCCTGCGCGTCTACGAGAAGCTGGGCATTCCGCTGGAGGAGCAGAAAGTGCTCGCCGGCGTCGAGGGCTCGCGCAAGATCGCGGTCGACGCGGTGTTCGATTCGGTTTCGGTCGCCACCACCTTCCGCAAGGAACTGGAGCAGGCGGGCGTGATCTTCCGCTCGATCTCCGAGGCGATCCGCGAATATCCCGAGCTGGTGAAGAAGTGGCTCGGCAAGGTCGTGCCGGTCCAGGACAACTACTTCGCGGCGCTCAACTGCGCGGTCTTTTCGGACGGCACCTTTGTCTACATCCCCGAGGGCGTGCGCTGCCCCATGGAGCTCTCCACCTATTTCCGCATCAACGCGGAGAATACCGGGCAGTTCGAACGCACCCTGATCGTGGCCGAGAAGGGCAGCTACGTCTCCTACCTCGAAGGCTGCACCGCGCCGATGCGCGACGAGAACCAGCTTCACGCCGCCGTGGTCGAACTGGTCGCGCTGGACGATGCCGAGATCAAGTACTCGACCGTTCAGAACTGGTATCCCGGCGATGCGAACGGCAAGGGCGGCATCTACAACTTCGTGACCAAGCGCGGCCTGTGCCAGGGTGCCCGCTCGAAGATCTCGTGGACCCAGGTGGAAACCGGCTCCGCCATCACCTGGAAGTATCCCAGCTGCGTCCTCAACGGCGAGGATTCGGTGGGCGAGTTCTACTCGGTGGCGGTCACCAACAATTACCAGCAGGCCGATACCGGCACCAAGATGATCCACAACGGCAAGGGCAGCCGCTCGACGATCATTTCCAAGGGCATCTCGGCCGGCAAGTCGAACAACACTTATCGCGGCCTCGTCCGCGTGGCTGCGAATGCCGAAGGCGTGCGCAACTTCACCCAGTGCGATTCGCTGCTGCTGGGCAAGGAATGCGGCGCCCACACCGTGCCCTATATCGAAGTGCGCAACCCCAGCGCCCAGATCGAGCACGAGGCGACCACCAGCAAGATCAGCGACGACCAGATGTTCTACGCGCAGCAGCGCGGGCTCGATACCGAGCAGGCCGTGGCGCTGATCGTCAACGGCTTCGCCAAGGAAGTGCTTCAGCAACTGCCGATGGAATTCGCCGTCGAAGCGCAGAAGCTGCTGGGCATCAGCCTTGAAGGAAGCGTGGGGTGACTTCCCCCATTCCCGCTCCCCTCTCCCCTGTGAGTGCGGCGGCCAAGGCCAGTTGGCCGCTGGATCGCGCCCATGGGAACAAAGACCAAAGACACGAAGGACCAATCCATGACCGCCGCCCGTAAGACCCTCGGCATCAGCAAGGACGCCGCGCCGAAGGCGGACGCCAAGGCCAGCTTCAACGTGACCGGTGCACGCCTCGAAACGCTCAAGGAGCGGGCCAAGGAAATGCGCCGCAACCCCAGCGAGGCGCAGAAGGCGCTCTGGGCAGAGCTGTCCGGCTCGAAGCTGGGCGGCGTGAAGTTCACCCGCCAGTCGGTGGTCGGCTCGACCATCGTCGATTTCGCCTGCCCCTCGCGCTGGATCGTCGTGCAGCTCAGCCCCGAGGATTCGAACCCCGACGTCAACGAGCTGCAGGACCGCAAGCTGATCGAAGTGGGCATCCGCGTGCTGCGCTTCTCCGAGGACGAAGTGCTGGACCGCATCGAGGGCGTCGTGCGCGAGATCACCACCGAACTCAACGTGCCGTTCGACAAGCGCTCCGCGCGCCGCAAGGCCGGTGCCACTGCCGCCCCCCGTTTCGACGAGGGAGCCGAAGGATGACCATGCTCAAGATCGATAACCTTCAGGCCAACGTTGCCGACAAGCCTATCCTCAAGGGTCTCTCGCTGACGATCAATCCGGGCGAGATTCACGCGATCATGGGGCCGAACGGCGCCGGCAAGTCGACGCTGGGCTACACGCTGGGCGGCCGTCCCGGCTATGACGTGACCGGCGGTTCGGTGGACTTCCTCGGTCAGGACCTGCTCGAACTGGAACCGCATGAGCGCGCCGCCGCCGGCCTGTTCCTCGGCTTCCAGTACCCGGTCGAGATTCCCGGCGTCTCCTTTGTCCAGTTCCTGCGCGAAGCGGCCAATGCCCAGCGCAAGGGCCGCGGCGAGGAACCGCTTTCGGGCGGCGAATTCCTGAAGCTCGCCCGCGAAAAGGCGGGCCTGCTGCGCATGGACATGGACATGCTGAAGCGCCCGGTGAACGTCGGCTTCTCCGGCGGCGAGAAGAAGCGCGCCGAGATGGTGCAGATGGGTATCCTCGATCCCAAGCTGGCGATTCTCGACGAGACCGACTCCGGCCTCGACATCGACGCGCTGCGCATCTGCGGCGAGGGCATCAATGCGATCATGCGCAGCGCGGACAAGGCGGTGCTGCTGATCACCCACTACCAGCGCCTGCTGGACTATGTGAAGCCGGACTTCGTGCACGTCCTGGCCGCCGGCCGGATCGTCAAGTCGGGCGGCCCCGAACTCGCGCTCCAGCTGGAGGAAGAGGGCTACGAGGCCGTCGTCGCATGACCATGGTCTACCTCCTCTGGCACGACAACGATCCGGCGATGGAAGAGGGCGAACTGGTGGGCGTCTATGGCTCGCAGGCGGAAGCCGCCTCGGCCATCGCCCGTTCGGCCCGCCATCCGCAGGGTTTCTCGATCGACGCCCATGTGCTGAGCGGCCGCGCCGCCGCCGCCGTCGCCTTTGCCGGGAGCGCGGCCAATGACTGACGCCCTGACGCTGCCCACCCGCAAGGACGAGGACTTCCGCTATTCCGACCTCACCGCGCTGGCGGGCCTCTGGCCGATCGAGCGCGAAGAGATCGTGGTGGCGGCGGATGCCGAGCAATCGCTGCAGATCGTCGAGGACGGCGCTGCCGCCGTCGCCCGCCATCTGGTGATTTCGCTGGGCGCCCGCGCGAAGTTCGACCTTCGCGTGCTGGCCGCAGGGCCGGCCTATGGCCGCGTGGCGGTGGATGTGCGGCTGGCCGAAGGCGCCGACTTCACGCTGGGCGCGGCGCAGCTCGCGACCGGCAGCGAGACGCTGGAAGTGGTGACCAAGGTGGTCCACGCCGGGAAGGACGCGACCTCCAGCCAGATCGTGCGCACGGTGCTGGCCGGCCATGCGGTCGGCTCCTACCTCGGCTGCATCGGCGTCGAGCGCGGGGCGGACGGCACCGATGCCGAACAGTCGGTCCGCGCCATGCTGCTGGACCGCACGGCGACCGCCAATGCCCGGCCGGAGCTGGAAATCTACGCCGATGACGTCAAGGCGGCACACGGCTGCGCGGTCGGCGAACTCGACGCCAATGGCCTGTTCTACCTGATGAGCCGCGGCCTCACCCCGCCCGAGGCCAAGCGCCTGATGCTGCAGGCCTTCGTCGCCGAAGCCTTCACCGGCGCGCCGGACGAAGACGCGCTGAACGCGGCCGCGATTGCCCGTCTGGAGACGTTGGTGAGGGCTGGCCTGTGACCACTGGCACGCTCGTCCTCAAGGACCAGTTCCCCGGGCTTGCCTGCAACTGGCACTACCTCGACACCGGCGCCACCGCGCAGAAGCCGCAGGCGGTGATCGACGCCACCCTGAATGCGCTGGGCCGCGACTATGCGACCGTGCATCGCGGCGTCTATGCCCGCTCGGCCGAGATGACGCTGGCCTTCGAGGCGGCGCGCCGCAAGGTCGCCGCGTTCCTCGGCGGACATGAGGACGAGGTGGTCTTCACCCGCGGCGCGACCGAGGCGATCAACCTCGTCGCGCAGACCTGGGGCGTGCAGAACCTCAAGGCGGGCGACCGAATCCTGCTTTCGGTGCTGGAGCATCACTCCAACATCGTGCCCTGGCAGCTCTTGCGGGACCGTACCGGCGTCGAGATCGACGTCTGCCCGCTGACCGAGGACGGCCGGATCGACCTCGATGCGGCCGAGCGCATGCTCACCCCCGCGCACAAGCTGGTGGCCTTTGCGCATGTTTCCAACGTGCTCGGCTCAGTGCTCCACGTGGAACATGCGGCCAGGCTGGCCCATGCCGTGGGCGCGAAACTGCTGATCGACGGCTGCCAGGCGGCGCCGCGCATCGCCCTCGACGTGGCGGCGATGCAATGCGATTTCTACGTCTTTTCCGCGCACAAGCTCTACGGTCCCACCGGGATCGGCGCGCTCTGGGCCAGGAAGGACCTGCTGGATGCGATGCCGCCCTGGCAGGGCGGCGGGTCGATGATCGACCGCGTCACCTTCGGGAAGACCACCTACGCCCCGGCGCCGCAGCGCTTCGAGGCGGGCACGCCGATGATCGTCGAGGCGCTTGGCCTTGCCGCCGCCATCGACTGGCTGACCGCGCAGGGTCTCGACCGCGCCGAGCGCCACGAACGCGATCTGGCCGCGCGCCTGCGCGCCGAACTGGGCAAGCGCAACGACATTACCCTGTTCGGCCCGGCGGATTCGGTCGGCATCGTCTCTTTCGCCATGGACGGGGTGCATCCGCACGACCTCGGCACCATATTGGATGAAGAGGGCGTTGCGATCCGTGCCGGCCACCACTGTGCACAGCCGCTGATGGACCACCTTGGCGTTCCCGCCACGGCCCGCGCCAGCTTCGGCATCTACAGCGACGACAGCGACATCGAGGCGCTCATGAAGGGTATCGAGCGCACCCGGAGAATTTTTGGATGAGTGACGAGAAGCCCACATTCACCGTCGAGGAAGTCGATTCGGTTGCCCCCGCGCCCCGCGCGCGGGTCGAGGACGTGCCTGTCCCCCCGGCCGAGCGCAAGCGCGACTATCTGGACGGATTCCTGGCCGAAAAGCCGCAGGGGATCGACCCCGGCCAGCCCGGCGGATCGATCTACGACGGCGTGATCGACGCGCTGAAGGAAATCTTCGACCCCGAAATTCCGGTGAACATCTACGACCTCGGCCTGATCTACGGCGTCGAAGTCTCGCCCGAGGCTTCGGTCGCGGTGACGATGACGCTGACCACGCCGCATTGCCCGGTGGCCGAATCGATGCCCGGCGAAGTCGAGATGCGTGTCTCGGCCGTGCCCGGCGTGCGCGATGCCGAAGTCCATCTCGTCTGGGATCCGCCATGGGACATGGCCAAGATGTCCGACGAGGCGAAGCTCGAACTGGGCATGCTCTGATGGCGACGCTTGCCCCTGCCATGACCGCCAAGATCGCTGTACGCCTGGCCGACTATGCCGACGCGGCCGATGCCGCGCGCGTGGTCGCGCTGCTCGACAGCTATGCGCGCGATCCGATGGGTGGGGGCAAGCCGCTGTCGGACGATGTGCGCGCGCGGCTGGTGAGCGGCCTTGCCGCGCACCCCGGCGCCTTCTCGCTGCTGGCCTTTGCCGGTGACGAGGCGCTCGGATTGGCCAACTGCATCACCGGATTCTCGACGTTCGCCGCGCGCCCGCTGGTGAACATCCACGACATGGCCGTGCTGCCCGAGGCGCGCGGCAAAGGCGTGGGCCGGGCGCTGATGCTGGCGGTCGAGGCAGAGGCCCGCACGCGCGGCGCCTGCAAGATCACGCTCGAAGTGCTGAGCGGCAATAGCGCCGCCAAGGGCCTCTACGCCGCGCTCGGCTACGGCGACTATGCGCTGGACCCGCAAGCGGGCACCGCGCTGTTCTGGGAAAAGAAGCTATGACCACGACCACCGATACGAAGCCCGCACGCCAGCGTCCGGCGGCGGTCATCCTCACGCCCAATGCCGAGGCACGCATCGCCAAGCTGATGGGCGAGGCGCCCGAAGGCACCATCGGCGTGCGCCTCTCCACCCCGCGCCGGGGCTGCTCGGGGCTGGCCTATTCGGTTGACTACGTCAGCGAGGAAAAGGCCTTCGACGAGAAGATCGAGACTCCCGGCGGCCTGTTCTACATCGACGGCGCCTCGGTGCTCTATCTGATCGGCAGCACGATGGACTGGGTGGAAGACGACTTCACCGCCGGATTCGTGTTCGCCAACCCGAATGCCAAGGGTTCGTGCGGCTGCGGCGAGAGCTTCACCGTCTGAGTTTTTCCGAAACGGAACGGCTCGGCACAGAAAAGGGGCCGATCCCAAGGCGGGATCGGCCCCTTTGCCGTTTTCAGGTCCTGCGTTTCCGGCGCGGGGAGGGGATCACGCCGGCAGCAGGTGCTCCTTGGCGATCTTTTCCTTCCACACCAGCGGGGCGAGCTGGTGGACGTTCTTGCCCTCGGAATCGACCGCCACGGTCACCGGCATGTCCTTGACGGTGAATTCGTAGATCGCCTCCATGCCGAGGTCCGCAAAACCGACGACCTTGGCTTCCTTGATCGCGCGGGCGACGAGGTAGGCGGCACCGCCCACGGCCATCAGATAGGCCGACTTGTGCTTGGCGATGGACTCGGTGGCGGCGGGACCGCGTTCCGACTTGCCGATGCTGGCGAGCAGGCCCTGGCCCAGCATCATGTCCATGAACTTGTCCATGCGCGTCGCGGTGGTCGGACCGGCGGGGCCGACAACTTCCTCGCGCACCGGATCGACCGGGCCGACGTAGTAGATCACCCGGCCCTTGAACTCGACCGGCAGTTCCTCGCCCTTGGCGAGCATGTCGGCAATGCGCTTGTGCGCGGCGTCGCGGCCGGTCAGCATCTTGCCGTTCAGCAGCAGGCGGTCGCCCTGCTTCCAGCCCTGGACGATCTCGGGGGTGAGGGTGTCGAGGTCGACGCGCTTGGCGCCGGCATCGGGGGCCCATTCCACCTTCGGCCAGTCGTCGAGGTTCGGCGTTTCGAGGAAGCTCGGGCCCGAACCGTCGAGCGTGAAGTGCGCGTGGCGGGTGGCGGCGCAGTTGGGGATCATGGCCACGGGCTTGCCGGCGGCGTGGCACGGCCAGTCCAGGATCTTGACGTCGAGGATGGTGGCCAGGCCGCCAAGGCCCTGCGCGCCGATGCCGAGCGCGTTGACCTTGTCGAAGATCTCGATGCGCAGCGCCTCGATATCGTTCTGGGGGCCGCGTGCCTTAAGCTGGGCCATGTCGATCGGCTCCATCAGGCTCTGCTTGGCGAGCTTGACGCAGTGCTCGGCGGTGCCGCCGATGCCGATGCCCAGCATGCCCGGCGGGCACCAGCCGGCGCCCATCTGGGGCAGCATCTCGATCACCCAGTCGACGATGGAATCGCTGGGATTCATCATCTTGAACTTCGACTTGTTTTCCGAGCCGCCGCCCTTGGCGGCAACGTCCACCGAGACCTTGGAGCCCGGGACCATGCTGACCGAAAGCACCGAAGGCGTATTGTCCTTGGTGTTGCGGCGGGTGAAGGCGGGGTCCGCCAAGACCGAGGCGCGCAGCTTGTTCTCGGCGTTGTTGTAGGCGCGGCGCACGCCTTCATCGACCACTTCCTGCAGCGACTTCTCGGATTCGAGGCGGCAGTTCTGGCCCCATTCGATGAAGACGTTGACGATGCCGGTATCCTGGCAGATCGGCCGGTGGCCTTCCGCGCACATGCGGCTGTTGGTCAGGATCTGGGCGATGGCATCCTTGGCGGCGGGGCCTTGCTCCGCCTCGTAGGCGTCGCCCAGCGCGCGGATGTAGTCCATCGGGTGGAAGTAGCTGATGTACTGGAGGGCGTCGGCAACACTCTCGATGAGGTCGTCTTCGCGGATCGTCACCATTTCGGTCATGGAAAGAGTGCTCCCGGTTTCCTGTCGGTTCACGTGATTTTGCGGGCTCCTTGAGCCTCTTTGAAAATACGCGCAAGCGCGCAATTTAAGCGGCATGGGCTTACGGCCCGTTCGCATGCCAAGGAAGCGCATTTTCGGCGCCTTTCACGTCAAAATTCGCAAGTGCCCTTTGCAAGTGCCTGTGCCATCGTCCAAACGTCGCGATAGATCGACCAAGGACTTGCAAATGGCTTGGCCTCATTCGCGGCTTGGCCTAGTAAGGCCGCCATCACGTCCGTCTTTGCGGGGGCTGGAGGCGCATATCGCCCCGGACCTGCTCGCAACAGCATGAGGAATGGGACCCAAATGACCTTGACCGAGGATCGGTCCGCCAGCGCGGTTGCCCGCCAGGCCATGATCGTCAGCCAGCTGCGCACCAGCGGCGTCAACGAGCACTGGGTGCTCGAAGCCATGGCCGGCGTTGCCCGTGAGGACTTTGTCCCCGCCGGCATGCGCGATGCCGCCTATATCGACCGCGCGATCACGCTCGAAAACGGCCGCCAGCTCGCCGCCCCGCTGTTCTACGGCCGCCTGCTGGCCGAAGCCGCCCCGACCCGGGACGACAAGGTCCTGCTGGTGGGTGAGGCCGAGGGTTACCTCGCCGCCCTGCTGCGCCCGCTGGTCGGCACGCTCGACGTGGTCGCCCCGGCTGCCGCCAAGGACGTGACCAGCACCGGCCACACCCTGCTGGTGGTCGACGGCGCCGCCGAGGAACTGCCCGAAGCGCTGACCGCCTCGCTCGCCGAAGGTGGCCGCGTGGTCACCGGCCTTGTCTTGCGCAAGGTTCCGCGCCTTGCCACCGGCACCAAGACCGGCGGCACGCTGGCGCTGCTGCCGCTGGCCGAAATGGGGATTCCGGTACTGCCGGAGCTTGCCGCTCCCAAACGCTGGAACTTCTGAGCATGGCCCGGTTCGCGCTGCGTGCCGGGCTACTCACGGGGGGATGTCTGATACTGGCAACGGCCAGCGCACCGGCGCTGGCCGATACCCTCCGCGACGCGCTTGTCCTGGCCTATCAGACCAACCCCACTCTCGAAGCCGCCCGCGCCCAGCAGCGCGCGACCGACGAGGGTGTTCCCATCGCCAAGGCCGCGGGACGCCCCTCGCTGAGCGCGACCGGGACCTACACCGAATTCGTCCAGCAGAGCAGCAACGCCTATACCGCGCCTGACCGCGTGTTCACCGGGGCTGCCGATCTCGGCGTGCCGATCTATTCGGGCGGCGCCGTGCGCAGCCGCGTCGCGGCCGCCAGGATCCGCGTCGCCGCCGGGCAGGCGGACCTCAGAGGATCGGAAAGCGCGCTGTTCTCCTCGGTGGTCGCCGCCTACATGGACGTGATGCGGACCGAGGCGATCGTCGGCCTCAACCGCAAGAACGTGAACGTGCTGCAGGTCAACCTGCAGGCCACCAGCGACCGTTTCGAGATCGGTGAACTGACCCGCACCGACGTCGCCCAGTCGCAGTCCCGCCTCGCGACCGCGCGCAGCGACTTGCGCACCGCCGAGGCCAACCTTGCCGCCGCGCGCGAGACCTATATCCGCCTGATCGGCAAGGCGCCCGAGACGCTCGACACCCCGCCGCCGCTGCCCAACCTGCCGGCCAGTGCCGAAGAGGCGGTGCAGAGCGCGCTCGATGCCAATCCCGACATCCTCGCCTCGCGCGAGCGCAGCAAGGCGGCGGAAAAGGACATCGACGTTGCCGGTGCCGGCCGCCTGCCGACCGTCTCGCTCTACACCTCGGGCACCTACAACAACTATCTCGGCACGCTGGGCGGCATCAACCATGCCGCGACCCCGCAGACCGACCGTTCGGCCACCGCCGGTGCCCGGATCTCGATCCCGATCTTCCAGGGCGGCCTTCCCGCCGCCCAGCGCCGCCAGGCCCAGGCCACCGCCTCGGCCACGCTGGAACAGGAAATCGCCACCGAGCGCGACGTGATCGCCCAGGTGCGCTCCGCCTATACCGCGTGGATCGCCTCGAAGGACCTGATCGTCTCGACCCAGACCGCCGTCGATGCCGCCGCGCTCAGCCTCGAGGGCGTGCGCGCGGAGAACTCGGTGGGCAACCGCACGATCCTCGACATTCTCAACGCCGAGCAGGAACTGCTCAATTCGCAGGTCCAGCTCGTCACCGCCCAGCGCAACGCCTATGTCGCCGGATTCAGCCTGCTCGCCGCGATGGGCCGGGCCGAGGCCCGCGACCTCAACCTCGACGGCGGCACGCTCTACGACCCGGCGGTCAACTACGACCGTGTGAAGGGCAAGTTCCTCGACTGGCAGAGCGACCCGGCGCCGGTGGCCAAGTCCACCCGCACCGTTGACACGCCGGTGCAGGACGGCGAAATTCGCGGGGAGTAACTCTCTCTTAACCGTGATTCGCGGACAAGCATGGGGTGCGCGCCGCAGGGATGGTCCCGGCGGCGCGAAACGGGGCGCAAGGTGGGGCCTGGGCAATGCGGCAGAATGGTGAACCCTCGGTCGAGGAGATCCTCCAGTCGATCAAGCAGGTGATCGCGCGCGACAACCGGGCGATGGCCCGCAGCGAACGCCAGCGCCGCGCCGGCGAACCCGCGCGCCCGCACACGCATGCCGTCACCGGCGCCGCCACTTACGAGGACGATGTCTTCGAACTGCCCGAGGCCGCCGAACTCGATCCCGCCGATGACATGCTCGCCGAGGAGCCGGCGCTGCTCGACGACGATGCCCGCGTGTCGATGCGCGAATCGCTGGCAGCCCTCGCCATGCTGTCGGAGCCCGGGGTGCCGCCGCAGATCGTCCGCTCGGGCGAAACCTCGCTCGAAGGGCTGACCCGCGAACTGCTGCGCCCGGCGCTGGCCGAATGGCTCGACAAGAACCTGCCGCCGATGGTCGAACGCCTCGTCGCCGCCGAAATCGCCCGCATCGTCGGCAAGAAGCTCTGACAGGCCGGAGGCCGGAGAATGGGGACTGGGGACTGGACCTCGGCGCCCCGGCTTCCTAACTCGGTCCCATGGCAAGACCCGATCCAGCGCTGCTCGACACCGCGCGTTACCCGTTTTCGTGCGCGATCGAGCCGCGCTTCAGCGATCTCGATCTCAATCACCACATCAACAACGTCGCCATGGCCGGCATGCTCGAGGACGGGCGCGTGCGCTTCTACCGCGCCGCCAGCGGTCAGGACGACTTCGCGGGACTGGCGACGATGGTCGCCAGCATCGCCATCGAATACCTCGGCGAGACCCACTATCCGGAAACGCTGACCATTCACGGCGCCATCGAGAAGCTGGGGCAAAGCAGCCAGCAGGTCGTCCAGATCGTCACCCAGGGCGGCAAGCCGGTGGTCTTTGCCCGCACGGTGATCGTCATGGTCGGCCCGCAAGGCCCGGCGCCGCTGCCGGAGGCCTATCGCGCCCGCGCCGCCGAGTGGTCGCTGCGCCCGTGACGGCCTCGCAGCACGAGATCGCCAAGGCGCAGCAAGCCCTCGCCAAGGCCGGCGGCGACCAGATCCGGCGCCACATCTTCCTTTGCGCCGAACCGCAGAAAGGCGAATGCTGCTCGCCGGAAAAGGGCGCGGCGGCCTGGAAATACCTCAAGAAGCGGCTGAAGCAGCTTGGCCTCGACGGCAACGGGGGAATCGCGCGCAGCAAGGCGGACTGCCTGCGCATCTGCTTTGCAGGGCCGGTGGCGGTCGTCTGGCCCGACGGCGTCTGGTATCACTCCTGCACCGAAGAGGTGCTGGAACGGATCATCCAGCAGCACCTGATCGGCGGCGAACCGGTCGAGGAATTCCGTCTCCGCACCGCTCCGGCCTGACGCTTGCCCCCCGCGTTACTGGTCCTCTTGCTCGTCCTCGAAAGGGTCGACGATCGATTCGTCGTGCCCGGTCCCGCTCGACAGGAAGGCCAGCCCCATCAGCGCCGAGGCCAGCAGCATCGAGAACCCCACGCCGACCGCGGTGGCGATGTAGAAGTGGACCGAAACCGTTCCGTTCGAACGGTAAAGCAGGATCACCGAGGCCAGCACCAGCCCCACGGTGACGATCATCATGTAGGCCATGATCCGGCGATAGCGCGCCCAGGCATGGGCGGCCTTTTCGGGATCCTCGAGAGGCGAGCGCGGGAACATGGGGCCCATGTGGCGCGTCCCAGGGCCGCTAGCAAGCGAATCCCGCAGGCCATCCCGGCGCGGCCCTAAGCGCAGCCTAGGCAAACGGACGAAGTGGCGGCGCGCCTGCGGCTGTGATAATCTCGAGTCCGCGAACCGTACAACGGGGGCGTGAGGAGAGGAGAGACGCGAACAATGACGATTGCGCGCATTATCGAGGGCCGGGGGCCCGTCCAGACCTGCCAGATCGATACCGTCGTCAGCGAGGCCGCCGGGATTCTGGCACAGCGACGCATCGGTGCCCTGCCGATCATGGACGGCGAAACGCTCGTCGGCATCTTTTCCGAACGCGACGTGCTCTACCGCCTGCATGACAGCGGCCCGGACATGCTGCAAAAACCCGTTGCCGAAGTGATGACCTCGCCGCCGGTGACGGTCGAACCTTCCACCCCGGTGCTGAGCGCGCTGGCGCTGATGACCCGGCGCCGCATCCGCCACCTGCCGGTGGTTCAGGACGGGCGCATGGTCGGCTTCGTCTCGATCGGCGACCTGGTGAAATACCGCATCGACAAGGTGGAATCCGAAGCCGCCGCGATGCGCGACTATATCCAGATGGCCTGAATCCGTCTGAAAATCCGCCTTCGGCGGTTTTTGGGGGGAGGGGGCCGGTACCGCCCCCAAACCTTGCCGGAACGCGCCGCGAGGCTTACATCGCGGGCATGGACCAGACCGTAACACTCAGCCCCTCGGCAGCGGCGCGCGTCGCCGCAATCGCCGAAAAGCAGGGCAAGCCCGCGATCCTTCGCCTCTCTGTGGAAGGCGGCGGCTGCTCGGGCTTCCAGTACAAGTTCGGCCTCGCCGAAGCGCCCGAATCCGACGATGCGGTGGCCGAGACCGATGGCGTGCGCCTCGTTGTCGATTCCGTCAGCCTCAACCTCGTCAGTGGCTGCGTGGTCGATTACGTGGAATCGCTTGGCGGCGCCGCGTTCCGGGTCGAGAATCCCCAGGCCGCCGCCGGCTGCGGCTGCGGGTCCAGCTTCTCCGTATGAAAAAGATCGCCACGTTCAACATCAACGGGGTCAAGGCACGCCTGCCCCGCCTGCTCGAATGGCTGGAAGAGACCCGCCCCTCGGTCGCCTGCCTGCAGGAGATCAAGAGCCAGGACGAAGGCTTCCCGATCGCCGAGTTCGAGAAGATCGGCTATCAGGGCATCTGGCATGGCCAGAAGGGCTTCAACGGCGTCGCCATCCTTGCCGATGGCGAAAAGCCGGTCGAGATCCAGCGCGGGCTGGAGGGTGAGCCCGAGGACGACCATTCGCGCTATCTCGAAGCGGACGTGTTCGGCCTGCGGGTCGTGTGCATCTACCTGCCCAACGGCAACCCGGTGCCCGGCCCCAAGTTCGACTACAAGCTGCGCTGGATGGAGCGCCTGCGCCACCGCATGGCCGCGATCCGGGCCGAGGAAGTGCCCGCGATCATCACCGGCGACTACAACGTGATCCCGACCGATCAGGACATCTGGTCGCCGTCCGCGATGGCCGCCGACGCGCTGATGCAGCCGGAATCGCGCGACGCCTATTTCCGCCTGCTCGGCGACGGCTGGACCGACGCCGTGGCCACGCACAACCCGCGCGGCGGCATGTGGACCTTCTGGGACTACCAGGCCGGCGCCTGGCAGCGCGACCACGGCTTCCGCATCGACCATGCGCTGCTCTCGCCCGAACTGGCCGACCGGCTGCACGCCTGCGGCATCGACAAGGCCTATCGCGGCCGCGAGAAGGCCAGCGACCATACCCCGGTCTGGGTGCAGCTCCGGGACTGATTGTTTGAAAATCCGCCATGGGCGGATCTTGCAGCACCGGCCCTCTCCCCCACCCGACCACCCAAGAGAGTACCCTGTAGGGTGGGGGCGAGGGCCGGGTACCGCACGCAAAATGCCCTCACGGGCATTTTTCAAGCCAGCAAACCAGAACGGGCCCGGAAGCGATGTGCTTCCGGGCCCGTTCTCTCATGTTCGGAACGAAGGCGGGGATAAGCCCGCTATCCGCACCTCAGCGATAGAAGATGTGATCGTCGACCTGAGCGATCTTGGTCAGGCGCCACTTGGGTGAGACGCGCTTGGCGTGGAAGAACAGGGCGTCGTCCGCCTCGCTCTTCCAGCTTTCTTCCACCGCGATACGGGCGATGGCCAGCGCTTCGCGCCAGTCGGCCGAAGACTCGCGGATGCTGGGCATGTGCTTGCCCTGCACGAACGAGAACTGGCCCGGCTGATAGACCACGCCGCAGTAGCTGGCGGGGAAACGACCCGATTCGGCGCGGTTGATGACCACGCGGCCCACGGCAAGCTGGCCTTCCAGCGTTTCGCCGCGGGCTTCGAAATAGATGGCGCCGGCAAGGCAGCGCGTCTGGCGATCGACCGAACCGCCGCTGGGCTGCATGGCAACCAGTTCGGCAAGGGATTCGGCGTCCTGCGGATCGCTTTGGCTGGCATCTTCGGCCTGGCTGTCCGTCACGGCTGCCCCGTCGGTGGGGAGGGACTGGACGACCGGCGTCGAAACGAATGCCGTCTGGGTTTCCGATTTAGCTGCAACCAGAACCGGCTGGTTTGCGGCAGCGCCCGAACCCTGTGCGCTGAAGAGGGCGGTCATAACCGTTGCAGCAAGCGCGACCACGCTTGCCCACTGCACTTTGCTTCGCATCAAATCTTGTTCAAAGGCGGTGAACCAGTCCGACGCAGGCGGGAACGAAAGGCTCTTTGGAGCGTTATCGTTCGCAAATCCTGCCGACGATTCCCCGTCTGCGTGCTAGCCAGGCGGACCGAATTGTTGCCCAAGCCGCATTCGCGTCTGGAGGGCCACTTAACTTGCGGGCCGTGCAAGTCAACCTGAATTAGCCGCCGATGCCGATGAGTCGTTCAGGTCTTGCGACATCCAGTTCGACGATCCAGAGGTCCGGGTCCTGCGCCCCGCGCTTTTCGACATAGTCCGAAAAGTCCCGCGAATCGGGCGTTTCCTGCCGTTTCGAACACGTCCAGGCGCGGCTGCCGTCGAGCTGCGGCATGCGTTCGTAAGCCCTTGCATCGCGACCGTTTTCGAGCAGCACGAGCATGATCGTCCCGGCGTCGCGTTCACCCTTTTGCATAACCATGCCAAACCCGCCGGCACTTTCGGCGGTACGGATCAGGGCACCGACTTCGAGGTGCGCGGGCAGGCGGGCGTCCATGGATCAGGCGACCCCGGCGTAGCCGGGCAGGCCCGAAAGCGCGATGCGCGAACGCATGAACGTGCCGGTGCCGCGCCCCACTTCGTCCCCGGCTTCATCGATCAGCCGGGATTCGGCGACCAGCACCCGGCGGCGGCCACTCACCCAGCGCCCTTCGGCAACGATCGAGCCGCCCTTGATGGGCTTGCTCAGCAAGAGATTGAACGAGGTGGTCAGCAGGAAACGGTCGGTGACCAGCGTATTGGCCGCATAGAAGGCGGCATCGTCGAGCATCTTGAAATAGATCGTGCCATGCGCGGCGCCCGCCGCGTGGAAGCACGAAGGATCGACATCGAACCGGATCCGCGCCAGCCCCTCGCCGGGAACCTCCAGCCGCGAGGTGAACAGCCCGTTGATCGGTGCCGAGGCATAAAGGCCTTCGAGCGCCCGCCAGTGCAGGGCCGCGCCGCTGGCGTCGGCTCCGCTGACTTCGGGGTCGATCCCAGACACTGTGGAACCGACCTCGGAGTCCTCAGGCGGCATCGCGGTCGATGACATTGCTGATGAGGCTGTAGATCGCCTCGGTGCCGGGCGCATCGATCAGCGCCTCGTGCATACGTTCATCGCGCATCATGCGCGAGATCGCGGCAAGGGCATGGAGATGGGCAGCGCCCGCCGCTTCGGGCGAGAGCAGACCGAACACGATGTCGATCGGCATGCCGTCGGCCGCTTCGAATTCCACGGGAGAATCGAGCCGCATAAACACCGCGACGGGACGGGTGATACCGTTCATGCGGGCATGGGGAATGGCAATTCGACGACCGAATCCGGTGCTGCCGAGCGCCTCGCGTTCGAGAATGCGGGTCAGCACCATCTCGCGGTCGAGCCCGTAGACGGTGTGGAATACTTCGGCAAGGCGGCTCAGGATGGACGCCTTGGTGTCTGCGCTGGCCGTGGTCACGGCATCGGGCAACAGAGTGAAAAGACTGCTCATTTTCGGTTCTGATTCTGATTTAAGATCGGTTGCTAATGGTTAAACGTCCACAACCCCCGGGGGTACCGGGGGCTGCTTCCTCTCCTCCGATCAGAAGTGCAGGCGCCGGGAGACGCTGTGGTCGCGTCAGTGCGGCTCGACCCAGCCAATCGAACCGTCGCCGCGGCGGTAAACCATATTATGACGGCCAGTGCCAGCGTTTTTGAACAGCAATGCCGTGGTATTACGCAGGTCCAGCATCATCACCGCGTCCGAAACCGTGGCTTCGGGAACGTCGACGCGGGTCTCGGCAATGACCACGGGGGCGTCCTCGACCTCGGCCTCGTGATCGTCTTCGACAAGCGTGTCTTCAAAGATCGTATAGGCGGCTTCCTCGGCGGCGACGGCAAAGGCAGTCTGCTCGTGGCGGTCCTTGATGCGGCGCTTGTAGCGGCGCAGCTGCTTGTCGATCTTCTCCGATGCCTGGTCGAGCGCGACATGGGCGTCCTGGGCAAGGCCAGTGCCCTTCAGCACGAGATTCTGCATCACGTGCATGATGATATCGCAGCGGAAAGCCCCGGCGGGCGCACGACCGAACGTGACATGCGACGACAGCGCGCGGCTGAAGTACTTGTCGATGATCGTCGTCAGTCGTTCGCTGGTGTGGATCTGCAGGGCCTCGCCAGTTTCAACCTGGTGACCAGAGACGCGGATGTCCATGAGCGAATACTCCTTCTGCTATGATATCATTCACCCCAGAGCGGGGTATCGACCGACTTGAGAAACGCCTCGTGAAGAGAAAGTTCCGCTTCGGTAGCCGCGTGGGGACGCGGCTGGCGGAAGGGCCGGTCCTTGCGCACAAGGACTTTGGCTTCCGCCACGATTTCAGTGGTTTCGGCCCCCAGTTCGAGACCGATCTGGCGACCGCCGCGCAGCTCGACATAGACCTGCGCCAGCAGTTCCGCGTCTAGAAGCGCGCCGTGTTTGGTACGATGACTTCGATCAATTCCGTAACGCGTGCAAAGCGCATCGAGCGAAAGCTTGGCGCCGGGATGGCGCACCTTGGCGAGCGCGACCGTATCGACCATGCGCGAACGATCGACCTTGGGCAGCCCGATCCGGTCCAGTTCGTGATCGATGAAGTTGAAGTCGAACGCGGCATTGTGCGCGATCATCGGGCTGTCCTCGATGAAGTCGAGGAAGTCCTGCGCGCCTTGCGCGAACAGCGGCTTGTCGGCGAGGAAGGCGTCGGACAGTCCGTGCACCGCCTCGGCCTCGGCCGGCATCGACCGTTCGGGGTTGAAATAGGCGTGGTAGCTGCGCCCGGTCAGCACCCGGTTGACCATCTCGATGCAGCCGATTTCGACCAGTCGGTCCCCGTTCTTGGGGTCGAATCCCGTGGTTTCGGTATCGAAGATGATCTCTCGCATCTGTTCTCATATCTGCCTGCCGGGGCGGCTTCGCAAGGCCCCGGGAACGATTATTCCGCTTGGCCCAACGCGCCCAGGATGCGCTCCACCTCTTCCCGTGTTCCTGCATGCGACAGGCCGGTGTCGATGACATGGTCGGCACGCCTGCGTTTTTCCGCATCCGGCACCTGAAGCGCCAGAATTTGTTCGAATTTCTCCTCGGTCATGCCGGGCCTTGCCAGCACGCGGGCACGCTGCACATCGGCCGGGGCGGAGACCACGGCCACGGCATCGAGCCCTTCATGGCCGCCTTTTTCGTAGAGCAGGGGAATATCGAAAACCACTAGGGGCGCATCGGCATTTTCCCTTAGGAAAATCTGCCGTTTGACCGCGACCGCGGGGTGGACGATCGACTCGAGTCGCGCCATCGCCTCGCGGTTGCCGAACACCGCCGCGCCCAGCCGGGCGCGGTCGACTCCCTGCGGGCCGGTGGTGCCCGGAAAGGCCGCCTCGATCGCGCCGAGCAGGGCCCCTTGCGGACCTTGCAGTTCATGCACCGCCGCATCGGCATCAAAGACCGGGACCCCCAGTTCGCGCATCATCGCCGCCACGGTCGACTTGCCCATGCCGATCGAGCCGGTGAGGCCCAGAATCTTCGGACGCCTTTGCGCGGCGCTAGCCCTGGTGGTGGTCACGCTTCCAGCCGGCGCCGCAATTCCTCGTCGCTGGCCGCATCGCGCGGCGGCTCGTGGCCGAAGAAGTGGGTGAAGGCGACACCGGCCTGGCCGATCAGCATCGCCAGGCCGTCGACCGTGGCAAAGCCCGCCGCGCGGGCCGCCTGCAGGAACGCCGTGTCGCGCGGGCTGGTGACGATGTCGTAGACCACGCTGCCCGGCGGCGCATGGGTGAAGTCGAAGGGCAGGGCTTCCTGCCCGGTCATGCCCAGCGGGCTGGCATTGACCACGAGGTCAAGGCACTGCGCGCGGTCGTCGAAGGCAAAGTCGGTCGGCGCGGCGAAGTGGCCGAGGTGAATCGCGTGATGGTCCTGCTGGGCGGTGAGTTCGTCCAGCATCGCGCGGGCCTTGTCCGGGTCGCGCCCGGCCAGCACCACCACAAAACCGCGCTCGGCGAGCGCCGCGACGATCGCCCGCGAGGCGCCGCCGGTGCCCAGCACCCGCGCCATGCGGAACAGGTGCGTTTCGGCAAGGCGCGATTCCAGCGGTTCGAGGAAGCCCGGCGCATCGGTGTTGTAACCGGTCAGCGTGCCGTCCGCCTCGCGCACCACGGTATTGACCGCGCCGATCCGGGCCGCCAGCGGATCGAGCCGGTCGAGCAGCGGCACGATCGCCTGCTTGTGCGGCATCGTCACGTTGCAGCCGCGCCAGTCCGGATCGGCGCGGCGGGCGGCGAGATAGTCGGCCAGCCCTTCGGCGGCGACCAGGCACCGTTCGTAGCGGGCCGCGATGCCCAGCTTCTCCAGCCAGAATCCGTGGATCACCGGCGACTTCGACTGGGCGATGGGATCGCCGATCACTTCGGCATAAGGGGTGCCGGGCTCCGGCGCGTTCCCGCTTACGGTCATTGTTCGATCTCTCCGAGACGGCGCAGCGCCGCCTGCACTTTCAGCAGCGGCATGCCGAGGATGGTGAAATAATCGCCTTCGATCTTCTCGAACAGCTGCACGCCGCGCGCCTCGATGCGAAACACGCCGACGCAGCCCGCCACTTCGGGCCATTCGGCATCGAGGTAATGCTCGATGAAACGATCCGACAGGGTCACGACGTGGAGTGACGCCACGGCGTCTTCGGCCCAGACGATCTCGCCGCCGCGGGCCAGCGCCGCGGCGCTGTGGAGATTCAGCGTCTTGCCCGAGAAGAACCGCAGATGCTCGGCCGCCGCCTCGCGGCTGGCGGGTTTGTCGAACCGGCGGCCGCCGCATTCGACCAGGGAATCGCTGCCGAGCACGAGTTCGCCGGGAGCAGCTGTGGACAACTGCCCCGCAAGGGCAGTGGATACCGCCAGGGCCTTGGCCCTGGCCAGTTCCAGCGCCACTTCGGCCGGGCTGGCCCCCGCCAATCCCGATTCTATCCACCGCTCATCCACATGGGCAGGCTGGGTACGGAAGGCGATGCCGGCCGCTTCGAGCATGGCACGGCGCGAGGCGCTCTGGGAGGCGAGTACGATCATCGCTGGTTCCTGGAAATCAGACCGGACCGCCGATGTCGCGCGCCTGTGCGTCCTCGGCCTTCCGTTCGTTGTAGATATTGATGATTGCCGCCGCGGTTTCCTCGATCGAGCGGCGAGTCACGTCGATCACCGGCCAGGAATTGTCCGCGAACATGCGCCGGGCATACTTCAACTCGTCCTCGACCCTATCGGTCTTCACGTAATCGGTGTCGGGCGACTGGCTGAGCGAGAGCAGGCGGTTGCGGCGGATCTGGATCAGGCGCTCGGGCGCGGTGGTGAGGCCGACGACCAGCGGCCGCTTGAGGCCATAGAGCAGCGGCGGCGGCGGGCTTTCCACGACAATGGGGATATTCGCGACCTTGTAGCCGCGATTGGCGAGGTAGATCGAGGTCGGCGTCTTGCTGGTGCGCGATACCCCGGCCAGCACGATGTCGGCCTCTTCCCAGTCTTCCCAGGCGATGCCGTCGTCATGGGCAATGGTGAACTGGATCGCGTCGACCCGCGCGAAGTAGGCGTCGTCGAGCCGGTGCTGGCGCCCCGGGCGGCCCTTGGCTTCCTGCCCGAGCAGGGCCTCGAGCGCGTCGGTCACCCCGTCGAGCACCGCGATCGCGGGCAGGCCGAGTTGCTGGCAGCGTTCCTCCAGCCGCCCACGGGTTTCCTCGTTGACCAGCGTGAAAAAGACCAGGCCGGGATTGGCGGCGATCTCGCCCATGATCCTGTCGAGGTGCTGCTGCGAACGCACCATCGGCCAGAAGTGCCGCAGGACGTCGGAATCGTCGAACTGGGCGAGCGCGGCCTTGGCGATCATTTCCAGCGTTTCGCCGGTGGAATCCGAGAGAAGGTGGAGGTGGAAACGCGCCATTTTCGGCCTTTTTCGGGGTTTTCAGGGGGCCCACAGGGGCTCTGTGGATATGTCCCGGCATAAACCACGGGATGGATACGGTGACAACTCGGGAGGCGGTTTTCCTCCCCGTTGAACCGATTCAATGGGGTGAGTCTTAAACAAGATTCAAAACCGGCCCACAGCCTGTGGGAAACCGGGATAAAGAATCTTTGACTCAGACTCTACGGAGAGTCGCGGATGACTCTTGAACCTGTTCAGCCCGGGATAAATCGGGCAGGGTTCAGCCGTCCCCGATATCCACAGGACCAACAGACTCTATCATCCTTTTAAGAATCTTATTTTTTTGGACTGGACCTGAATCTCGATGCCTGGCCTTCTTCTCGACACCCTGCGCAAAACGAACCCGGGCAAGCGCCCGATCTGGCTCATGCGCCAGGCGGGTCGCTACCTCCCCGAATATCGCGCCCTGCGCGCCGACAAGGGCGGATTCCTCGCGCTGGTCTATGATACCGACGCGGCCGCCGAGATTACCCTCCAGCCGATCCGCCGCTTCGGATTCGACGGTGCCATCCTGTTTTCCGACATCCTGATCGTGCCATACGCCATGGGACAGGACCTCGAGTTCCTTGCCGGCGAAGGCCCAAAGCTCTCTCCGCGTCTGGTCGACAGCGCCCTTGGCAATCTCTCCGCGGTGCCCGAACGGCTCACGCCGATCTACGAGACGGTGCGCAAGGTTCGCGCCGCCCTCGATGACGACAAGACGATGCTCGGCTTTGCAGGAAGCCCCTGGACGGTCGCTACGTACATGTGCGCGGGCGAGGGGAGCCGGGACCAGCATGAGACCCGCGCCATGGCCTATCGCGACCCTCAGGCCTTCGGAGAGGTGATTCAGGCTATCGTGGGGGTGACTGTCGAATATCTCAGTGGGCAGATCGAGGCCGGGGCTGAGGCCGTGCAGTTGTTCGATTCCTGGGCAGGCTCGCTCTCGCCCGCCCAGTTCGAGCAATGGGTGATCGCGCCCAATGCCGCCATCACCGCCGCGATCAAGGCGCGCCATCCCGGGACTCCGATCATCGGCTTCCCCAAGGGGGCCGGCGAAAAATTGCCCGCCTATGCCCGCGAGACCGGGGTGGACGCGGTCGGAATCGACGAGACGATCGACCCTGTCTGGGCCGCGCGCGAATTGCCGCAAGGCCTGCCGGTGCAGGGCAATCTCGATCCGCTGCTGCTGCTTTCGGGCGGCGAGGCGTTGGAATCCGGTGCGCGCCGCGTGCTCGATGCCTTTGCCAACCGCCCGCACGTGTTTAACCTCGGGCACGGAATCGGCCAGTTCACGCCGATCGAGAACGTCGAGGCGCTGCTGCGCATCGTGCGCGGCTGGTCACGCTGAACAAGGCCCTTCCGCGCACGGGAGGGCTTCAACCCACTGGAATCACCTTGAACCGCGCGGGGCGAGGGTGCAGGAGGGGCGCGATCGCCGTCCCACTGCCGCTCCAACGAGACCCCGCGCGCCGATGCAGGAAACGCTCTCCATGCTCTATCTCTGGCTGAAAGCCGGACATGTCATCTTCGTGATCTTCTGGATGGCCGGGCTGTTCATGCTGCCGCGCTATTTTGTCTATCACCAGGAAGCCGAGCCGGGTTCGGCGGAAGCGGCGCGCTGGATCGACCGCGAGGCGAAGCTGCGCAAGATCATCCTGACCCCCTCCATGATCATGGTCTGGGTTTTCGGCCTGGCCACGGCCTTCTCGATCGGCGCCTGGAGCCAGGGCTGGCTGCATGCCAAGTTGCTGTTCGTGCTGGGTCTTTCCGGCTACCACGGCTGGCTGGTCGGCTATGCGAAGAAGCTGGCCAAGGGCGAACGCGTGCTGACCGGCAAGCAGCTGCGCCTGCTCAACGAGATTCCCGGCCTCGCCGCCGTGGTCATCGTCATTCTCGCGGTCGTCAAACCCTTCTGACCCGCACCCGCAGGCGCGCGTCCGGGACCGCCCAGGACTGCACGCCCCCCCCCGGCCCTCCAGAGCCGAAGCATCGCATGCAGGATCCACTGGGCGCAGGCGCCGTCCGCCCTGTGGATCGCGCGTTGACCAAAAGCCGCGTAATCCCTATCTGATCGTTGTCCCGGCACAGGGCGGCGAGCCCATTCTCCTGCCCGGATCCGCTTTCCCCAAGCCCATCCGATCCGCCGGCCGACCTCCATACAATTTCCATTCGGAAACCAGAAAAAATGCATCTCAAGGAACTCAAGAAAAAATCGTCGGCCGAACTGGTCGAAATGGCAGAGGAACTGGGCGTGGAAGGCGCGTCGACGCTGCGCCGCCAGGACCTGATGTTCGCCATTCTCAAGGAAGTGGCCGAGGACGGTGAGGAAATCATCGGGCAGGGCACGATCGAAGTGCTGCCGGACGGCTTCGGCTTCCTGCGCAGCCCCGAGGCGAACTACCTTGCCGGTCCCGACGACATCTACGTCTCGCCCAACCAGGTCCGCAAATGGGGCCTGCGCACGGGGGACACCGTCGAAGGCGAAATCCGCGCCCCCAAGGACGGCGAGCGCTATTTCGCGATCACCAAGCTCATCAGCGTCAACTTCGACAATCCCGACGTGGTGCGCCACCGCGTCAACTTCGACAACCTGACGCCGCTCTATCCCGACCAGCGCCTGAAGCTCGACACCTCGGACCCGACGGTCAAGGACAAGTCGGCCCGCGTGATCGATCTCATCAGCCCGCAGGGCAAGGGCCAGCGCGCCCTGATCGTGGCGCCGCCGCGCACCGGCAAGACCGTGCTGCTGCAGAACATCGCCAAGGCCATCACCGACAACCATCCGGAAGTCTTCCTGCTGGTGCTGCTCGTCGACGAGCGCCCGGAAGAAGTCACCGACATGCAGCGCAGCGTGAAGGGCGAGGTGATCTCCTCGACCTTCGACGAACCTGCCCAGCGCCACGTCCAGGTCGCCGAAATGGTGATCGAGAAGGCGAAGCGCCTCGTGGAACACAAGCGTGACGTCGTGATCCTGCTGGACTCGATCACCCGTCTCGGCCGCGCCTACAACACCGTGGTGCCCAGCTCGGGCAAGGTGCTGACCGGCGGTGTCGACGCCAACGCCCTGCAGCGCCCCAAGCGCTTCTTCGGCGCCGCGCGCAACATCGAGGAAGGCGGTTCGCTCTCGATCATCGCCACCGCGCTGATCGACACCGGCAGCCGCATGGACGAAGTCATCTTCGAAGAGTTCAAGGGCACCGGCAACTCGGAAATCGTCCTCGACCGCAAGGTGGCGGACAAGCGCATCTTCCCGGCGCTCGACGTCGGCAAGTCGGGCACCCGCAAGGAAGAACTGCTGGTTCCCAAGGACCAGCTCACCAAGATGTGGGTCCTGCGCCGTATCCTCATGCAGATGGGCACGGTCGATGCGATGGAGTTCCTGCTCGACAAGATGAAGGACTCCAAGACCAACGAGGACTTCTTCTCGACGATGAACCAGTAAGCGGGGATCGGGGGCGTGAGCATTCTCGATACTTTTGCCGCGACCGCCGCGACCGCCGCGATGGGCGGTCCGGCGGAGATCTGGCACCATATCGTCACCGATTTCTCGAACCTGGGGACGCCGGCAGCCATGTCGGCGTTCCTGCAGGTGCTGATGATCGACGTGGTGCTGGCGGGCGACAATGCCATTGTCGTCGGCGCCCTGGCCGCGGGACTGCCGGCCGAGCAGCGCAAGAAGGTCATCGCCATCGGCGTGATCGCGGCGCTGGTCATGCGCATCGGCTTCGCGCTGGTGGTGACCTGGCTGCTGGGCATCGTCGGCCTGGTCTTTGCGGGCGGGCTGCTGCTCTTGTGGGTGGCGTGGAAGATGTTCCGCGAGATCCGGGGCGGTGAGCATTCGCCGGGTTCTCCCGAGATCGAGGGAGACGAGCATTCCGGCGTCAATCCGGCCAAGAGTTTTGCCGGAGCGGCGATTTCCGTTGCCGTGGCCGACATCTCGATGTCGATCGACAACGTGCTGGGCGTGGCAGGGGCGGCGCGCGATCATCCGGGAATCCTGATCGTCGGCCTGATCGTGGCGGTGGCGCTGATGGGCGTCGCGGCGAATTTCATCGCCCGGTACATCGAGCGTTATCGCTGGATTGCCTGGATCGGTCTGGTGGTGATCCTCTACGTGGCGGTGAAGATGATCTACGAAGGCTGGATCGATCCACAGCTGGGCATCATCACCCTGATGTGACGAGAAACAGAAAAGGGCCCGGGAGCCAGACTCCCGGGCCCTTTTTGGTGTTCAGGGAACCAGGACCGTGGACCCTGTCGTCGCCCGGGATTCCAGGGCCCGGTGGGCCTCGGCGGCATGCTCGAGCCGGAAGGTCTGCCCGATCCTGGGCGAAAGGACGCCATTGGCGATCCGGTCGAACAGCTTTTTCGCGCTTCCCGCCAGTTCCTCGGGCGTGGCGACATAATCGGCGAGCGTCGGGCGGGTGAGATAGAGCGAACCGGCGCGCATCAGGTCGAGCGGGGGCAGCGGCGGTACCGGGCCGGAGGCATTGCCATAGGTCACCATGAGCCCGCGCCGGCGCAGCGAGGCGATCGAGGCGTTCCACGAAGACGCGCCGACCCCGTCGTAGACGACATGGCACATCGCACCGGACGTGATCTTGCGGATCTTCTCAGGCAAATCATTGAAATCGCAGGACAGCGAATGCTCGCCGGGTACCCCTGCGGCCTTTTGCGGCGAACCGCTATGGGCGATCACGGTCACGCCCTTGTCAAGCAGCCAGGGCACCAGCAGCGAGCCGACACCGCCCGCGGCCGAATGGACCAGCGCGACATGGCCGGCGGCGGCGGGGAAGGTATCTTCGGCAAGATAACAGGCCGTCAGGCCCTTGAGCATGACGGCAGCGGCAATCTCGGGCGCGATTCCTTCCGGGATGCGCATGGCCTTGTCCGCCTGAAGCAGCCGGTGCGTGGCATAGGCGCCCCCGGCGCTGGTGGTGCCGATACGCTCCCCGATGGCGAATCCGGAAACACCCTCGCCCAGCGCGATGATCCGCCCGACGCTTTCGGAGCCGAGGCTGATCGGCAGGGGATCGGGATAGAGCCCCTTGCGGTAATACGTATCGATGAAGTTGAGGCCGACGGCTTCGGTCTCGATGACGATCTCGCCGATGCCGGGCGAGGGCACGGTGAAGTCTTCGCGTTCGATCACGTCGGGGCCGCCATGCCGGCGGGCGATCATGCGGTATCCGGTAGTCATCCGATTTGGGTCCTTCAGAACACGCGGCGGAAGGTATCCGCCCGCGCCACCTTCCACGCGCGTGCGTAAGGCGTGGAGTCGGGATCGGCGAGCAGCTCGCCGGGCTTGAGAAAGGGATAGACCTCGTCGAGCGGACCGGCCTTGGCACTGTCTATGCGCTGGTACATGTCGTGCTGGTTGAGGTCCCAGGGGCTGTCGTAACCCATCGAGACAACGATCTCGCGCAGGGCTTTGAGCGTCTCCTTCTGGAACCGGGCCACGCGTTCGGCCTTGTCCTCGACCACCAGGCCGCGCTGGCGCCAGAACGACTGGGTGGCGACCCCGGTCGGGCAGGCGCCGGTATGGCACTTCATCGATTGCACGCAGCCCAGCGCAAACATGAACCCGCGCGCGGCGTTGCACCAGTCGGCGCCCAGCGCGAAGGCGCGGGCCATGCCGGCGCCGGAATGAATCTTGCCCGATGCACCGATCCGCACCCGGTCCTTCAGGTTGGCGCCGACCAGAGCATTGCGCACCAGCATCAACCCTTCCCGCAGCGGCATGCCGACATTGTCGGTCAGTTCCTGCGGCGCCGCGCCGGTGCCGCCCTCGGCGCCGTCGACCACGATGAAGTCCGGGGTGATTCCGGTTTCGATCATCGCCTTTACCATGGCCATGATCTCGTGCGGCTGGCCGACACAGAGTTTCATGCCGGCGGGCTTGCCGCCCGACAGGGTGCGCAGTTGCACGATCCATTCGAGCAGTTCGATCGGTGTCGAGAAGGCCGAATGCGCGGCCGGGGAGAGGCAGTCCTTGCCCGCCTCCACCTTGCGTGTCTCGGCGATTTCCTGCGTGACCTTGGGGCCGGGCAGGACACCGCCATGGCCGGGCTTGGCACCCTGGCTGAGCTTGATCTCGACCATCTTCACCTGATCGCTCTGCGCCTGCCGGGCAAAGAGGTCGGGATCGAAGGTGCCGTCCTTGTGGCGGCAGCCGAAATAGCCGCTGCCCAGTTCCCAGATCAGATCGCCTCCGTAGGTGCGGTGATAGGGGCTGATCGACCCTTCGCCGGTATCATGCGCGAAGCCGCCGAGCGCCGCACCCTTGTTGAGCGCCTCGATCGCATTGGCGGAGAGCGAGCCGAAGCTCATCGCCGAGATGTTGAGCAGGGCGCTTTCGTAAGGCTTGCTGCAATGCTCGCCGCCGATCTTCACGCGCCAGTCCCTGGCGGCGTTCTCGTTCGGGGCGATCGAATGGCCGAGCCATTCGTATTCGTCGGAATAGACGTCCAGCTCGGTACCCATCGGGTGCGAGTCGTTCTCGCCCTTCGAGCGGGCATAGACGAGGCTGCGTTCCTCGACGGTGAAGGGGCGGCCTTCGCGGTCACCCTCGACGATATAGGCGCGCAAGTAGGGGCGCAGGTCTTCGAAGAGCCATCGCATGCGGGCGATGAGCGGATAGTTGCGTCGTAATGCGTGGCGGCCCTGCACGAAGTCCCAGAGGGTCAGCAGCAGGATCGGCACCATGAGCCACAAGGCCCCGCGCCACCATGGAAGGAACCAGCAGGCGGCCGTGAGAGACACGACCGCGAGCGGGACGGCGTAGCGCGGGGCAAGGGTCATCGTCGTTTAGCCGATATGCTCCGCGAAGAACGCCTCGGTCCGGCCATCGGCAAGCGCGGCGCCGGCTTCGTCGCGGCGGGCGCCGATCTCGGCGGCGAAGCCGTGGTCGAGGCCTTCGTAGTCCCAGAGGGTGACGCGGGCATGGTCATCGAGCCCCTCGTGGATCGCCTTCTGCGCGGCGGCGTCGACAAAGTGGTCGGCGGTGGGAATGTGCAGCATCAGCGGGCGGGCGATCGCGTGCTTCTCGTTGAGCATCTGGTCGATCATCACGCCGTAGTACCCGACCGAGGCATCGATGTCGGTACGCGCGGCGACCATGTAGGCGATGCGGCCGCCCATGCAGAAGCCGACGAGGCCGACCTTGGCGACATCCTGTTCCCGGCGGATCCAGTGAATCACCGCTTCGAGATCGCGAATGCCGAGATCGAAGTCATGGCCCATCATGTAGTCGATCGCCTGCTTGAACTCGCCTTCGTCATAAGGGCTGAGTTCGACGCCGGGCTTCTGGCGCCAGAAGCTGTCGGGCGCGACCGCGAGATAACCCTTGGCGGCCCAGCCATCGGCCTTCTGGCGAATACCGGCATCGACGCCGAAGATCTCCTGCTGGACGATGATTGCGCCCCGCGGGGTGCCTTCGGGGCGGGCGACGTAAGCGGGAATCAGGCCCTCGCCGTCGAGCGTGGGGATTTCGGTGTTGGTCATGGGGAGTCTCCTGAGAACCTTCGGGTCTTTGGAACCGTTTGTCGGAGGTAGGCCCGGGCGATGGACTTTGCCAGCGCACTGTGCCAGCTATGATACAGAAATTCCAAGCGGGAGCGCGGTGATGAAGGTCAATGTCGAGGTAGAATGCTCGCCCGAAGAGGCCCGCCGCTTCCTTGGCCTGCCCGATGTGACCAAGGCCAACGAGGTCTATGTCGATGCGCTCAGCAAGGCGATGCAGGGTGTCGGCAGCGTCGATCAGCTTCAGGAACTGACCAAGCAGGTCGCGCCGATGGGCGAATTCGGGCTGAAGCTGTTCCAGCAGCTGATGGAAAGCGGTGCGGCCATGGCGCTGAGCGGCGTGCTCAATCCGCAAGGCGGCAAGCCCAAGAAGGACAACTGAGCCTTCACGGGCGGACCCGCTCGGGCTAGGCGGGGTCCATGTCTGAGACCGTTTCCGCCTCCACCATCTTTGCCTTGTCGAGCGGTGCGCCGCCGGCTGCCATTGCCATCATTCGTGTGAGCGGCCCCGAGGCCGGGGCAGCGCTTTGCGCTCTGGCGGGTTCGCTGCCCGAACCGCGCCGGGCGCGCTACCGCGTGCTGCGCGATCGCGAAGGGGCGGTTCTCGATCAGGCACTGGTGCTGTGGTTCCCGGGACCGGCGACAGCCACCGGCGAGGACCTGGCCGAGTTCCATCTTCATGGGGGCAGGGCGGTGGTCAACGCCGTCGAGGCGGAACTGGCCCGGTTGCCGAAGTTGCGCCGCGCAACTCCCGGGGAATTCACCCGCCGCGCCTTTGCCAACGGCCGGATCGATCTCGCCGAGGCCGAAGGGCTGGCGGACCTGCTCTCCGCCGAAACCGAACTGCAGCGTCGTTCGGCGCTGGCGATGGCGGGCGGTGCCTTCTCACGGCAGGTCGAGCAGTGGCGCGACCGGGTGCTGAAGGCTTCGGCTTCGGTCGAGGCAGTGCTCGACTTTGGCGACGAGGATGATGTTGCCGATCTGCCTGCGGACTTCATCGCCCAGCTTGTCGATCTGCGCGAAGAGCTTGCGGACTGGCTCGACCGTCCGCGTGCCGAGGCGCTGCGCGAGGGCTACCGGGTGGTTCTGGCGGGACCGCCCAATGCCGGCAAGAGCACGCTGTTCAATGCGCTGGTCGAGGATGAGGCGGCGATCACGTCTCCGCTCGCCGGGACCACACGCGATGTGCTGACGCGCGCCGTCTCGATTGGCGGCGTGCCGTTCCTGTTCGGGGATACGGCCGGGCTGCGGGACGAGACCGGTGACGTGATCGAGGCCATCGGCATCTCGCGCGCCCGCGATGCGCTGGACCGGGCGGATCTCGTACTCTGGCTTGGCCCGGAAGGTGAGGGGCCGGAAGCGTCGTGGGAGATCGCGGCGCAGGCCGATGTGTTCCACGTGGAACACAAGGCCGAGGCGCGCCACCGGATCTCGGCGGTGACCGGTGAGGGCATGGACGGCCTGCGCCGCGATCTTATCGAGACGGCGCGGGGGGCGATGCCGCGTCCGGGCGACGCGGCTTTGAATGCGCGTCAGCATGCTCTTGTCGGCGAAGCGGAAAGGGCACTGGCCGCAGCGGGACGGGAGAGTGATCCGCTGCTGGTGGCCGAGGCGCTGCGTCTTGCGCGTGTGGCGTTCGATGCGCTGATCGGCCGGGCGACCACCGAGGATATGCTCGATGCCCTGTTCGGACGGTTCTGCATCGGCAAGTGAATAGAGTGTGTTCCACGTGGAACACACCTTTGACGCGATTCACGCTTTCGAGTAAGCGCGTCGGATGCATTCCTTCGACGTGATCGTGATCGGCGGCGGCCATGCCGGCTGCGAGGCGGCGGCCGTGGCCGCCCGCATGGGCGCGCGCGTGGCGCTTGTCAGCTTCGACATCGACGCCGTGGGCGCCATGAGCTGCAATCCCGCCATCGGCGGATTGGGCAAGGGCCACCTCGTGCGCGAGGTCGATGCCTTTGACGGACTCATCGGCCGGGCCGCCGATGCGGCGGCGATTCACTATCGCATGCTTAATCGCTCGAAGGGCAGCGCGGTGCAGGGCCCGCGTGTCCAGGCCGACCGCAAGCTGTTCAAGGCGGCGATCCATCGCATGCTGAAAGAGCAGGGCGATCTGACTCTGGTTGCGGGCGAAGCCGCCGCGCTGGTGATGGAGCAGGGCAGGGTGGTCGGCATCGATCTGGCCGATGGCTCTCGCCTCGATGCGCGCGCGGTCGTGCTCTGCACCGGCACGTTCCTGGGCGGGACTCTGTTCCGGGGCGAGGAACGCATGATCGGCGGCCGGATCGGCGAAAGCTCGGCGCAGAAGCTGGCGGCGCAATTGCGCGAAGCCAAGCTGCCGATGGCCCGTCTCAAGACCGGCACCCCGCCGCGTCTCGACGGCCGCACCATCGATTGGGCGCGGCTGGGCGAGCAGCCCTCCGATGTCGAGCCCTGGACGATGTCGGCCATGGGGCAGCGCCGCGAAGTGCCGCAGGTGTTCTGTGCCATCACGCGGACGAACCCGCGCACGCATGAGGTGATCCGCTCCAACCTCCATCGCTCGCCGCTGTTCTCGGGCGCGATCGGGGCGCAGGGGCCGCGTTATTGCCCTTCGATCGAAGACAAGATTCACCGCTTTGCCGACCGTGACGGACACCAGATTTTCCTTGAGCCCGAGGGCCTCGACAATCCGCTGGTCTATCCGAACGGCGTGAGCACCTCGCTGCCCGCCGACGTCCAGCTGGACATGCTGCGGACGATGGAAGGGCTGGAGCGTGTCGAGATGGTCGTGCCGGGTTATGCGGTCGAGTACGATCACATCGATCCGCGTGCGCTGCGCACGAGTCTGGAACTGCGCGAGATGGCCGGACTCTATTGTGCCGGGCAGATCAATGGCACGACCGGATACGAGGAAGCCGCCGCGCAAGGGCTGGTCGCCGGCATGCATGCGGCTGCTGCGGTACTGGGCCGGGAGCCCGCTCCGCTGGACCGGGCCAACAGCTACATGGCGGTGATGATCGACGATCTCACCCTGCACGGCGTGAGTGAGCCCTATCGCATGCTCACCGCGCGTGCCGAGTACCGTCTGCGCCTTCGCGCGAACAATGCGACCACGCGGCTGACTCCGCTGGCTATCGACGCGGGTGCGGTCGGTCCGGCTCGACGGGAATGGTTCGCGCGCCGATTGGAAGCGCGTGCGGAACTGGAAGCGGCTTTCGACGTGCCGGTGGCGTCCGCCGAGATGGCGCAGGCTGGGCTTCCTGTGCGCGCCGACGCAGGCCGTCTCCCTATCCGGGAGTGGCTGCGGTTTGGCGGTGTCGATCTGGCGGGACTCTCGCCATGGATCGCCAGCGAGCATCTCGCCGATTCCGCGCTGGCGGAAGAACTGGCCGAAGATGCGGCCTATGCGCCTTATCTTGATCGGCAGGAACGCGAACTGCGCGATCTGCGCGCGAGCGAGTCCCTGCCGCTCCCCGACGATTTTCCCTATGCCGAGATTCCCGGCCTCTCGCGTGAGATGGTCGAGCGATTGACCAGGGTGCGACCGGAAACGCTCGCCGCCGCCGGTCGGATTCCCGGTATCACTCCCGCAGCGCTTGCGGCGCTGCTTGTCCATGCCCGCAAGGAAGCAGCGTGATTTCCACTGAAGACGAAGCGCGCGACTGGCTGCGCGCTCTGCCCGAATACGACCAGGCCGCGCAGGAGCGGCTGGAGATTCTGGTCCGCATGCTGGCTGAAGAGAACACCCGGCAGAATCTGGTTTCGGCGGCCAGTCTCGATCAGGTCTGGCTGCGGCATATCGTCGACAGTGCCCAGCTGCTCCCGCATGTTCCACGTGGAACATCCTCGCCCTGGATGGACCTTGGCACCGGCGCGGGTTTCCCCGGTCTGGTGATCGCGGCGCTGCGTCCCGAGTGTGACGTGCTGATGGTCGAATCGCGGGCGCGCCGAATCGAGTGGCTCGATCGCGCCCGACTGGCGATGGGGCTCGACAAGGCGAGGGTGCTTGGTCAGCGTCTGGAACTGGTAGAAACACGTGAGGCGCGCGTGATCTCGGCGCGCGCTTTTGCACCGCTGGAAAAACTCCTCACCTTATCCTCGCGGTTTTCCACAAGCGACACGGTCTGGCTGTTGCCCAAAGGGCGGTCCGCACAGCAAGAATTGGATGACCTTCGCAAATGGCGGCATGTGTTCCACGTGGAACAGTCCCTGACGGATCCGCAAGCGGGCATCATTGTCGGCACGCTGGCCGGCGGGAAGGGTAAGACCAAGTGATCCGTATCGCGATTGCCAACCAGAAGGGCGGTGTCGGAAAGACCACGACGGCGATCAACATCGCTACCGCGCTCGCCGCCACTGGCTGGAAAACGCTGCTGATCGACCTCGACCCGCAAGGCAATGCCTCGACCGGGATCGGCATTTCCGCAGCGGAACGAACCGCCTCGTCCTATGACGTGCTGGTCGATCGCGCCCGGGTTGCCGAATGCGTGATGGAAACCAAGATTCCCGGCCTCGACCTGTTGCCGGCGACGGTGGACCTTTCGGGCGCCGAGATCGAACTGGTCAACGCCGAGGACCGCGCCAATCGCCTGCGCACGCAGCTGCGCCCCGATCTGGGCTACGACGTCTGCCTGATCGATTGCCCGCCCTCGCTGGGCCTGCTGACGCTCAACGCGCTGACGGCGGCGGATACCTTGCTGGTGCCGCTGCAGTGCGAGTTCTTTGCGCTCGAAGGCCTCAGCCAGCTTCTGCAGACGGTCGAGCGGGTGCAGCAGCGGTTCAATCCCGATCTCGGTATCATCGGCATCGCGCTGACCATGTTCGACCGCCGCAACCGCCTGACCGACCAGGTCTCCGAAGACGTGCGTTCGGTGCTGGGATCGCTGGTGTTCGAAACCACGATCCCGCGCAACGTGCGCCTGTCGGAAGCGCCGAGCCACGGCGTGCCGGCTCTTATCTATGACCACACCTGCGCAGGCAGCCGCGCCTACATGGCGCTTGCCCGCGAACTGATCACCCGACTGCCCGAGAAGAGGAAAGCGGCATGAGCGAAGAATCCATTGTCGGCGTCCCCCAGCAGGACGCTGTAGCTGCGGAAAAGCCATCGCCGGTACGCCAGAAGCCCAAGGGGCTGGGGCGCGGCCTGGGGGCGTTGCTCGGTGAAACCCGGCGCGAGGAGCCGCTCTCCGCCGGTGGAGAAAGCACCGGTGCGCCGTCGACGCGCGCGGGCGGTCTTGCGGTTCTGGCGATTTCCGACATCACCCCGCATCCCGATCAGCCGCGCCGGATCTTCGACGAGGAAGCGCTGGAGGAACTTGCCGCCTCGATCGCGCATCGCGGGGTCATTCAGCCGATCATCGTGCGGCCGATGCCGCGGGGCGGCTATCAGCTGGTTGCCGGTGAACGCCGCTGGCGCGCCGCGCAAAAGGCGCAGCTGCACGAGATTCCGGCGCTGGTGCGCGAGCTCACCGAGCGTGAGGTCATGGCGCTGGCGCTGATCGAGAACCTCCAGCGCGAGGATCTCAATCCCATCGAAGAGGCGCGCGCCTATAACCGCCTGGCCGAATTCGAGGGCATGACCCAGGCCGAGATCGCCCGCATGGTCGACAAGAGCCGTAGCCATATCGCCAACTTCCAGCGCCTGCTGGCACTGCCCGACGGCGTGATCGCCAAGGTCGAGAACGGCAGCCTGTCGATGGGGCACGCGCGTGCGCTGATTGGCTGCGACGATGCCGAGGAAATCGCCGAGGCCGCGATCGGCAAGCAGATGTCGGTGCGCGATGTCGAGAAGCTGGTGCGCAAGAAGCTGCGCGGTGATGTGGCACCGCGCCGGGCGCGTACGGCCCGCAACGCGACGGAAGATGCCGACATCGCCGCCGTGCAGAACCACCTCGAGGAATTCCTCGGCATGCCGGTGAAGATCAGCGCGGATGCCGATCCCAAGTCGGGGACGGTGACGATCCGGTATGCGACGCTCGATCAGCTCGATCTGGTGTGTCAGCGTCTGACGGGCGGAGCCATTTAAGAAAAGGGGATGATTCTGGGGCCATGGGCCCCAGACCCCGTTACCGTCTTCGTCGCGTCTCGCACGATTGGTTGAGCTTGAACTGCAGCGTTTGAGTCGTTGAATGCACTGGGGGCGGCCAGTTTCCGCAATGAGTGCGCATCGGTCAGGCGAGGCGGCGACGGAGACAGAATTGGGGGGGCAGGGGGGCGAAGTCTATCCCGAGCTTCGCCGATGGGCTCCCCTGCGTTATTCTTAAATTCTTGACAGAACTGAATTAAATCGCCCCGGCAACTGCCGCCGCGAAGCGCTCGATCCCCGCAGCATCCTCGTCGTCGAAACGGCCGGGCAGGGGGCTGTCGAGGTCGATCACCGCGATCACCTTGCCCTCACGCAGCACCGGCACCACCAGTTCCGAACGGCTTGCCGCATCGCAGGCGATATGGCCGGGGAAGGCGTGGACGTCGGGCACGACCTGGATCTCGCCGCTTTGTGCCGCCGTGCCGCAGACGCCCTGGCCGAAGGGGATGCGGATGCAGGCGGGCTTGCCGATGAAGGGCCCCAGCACCAGTTCGTCTGCGACGTTGCGGTAGAAGCCGGACCAGTTGAGGTCGGGCAGGTACTGCCAGAGCAGCGCGGCGAGGTTGGCCATGTTGGCAACCGGGTCGGGCTCGCCGGCGATCAGCGCCTGCGCGGCCTCGACAAGTTCGCCATAGAGTTCGGGCTTGGGCGTGTCGCCCTTGGGTGCGAAGTCGTACATGGCGGAGGGGTTACTCCAAGTCCTTGTTGCCGCCTAGCCGGTGCGCGCTTATTCCATGCGGCATGCGCTCGATACTCATCAAAGTCGCCGTCGTCCTGCTGCTGATCGTCCTCGCCATTGTCGGGGTGATTGCCTGGGCGCAGTATTCCAACACGTCCGACCTGCCGCTCGATGCGACGACGGGCAAGGACCCGAAGCTGGTCGAGGCCGATCCGCAGACCATTCCCAGCGTCAAGCTGGTGAGCACGGTGGGCTGGGCCCAGGGCGAGAAGCCCACGGCGGCGCCGGGGCTGGCCGTCAGCCGCTTCGCCGAAGGCCTGGACCATCCCCGCACGATGCTCACCCTGCCCAATGGCGACGTGCTGGTGGCCGAAGCCAATGCGCCTGCCGGCAACAAGCCGGGCGGCCTCACCGGCATGGTCATGGGCTGGATGTTCAGCCAGGTCGGCGCCGACGTACCATCGCCGGACAAGATCGTGCTGCTGCGCGATGCCGATGGCGACGGCAAGGCGGAAACCCGTTCGGACTTCCGCACCGCGGACATGCATTCGCCCTCGGGCATGGCCTATCGTGACGGCAAGCTCTACATCGCCAACCACGATGCCGTGCTTGAATTCGCATTCACGCCCGGCGAGACCAAGCTGGTCGGCAAGCCGCTGCGCAAGATGATGGACCTGCCGGCTGCCGGCAATCACTGGATGCGCAACCTGCTCATGAGCGAGGACGGCGAGCATCTCTATGTCGCGGTGGGGTCAGCCACCAATATCGCCGACAACGGCATGGAAGCGGAATCGGGCCGCGCGGCGATCTGGGAGATCGACGTCGCGACCGCCAAGGTCCGCCAGTTCGCGGCCGGTATGCGCAATCCCAACGGCATGGGCTGGAATCCCTCGACCGGGGAACTCTGGGCCACCGTGCAGGAGCGTGACATGCTCGGCCCCGATCTGGTGCCGGACTATCTGACCAGCGTGCCGGTCGGCTCGCAGTATGGCTGGCCGTGGATCTACTGGAAGACGACTTTCGACGACCGCGTCCAGTGGCCGATGCAGACCTACATGCTCGAATATACCCGCAAGCCCGAATACGCGATGGGGGCCCATGCGGCCGTGCTGGGCATGGTCTTTGCCAAGGGCGGCATCGTGCTGGGCGACAAGTATGCCAACGGTGCCTTCGTGGCGCGCCACGGTTCGTGGAACCGCCGCCCGGCGGTGGGCTACGACGTGGTCTTCGTGCCCTTCGACAAGAACGGCAATCCCCGGGACGTGAAGCCGATTCCGGTGCTCTCGGGCTTCCTCAAGGACGCTTCGCATACGCGTGGCCGCCCGACCTGGCTGGCCTTCGACAAGACCGGCAGCCTGCTGGTCAGCGACGATACGGCGGGCATGATCTGGCGCGTCAATGCGCCGGGGGCCAAGCCGGCCGCCGCGATCACGGCGGTGGAGACCGAGCACATGAAGCCGCTCAAGGAACTGAAGGATCCCACGGTTCCGGGTGTCGATACGATCGCCGGTTTCAAGAAGGGACCGGACCGCCTGCTGCCCTGACGGGCAGACCTGCGTGGAAACGAGAACGGGGGGCCATCGGCCCCCCGTTTTTGGTTCAGACGACCTTGCCCATGCGCCCGGCCAGTTCGGTGACATATTGCCAGGCCACGCGCCCCGAGCGGGCCCCGCGCCGACGCGACCATTCCAGCGCGTCGCTTTCCTCGAATTCCAGCCCGTACTGTTCGGCATAGCCGTGGATGATCGCGAGGTAGGATGGCTGGTCGCAGTTGTGATAACCGATCGACAGGCCGAAGCGGTCGGCCAGGGCGAGGCGGTCGTCCACCACGTCGCGGGTGTTGATCGGATCGTCCTGCTCGCTCATCGCGCGGCCGACGATGGCGCGGCGGTTCGAGGTCACGGCAAGGCGGA
Organism: Novosphingobium sp. KA1; assembly: GCF_017309955.1. Classification (NCBI taxonomy): domain Bacteria; kingdom Pseudomonadati; phylum Pseudomonadota; class Alphaproteobacteria; order Sphingomonadales; family Sphingomonadaceae; genus Novosphingobium; species Novosphingobium sp. KA1. Next base: position 1,323,024 of record NZ_CP021247.1, on the reverse strand, counting down.
CATTGGCCGGACGGGCCTCGACGCCGCCTTCCAGCCACGAACGCAGCAGGCGCGGGCCGGTGCCGTCGCCTTCCTCGAAACCGAGATCGTCGATGTAGACGAGGAACTGGCGGTCGACCCGGCCGAGCAGCGCAAACAGCGCGGTGACGCCGTGGAGCGCTTCCTGCGCGACCTGCACCAGAGCGATGCGGCCCGGATGCAGGTCCTGCGCCGCGCGGATGGCGGCGCGGATCACCGCCGACTTGCCCATCCCGCGTGAGCCCCAGAGCAGCATGTCGTGGGCGGCGTGGCCTTGGGCGAGCCGCTCGACATTGGTGACGACACGTTCCTTCTGGGCATCGATGCCGCGCAGCATGGCGAGCGCGGGGGCTTCCAGAGTCGTCACCGCGCGGGCTTCGCTGCCGGTCCAGACATAGGCGGGGTGGGCCAGCCAGTTGACGGCCGGGGCGGGCGGCGGGGCCAGGCGTTCGAGAGCGGCGGCAATACGGGTCAGGGCGTCAATCTGGTCGGTCACGCAGTCAGTTCCTCGCTGGTGAGATCATAGAGCAGGTCCGCGCCCTTGGCGGCCTGTGTGAGTGCAGCCATGGCTTCGGGCACGATGTGCTGGGCAAGATAGCGGGCCACCACCTGCTTGCGCTTGGCGAAGCTGGCGGAGAGGTCCAGCGCGGGAAGGGCCGCGACCTGGCGTTCGAGCTGCCAGCCCGCCACCGCCACGGCGCAGGCTTCGAGGAAGGGCACGCTGGCGGCCAGGCGGTCGTCGAGCGAACCGGCGATGAAGCGTTCGGCCATGGCCTTGCAGCCGCGGGCGAGGTCCTGCAGCGCTTCGGAGGCTTCGGCGGCGATCTCGTCCATCAGGGCGAACAGCACGCCGCCCTGTTCCATGCCCAGCTTGCGGGTCACGAGATCGGCGGCCTGGATGCCGTTGGTGCCTTCGTAGATCGGGGCGATGCGGGCATCGCGGTAGTGCTGCGCGGCGCCGGTCTCCTCGATGAAGCCCATGCCGCCGTGGACCTGGATGCCGAGGCTGGCCACGTCCACGCCGATGTCGGTGCACCAGGCCTTGACCAGCGGCACCAGCAGTTCGGCGCGCTGCTGGGCGGCACTATCCCCCATGCCGCCACGATCGAGTTGGCCGGTGGCGTAGTAGAGCAGGGCGCGGCCGCCTTCGGTCAGCGCGCGCATGCGCAGCAGGGTGCGGCGCACGTCGGGATGCTCGACGATGGCGACGGGGGCCTTGTCGGCCGACCCGGCGCGGGCGGACTGCACGCGGTCGTTCGCGTAGGCCATCGCCTGCTGCATCGCCCGCTCGGCGATCTGCACGCCTTGCGCGCCGACATTGATGCGGGCGTTGTTCATCATCGTGAACATGCAGCGCAGGCCCTCGTTTTCCGCGCCGACCAGTTCGCCGATACATTCGCCGTTGTCGCCGTAACTCATCACGCAAGTCGGCGAGGCGTGGATGCCGAGCTTGTGTTCGAGGCTGACGACCTTGAGGTCGTTGCGCGCGCCGGGCGTGCCGTCGGCCTCGACATGGTACTTGGGCACCACGAAAAGCGAGATCCCGCGTGATCCCGCGGGGGCGCCGGGCGTGCGGGCCAGCACGAGGTGGACGATGTTTTCGGCAAGGTCATGCTCGCCCCAGGTGATGAAGATCTTCTGCCCGGCAATGCGGTACTTGCCGGTGTGCGGGCCTTCGGTGACCGGCACGGCGGTGCTGCGCAGCGCGCCGACGTCGGAACCGGCCTGCGGTTCGGTGAGATTCATCGTGCCGGACCATTCGCCGCTGACGATCTTCGCCAGGTACCGGGCCTGCTGGCTTTCGCTGCCGTGGTGAATCAGCGCCTCGATGGCGCCCACGGTCAGCATCGGCAGCAGCGAGAAGGCCATGTTGGCGGTGCCCATGGATTCCAGCACGGCAACCGCGAGCGACTGGGGCAGGGCCTGTCCGCCGAATTCCTCCGGTGCGGAAATCGCATTCCATCCCGCTTCCACGAAGTCGCTGTACGCCTTGGCGAAGCCTTGCGGCAGCACCACCTTGCCATCGACGAGGCGGGCGCCTTCGCTGTCCCCCAGGCGATTGAGCGGGGCCCATTCGCCAGCCGCGAACTGTCCGGCGCCTTCGACCACGGCTTCGACCACGTCGGGGCTGGCGGCGGCAAAGCGCTCGGTTTCGGCAAGCGCGTCGAGCCCGGCGTTGACGCGCAGGGCAAGAACCTGATCGATGCTGGGGGGATTAAAGCTCATTTTCGCGGTTTTCCTTGGCTTTCCTCGCGACGCGCTATAGCGCCGGGGCATGGAGCGCACCAGTCGACCCGAACGCCTCGCCGCCGATTCCGCCGGGATTGCCCGCGCCGCCGAACTGCTGCGCGCGAATGGGCTTGTCGCGATTCCGACCGAGACCGTCTACGGCCTGGCCGCCAGGGCCGACCGCGACGATTCGGTTGCCGCGATCTACCGGGCCAAGGGGCGGCCGAGTTTCAATCCGCTGATTGTCCATGTCGCCGACCTTGCTTGCGCGCGGCGGATCGCCCGGTTCGACGACCGTGCCGAGGCACTTGCCGCCGCATTCTGGCCCGGCGCGCTGACCATGGTGCTGCCGCTCGCCGAAGGCGCCGAGATCGCGCCCGCCGTGACCGCCGGATTGCCGACCGTGGCGCTGCGCTGCCCCGCGCATCCGGTGATGCGCGACATCATCGCCCAGGCCGGACTGGCGCTGGCGGCACCGTCCGCCAACCGCAGCGGCGGGGTGAGTCCGACAACCGCAGAACACGTCGTCGCCTCGCTGGGCGAGCGGGTCGACGCGGTGGTGGACGGCGGGGCCTGCGAGGCGGGGGTGGAATCGACGATCGTGGCCTTGCGCGGGGATGGGCGCTGGCAGGTGCTGCGCCCCGGTCCGATCGCGGAGTCGCGGATTCGTGCGGTTCTCGGAACCGATGCCGACGCCGTGACGTCACGGGAGATCGAGGCACCCGGGCAACTCGCCAGCCACTATGCGCCGGGAAAGCCGGTACGCCTCGGCGCATGCGAGGCTGCGGCGGACGAGTTCCACATCGGTTTCGGCGCGGTGGCCGGCCATGCCTCGCTCTCACCTGCGGGCGACCTCGCCGAAGCGGCCTCGCGGCTCTATGCGCTGCTGCACGAAGGCGCCGCCGCCGATTTCTCGCGTATCGCGGTGGCTCCGGTGCCGGAAGGCGGAATCGGTGCCGCGATCAACGACCGCCTGCGCCGCGCCGCGGCCTGAATCCGGTCAACGCGGCGGCGTGATGCGCGGTGTGGCGGCTGGGGTCAGATACTGGATTTCGGCGTAGTCGTCGCGGGCCTTGGTGCAGGCATCGCGGTCGCCGCGATCACAGTCCTTGAGGTGGCGCTGGTACTGGCGCTGCAGCTTGCCAAGCTTCTCGTCCCGCTTGCGCATGGCGCGGCCGCGTTTCTCGTCGGCCTCGGACTGGCTGGTGGTGGCCATGTCGACCGCCGACCCGGCAATGCGCACCGGTGCCGTCACCACTGCGCCCACGGTGCTGACGCAGCCGCCCACCGCCAGCGGCAGCGCGAGGAGGGCGAGCGGGATCAACGGGGTGCGCAAGGAGCGGGTCATGGCCGCGAACCTGTCACGCCGCGGCTGACAGGACAATGAATGGCTGCGCTTGGACTGGCACAGGGGGGCTGGGGGCTTGGGACGGGGGCTGGGGGTAAAAGGAAGGGCCGCCCCCTTGCGGGAGCGGCCCTTCCTGAAATCGAGCGATGGCCCGTTCCGATCGAGGATCAGACGGCTTCGGCGCTCTCGTAGTACTTGGGAGCGTACTCGTTGAGGATCGCGAGGATCTTCTTGAGCGCGCCCTGTTCGTCGGTCTTTTCCATGGCCGCCAGTTCGCGGGCGAGGCGCGAGGAAGCGGCCTCGAAGATCTGGCGTTCGGAATAGCTCTGCTCGGGCTGGTCGTCGGCACGGAACAGGTCGCGGGTCACTTCGGCGATCGACACGAGGTCGCCCGAATTGATCTTGGCTTCGTATTCCTGGGCGCGGCGCGACCACATGGTGCGCTTGACCTTGGGTTTACCCTTGAGCGTGTCGAGTGCTTCGCGCAGAGTCTTGTCCGAAGACAGCTTGCGCATCCCGATGGCTTCGACCTTGTTCATCGGAACGCGCAGAGTCATGCGTTCCTTTTCGAACCGAAGCACATAAAGTTCGAGCTGCATCCCGGCAATTTCCTGCTTCTGGAGCTCGATAACACGGCCCACGCCGTGCTTGGGATAAACGACGTAATCTCCAACATCGAAGGCATCGGCCTTGGTTGCCATTTATCGTCCTTTCACCTGCAGGTTCTTTGCCTTACCTACGGCCTGGGAGAAACCCGGGGGGTGCGACAATGGAGACAATAGTCTCCGCCGCCCGGTCAGATCACTCTCCCAACCGTCTGCTTTCGAACCCTGCCTCGCAATGAAAACGGCTGCCAAAACGGGCGGGGAGCCCGGGCAGTCGACCGATTATATAGCACCGATGTGATAAAATTACCAGAGCCGTACGCAGAATTAACCCTGCACCACGCGGGGATACCCATGCGCGGTACAGGATCTGGTCGCAAGTGCCTCTGGTCAGAAGGAAACCGCGAGGATTCCGGTCCCCTCCAGAACGCCAGAGCGGGGTAAGATCAGTCGCCTTCGCCGGGTTCGGGCGAAAAATACTTTTCGAGCTTGTTCTCTTCGCCGCGCATGGCGTCGGCATCGGCCGGCGCGTCCTTCTTGGTGGTCAGGTTCGGCCACTCGGCGGAATACTTGGCGTTGAGTTCGAGCCACTGCTCGAGGCCGCTCTCGGTGTCGGGCAGGATCGCTTCGGCGGGGCACTCCGGCTCGCAGACGCCGCAGTCGATGCACTCGCTGGGATTGATCACCAGCATGTTCTCGCCCTCGTAGAAGCAGTCCACCGGACAGACTTCGACGCAATCCATGTACTTGCACCGGATGCAATTGTCGGTGACGACATAGGTCATGGCTGCGTATTCCTCTTAGACGGCCTCGTTGCGGTTGGCCGCTGCTATGGGATCAGCGGGCCCCGCGTCAAGCACTCTATAGCAGGACTGCGCCTCGGGGGCAGGGCCGCGGCGCTCGGGAAGGGATAGGATTTCTATCACCCTTGCACCCTGCGCTGTCGGCAGGGTGAGGATATCGCCGCAGACGACCTTCTGGTGGGCCCGCTCGATCCGTTTGCCGTTGATTCGCAGATGGCCGGATTCGGCGAGGCTCTGGGCAAGCGGCCGGGTCTTGGTGAGGCGCAGGAACCAGAGCAGCTTGTCGATCCTCAAGCGCTTGCCTCCGTTCCCGTGCCCGCGGTGTCCATCAGCGGGAGATCAGTTCGCCCAGCGCCGCGAAGGCGCTGTCCTTGCGGATCGGCTGGGGGGGCTGTTCCTCGGCCTGCCGCCGTGGCGGCCGCCAGCGCCAGCGCACCGGGGCCGGGGGACCGTGGGCATCCTCGGCCAGCGGGCGGGGCATGACCGGCTGGAAACCGGCCATGCGCAGCAGGCGGGCATAACTGGCGGTGGTCAGCCCCATCGACACGGCGCGCGCCGGATCGAGCGCAAAATCGCGCGATGCGGGGCCGCTGCCGCGGGCCTCGTGGGCTTCGCGCAGCAGCTTCTCGGCCATGTCGAGGCGGATCAGCTGCTTGCCGAGATTGCGGTAGCCGGGCGCGCGCTGGCGCTTGGCGGCATCCATGGCGGGCGGCATCGCGGCGTCGGGCTCGCCGCCCGGGGCCTGTTTTCCGGCGATCCGGGCAAGCTGGCGCCACAGCGCGATCGGGCCGGGTTTCAGCATGGCGGGAACGAACAGGTCGAGCGCGCCGACCCGCACGCCGAGCCTGGCGAGCATGGTACGGCGCTGCTTGTCGAGCCGGTCGACCCCGGTTTCCTCCCGCGCGCAAAGGCCGCCGCATTCGACCAGCGCGATCAGCAGGGCGCGCAGGTCCGGTCCGGCATCCTCGCTGCGGCTCGCCTCGTCGAGTTTTGCCAGCGGCGCGAGCGGCGCCAGCGCGGTGTCCAGCCAGGCTTCGAGCGCGGCCACCAGGGCCTTGCGCGAAGGGCCGGGCACGGCATCGAGCACGCGGTCGGGCACCAGGGAGGGCGTCAGCAGCGACCGGCCGGGCCCGAGCGCGGCGATTTTCTCGCCTTCCCAGCGGAGCTGGCCCGCATTCAGGGTCAGCTCCGCGTTGCCGTCGTGAATCGCGGCGGCCAGGGCATCGGCGCGGCGCTGGAGCAGGGCGGGCAAGTGGCGCTCGGCCGCCGCCAGCAGCAGCTTGCGATCGGTGAGGCGGGTGCCGGGATCGACCTGGAAGGCAAAACCGCGCAGCGAGCCGATATGCTCGCCTTCGACCAGCACTTCCTCGTCTTCGAGGCGGACCGAGAGCAGTCCGGCGTCGGGGCCGAGTTTCTTCATGAGCACGGCAGTCCTGCGATTGATGAAACGTTCGGTAAGCTTGCCGTGAAGCGCGTCGGAAAGCCGCGCCTCGACCGCCCGGGCGCGCGCCGCCATTTCCTCGCGGGCAAGCACCCAGTCGGGGCGCTGGGCGATATAGGCCCAGGACCGGATCGCGGCAATCCGCCCCTGCAGCGTGTCGATATCGCCGCCGGTACGGTCGAGCTGGGCAATCTGCTGGGCCATGTAGTCGGCGCCGAGCTGGCCGTGGCTGAGGTCCTGCCAGAGCCGGGCGACAAAACGCGAATGAGTCTCCGCGCCCTGCTGCCGGAAATCGGGCAGGCGGCAGACGTCCCAGAACCGGGCGACCTGGGCATGGCCGCGCACCGACGCGGCAATGTCGCCGTCCTCGGACAGGCGCTTGAGCACGGCAAGGTCGATGGCTTCGGGGGCCGGGGCCAGTTCGGCGCGGTCGGGCGGGGATTCGAGATCGCCGATCAGCGCGGCGATGCTGTCGAAACGCGGTTCGGGTTCGCGCCAGAACAGCTTGGTCAGCGGCGGGAAGCGGTGCTCCTCGATCGCGTAGATCTCTTCCGGCTCGAATTCGGAATCGTGCCCGCCCGATCCGGTCAGCGTGCCGAAGCTGCCGTCGGTCTGGTGACGTCCGGCGCGTCCGGCGATCTGGGCCATTTCCGAGGTGGTCAGGCGGCGATGGCGGCGCCCGTCGTATTTCGAGAGCCCGGCAAAGGCGACATGCTGGACATCGAGGTTGAGGCCCATGCCGATGGCATCGGTGGCGACAAGATAGTCGACTTCGCCCGACTGGTAGAGCTCGACCTGCGCATTGCGTGTCTGCGGGCTCAGCGCGCCCATGACCACGGCGGCGCCGCCGCGAAAGCGCCGCAGCATTTCGGCGATGGCGTAGACCTGCTCGGTCGAGAAGGCGACGATGGCGCTGCGCGGCGGGATCCGGCTGAGTTTTTTCGCGCCGATATGCGAGAGCGTGGAAAAGCGCGGGCGGGTGATCACCTCGACGCCGGGCACCAGTGCCTTCACCAGCGGCTCGATGGTGGAAGAGCCGAGGATCATCGTCTCCTCGCGTCCGCGGGCGTGGAGCAGGCGGTCGGTGAAGACATGGCCGCGCTCGCGGTCGGCACCGATCTGGGCCTCGTCGATGGCCACGAAGGCAAGGCTGCGGTCGGTCACCGGCATCGCCTCGGCGGTGCAGAGCAGGTAGCGCGCGTTTTTCGGTTCGATCCGCTCCTCGCCGGTAATCAGCGCGACGTTGGCCTCGCCCTTGATCTTGCAGACGCGGTCGTAGACCTCGCGGGCGAGCAGGCGCAGCGGGAAGCCGATGGCGCCGCTGGAATGGGCGCAGAGCCGCTCGATGGCGAGGTGGGTCTTGCCGGTGTTCGTTGGTCCGAGCACCGCCTTGACCCCGCTGGGAGCGTCGTTTCGCGACGAAGCATGCGGCTTGTAAGGCATTACCCGCCTGATTTGGCATTGGCGCCGGGCGCCCGCAAGACTCGGTCCGCCGAAAAACGGGTCAGAAATCCACAGCGTTAGGTGGCAATTAACCTTGTTGGCGCAGAAGGCAGGGCCAAGCCCTTCGTCGGGCGCGCGATTTTTGAAGCCGCTGGCTTCGCAACAAGGACGGGCATCTGTTCAAGGATCTTGGACATGGCGGGGGGCTGGAAGGGAGCCTCGAAGCGGGGCAGGGCGGCGCCGGGGTTGCCGTGCTGTCGCATGCGCAAGTCGTGCCCGAATCCCTGGCTGCACCGTCTCCCGCCTCCCCGCCGGACGCCGCCGCCAGACCGCGTCTGGCGCAGCGGATCGGCGCCTGGAAGCATGGCATCGAGCATTGGTGCCAGCGCATCGAGATCGCCCCCGACCTTGCCTGCGACATCGGCAGCCGCCGCTGGCTGCGCGGCATGGCGACGATGCTGGGCCTTTCGGTGGCCGCGATCGCGCTGTGGCCCGATGTCTCGTCGGTCGAGGCGGCCACCACGGTGCCGCTCAAGGCGCGCGAGCGCGACGAGTTCCGCAGCCAGACGATCGCTCCGCTGGCCCTCGGCGCCGATGCCGGGCGGCACATGGGCGCCAGCCCGCTGGTCCGCCCGCTCGGCAGCGTACCGGAACGGCCGAGTGTCGATCTGGTCGCCACCCTGGGCCAGGGTGACAGTTTTGCCCGGATGCTCGAACGGGTCGGGGTCAGCGATGACGATGCCGGGCGCATCGGCGCGCTGGTCGGGCAGGCGGTGCCGCTCGACCAGATCGAGCCGGGCACGCAGTTCGATGTGACGCTGGGCGCCCGTCCTGCCCCCGGCGCGCCGCGGGCGCTGACCGCGATGAACTTCCGGGCGCGTTTCGACATGGACCTGACGGTCCAGCGCGGCGGCGGCGGCCTGTCGCTGGTGCGCCATCCGATTCATGTGGACGAGACGCCGCTGCGCATTCGCGGCACGGTCGGCTCCAGCCTCTATCGTTCGGCGCGCAACGCCGGGGCGCCGATCGCGGCGATTCAGGCCTACCTTCAGGCCATCGACAAATACGTCAGCCTCGAAAGCGACATCCGCGGCAACGACGAATTCGATATCGTCATGGCCTACAAGCGGTCGGCCAAGGGCGAGCGGCAGGTGGGCAACCTGCTCTATGCGGGGCTGGAACATGGCGGCAAACCGCGCCTGCAATTGCTGCGCTGGGGACAGGATGGCGAGATGGTCGCCGCCGCCGGCCTTGCGGAATCGCGCAGCACGGCGGCGGGCATGCCGGTGGCCGGGCACCAGACTTCGCCCTACGGCATGCGCCGCCACCCGATTCTGGGCTACGTGCGCATGCACGCCGGGATCGACTATGGCGCGGCTTATGGCTCGCCGATCTATGCCGTTGCCGACGGTGTGGTGAGTTTCTCGGGCCGCCACGGCGGGCACGGCAACTATGTCCGCATCGAGCATGGCGGCGGCCTTGGCACCGGCTATGGCCACATGAGCCGCATCGCCGTTCCCGCCGGAACCCGCGTCCGGGCCGGGCAGGTGATCGGTTATGTCGGGTCCTCGGGGCTTTCGACCGGGCCGCATCTCCACTTCGAAGCCTATCGCGGCGGGCAGACGATCAATCCGGCAGGCCTGCGCTTCGTTTCGGGCCCGCGTATCGACGGCAAGGAAAAGAACGCCTTCGATGCGCGCATGAAGGCGCTGCTCAACGTGCAACCGGGCGAGGCGCTGAGTTCGGTCGCGCCGGCGCTCAATGCATCACCCGGCGCCCGGCGCGAGATCGATCGGCTGGAGCCCAAGACCTTCTGATCTGCTCGCTTTCCGGCATGCGCGCGGCGCAAGCGGGTTTGCGGCCTTGGACAGTCCGTCTCATTGAACCGGCTGGCATTTTGCGGCTAACACGGCGGTCATGACTGGAGCCTATCCCCACACCCGCCTGCGCCGTCCGCGCGCCAAGGCCTGGAGCCGCGCCATGTACCGCGAGACGGTGCTCACCCCCGCCGACCTGATCTGGCCGGTCTTCGTGACCGAGGGTGAGGGTGTGGAGCAGCCGATCCCCTCGCTTCCCGGCGTGTCGCGCTGGTCGGTCGATCTGCTGGTCGAGCGCGCGAAGGAAGCGGCGGACCTTGGCATCCCGTGCCTGGCCCTGTTCCCCGATACCCAGCCCGAACGCCGCAGCGAAGACGGCGCCGAGGCGCTCAATCCCGACAACCTGATGTGCCGCGCGCTGCGTGCCATTCGCGCGGAACTGGGCGATCGGATCGGGTTGCTGACCGACGTGGCGCTCGATCCCTATACCAGCCACGGACAGGACGGTCTGCTGGGCGAGGACGGCTATGTCCTCAACGACGAGACGATCGCGGTGCTGGTCGGCCAGTCGCTCAATCAGGCGCGGGCCGGTGCGGACATCATCGCGCCTTCGGACATGATGGACGGTCGCATCGGCGCGATCCGCGACGCGCTGGAGGACGAGGGCTTCGTCAACGTCCAGATCATGAGCTATGCCGCCAAGTACGCCTCGGCCTTCTACGGCCCGTTCCGCGATGCGGTGAACACGCGCGGGCTGCTCAAGGGCGACAAGAAGACCTATCAGATGGACCCCGCCAACAGCGAGGAAGCGCTGCGCGAGGTCGAGATGGATCTGGCCGAGGGCGCGGACAGCGTCATGGTCAAGCCGGGTCTGCCCTATCTCGATATCGTGCGCCGGGTGAAGGAGACCTTCGAGGTTCCCGTCTTCGCCTATCAGGTTTCCGGCGAATACGCGATGATCGAGGCGGCGGTGGCGGCAGGGGCTGCGGACCGCGATGCGATGGTGCTGGAAACCCTGCTGGCCTTCAAGCGCGCGGGTGCTTCGGGCGTGCTGACCTATCATGCCGTCCACGCCGCGCGGCTCCTGCAGAAGTGACGTCATGACGGACTTCCGCCTCGAAACCGACCGGCTGGTGCTGCGGAGCTGGCAGCGCGGCGACATGGCGCGTTTTGCCGAGGTGACCAACAATCCCGAGGTCATGCGCTGGCTGGGCGGGGTGATGGATGCGGAGCGGCTGGCCCAGTCGGAAGCCCGCATGATCGGCTTTCACGAGAGCTATGGGCACACGTTCTGGCTGGTCGAGCGCAAGGCCGATCATGGCGATCTCTCGGGCGAGTTGCTGGGATTCTGCGGGCTCAAGAAGATCGACGCGCCGGGGGCTTCGTTCCCCGGCGAATTCGAGATCGGCTGGCGCCTGCGCAGCGATGCCCATGGCAAGGGCTATGCGAAGGAAGCCGCGATTGCCTCGCTCGATGCCGGTTTCGGACGGTTCGGGGCGGCGGAGATCTATGCCATCACCGTGATCGAGAACGAGGCCAGCTGGGGCCTGATGCGCCGGCTGGGGATGCGTCGGCGCGAGGAGCTCGATTACGACGATCCGCGTTTCGAGCCTCCCTTGCGCCATACGATCGTCTATTCGATCACCCGCGACGAATGGGCCGCGCAGCCGCGCTGATCGCGGCGGGAGAGGAACGACAATGAATCGCACCGACGTGACTGTGGCCGCCTTCAATGGCAAGGCGCCGCGTATCCATTCCAGCGCTTTCATCGCGCCCGGTTGCCGGATCATCGGCGATGTCGAGATCGGGCCGGACGTCAGCATCTGGTACAACTGCGTGATCCGCGCCGACGTGAACCGGGTGGTGATCGGTGCGCGGACCAATGTGCAGGACGGAACGGTGATTCACTGCGACAGCCCCAAGCCCGCGCGGCCTGAAGGGTATCCGACGCTGATCGGCGAGGACGTGCTGATCGGGCATATGGCGATGGTTCATGGCTGCACGCTGGAAGACCGTGCCTTTGTGGGCCTTGGCGCCATCGTCATGGACGGCAGCCATATCGAATCCGACGGGATGCTGGCGGCGGGCGCGCAGCTTACCGGCAAGCGCATCGGCGCGCGGCAGCTCTGGATGGGGCGTCCGGCCAAGTATCTGCGCGATCTGGACGAGGCGGCGATTGCCGGCAATCAGGCGGGTGTGCAGGCCTATGTCGAGCGTGGGCGCCAGCATGCCGAGGCGCTTGGTCTCCTGCGCTGATGGCAAAACCAAAGCTGGCTCTTCCTTCTGCCGAGGCGGTGCGGGCCCTGATCGATTCCGAGCAGCGGCTGGCCGTGCGCGTGACCCCCGGTGCCAAGGTCGAGGCGTTGGAGATCGCCGAGGGGCGGCTTCACGTGAAAGTCCGCGCCAAGCCCGAAGACGGCAAGGCGAACGAGGCGGTGCGCGCGATTCTGGCGGCGGCGCTGGATCTGGCACCCTCGCGCATTGCCTTGTTGCGCGGCGCAACTTCGCGCGAGAAGCAGTTTTCTATCGCGCTGTAGCCTGCGCGATGCGGTAGCCGGCGAAAGTCATCGCGGCGGCGCAGGCCACCGCCAGCAGCAGGCAGGCGGGTCCATAGGCAAGGAACAGGCTTGCACCGATGGCCGCTCCGCAGGCGAGCGCCAGCCACAAGGCAATGAACGAAACCAGCCCTTCTTCGCGCCGACCGGTGACGATGCCGCCAAGCCCCTGTCCGATCCGCACCAGGGCGCCGGTCAGATAGGTGAGGGCGATCGGCGTCTCTCCCTGACGCAGCGCGGTGTTGAGCGCGCCCATCGCCAGCACCAGCATGGCCATCATCGCCGCTTTTTGTCCAAAAACCGCCAGCAGCGCGCCGAACAGCAGCAGGCTGGTGACCAGCCCCAGCACCACCGGCTTGCGCCAGATGCCCGCCCTTTCGGCGGCCACATGACCGAGCGCCACTCCCAGCACGAAACCAACGATCAGCAGGGCGGGTATTGCCGCGCGCGGAGTGTCGGCGATCAGTTCGGTCGCCAGCCGGGTCGTGTTGCCCGACATGAACGAGACGAAATAACGGTCGGCAGAGAGGAATCCCACGGCGTCGACATAACCGGCCAGCCCGGCAAGGGCGGCGGCCAACAGGCGGCGGGGACGATCGAGCCGGTTCACATCGCGACGATAGCGGCAGGTTTGCGCTTTAGCGACCCATGCCGCGCGCCATGCGGGACAGCACGTCGGTCATGGCCTGCGCGATGCTTTCGGGCTGCGGCGCGACATCGGCGATGGCCCGGGTCATGGCATCGGCCCATTGCCCGGCCGTCTGGCGGTCGATGGGGAACTCGCGGTGCATGCTCATCATGCATTTGCCGGGGTTGGCCTCGAACCAGTCGCGCGGACCGCCCGCCCAGCCGGCGAGGAAGCGCGGCAGGCTCCGGCGCATCGGTTCGAGGTCCGGGGCATGCATCGCGCGCAGTTCGGCATAGGCCGGGTCCTGCTCCATCAGGTCGTAGAAGCGGTTGGCGATGGCGTCGAACACGGGCGCGCCGCCAATCTGGTCGTGCGGGGATTGGGTCGTTTCGGTGGTCACGGGGCAGGTCTCTCCGGCGCGCAAGTGGTGATGCTGACGGAATAGACCAGAGGTTCCACGTGGAACTTGATTCGCGTCAATCGCGCACCAATGCCCGCAAGGTTTCGATGCGATCTGCCTCGTGCGCGGGCTTGTCGGCGCGAATGCGGTGGATGCGGGGGAAGCGCATGGCGAGGCCCGACTTGTGGCGCTTGCTGGGGTGGACCGAATCGAAGGCGACTTCCAGCACCAGCGACTTGTCGGTCTCCCGCACCGGGCCGAAGCGATTCACCGTGTGACCCCGCACATGGCGATCCAGCCATTTCAGTTCCTCATCGGTGAATCCGAAATAGGCCTTGCCCACCGGCAACAGCTCGGCGCCCCCATTCGTCAGATCGTCCGGGTCTCCGTCCCAGCAGCCGAACGTGTAGTCGGAATAGAACGAGGACCGCTTGCCGCTGCCACGCTGGGCATACATCAGCACGCAGTCGATCAGCAGCGGATCACGCTTCCACTTGTACCAGAGCCCGGTCTTGCGCCCGGCGACATAGGTACTGTCGCGGCGCTTGAGCATGACTCCCTCGATCGCATCCTCGCGCGCCTTTTCGCGGATGGTGGCGAGCTCGGCGAAGGTCGCGGCTGGAATCACCATGCTGAGGTCGAAATGGTCGGGATCGAGGCGCCGGATCAGCGCTTCCAGTCGGGCGCGGCGTTCGCTCCAGGGCAGGGGGCGCAGGTCCTCGCGCTCCAGTATCAGCACATCGTAGAGGCGCACGAAGGCCGGGTATTCGGCGAGCATCGTCTTCGAGACGGTCTTGCGGCCAAGGCGCTGCTGCAAGGCGTTGAAGCTGGCGGCGCCGCCTTCCTCGCGCCCCTGATGCGAGCCGCGCACCAGCAGTTCGCCATCCAGCACGGCATCGACATGGAGTGCTTGGGCGATTTCCGGAAAGCTCCCCGAGATATCGTCGCCCGAGCGCGAATAGACGCGGGTTTCGCCGTTTACCCGCACCACCTGTACGCGAATGCCGTCCCACTTCCATTCGGCGGCATAGTCGGAAAGATCGAGTTCGGCCGCTTCCAGCGGATGCGCCAGCATGAAGGGACGGAACAGCGGCAGGTCTTCGGTGGAGGGCGCCTGCGCCCCGTGCGCGGCCCAATCGAACAGTGCGGCATAAGGCGGTTGCTGGCCGTGCCAGTGCTCCTCCACGTCCTCCACCGCCACGTCGAAAGCCTGTGCGAAGGCGGTCTTGGCCAGCCTTGCGGAAATGCCGATCCGCATGGCGCCGGTCGCCAGCTTGAGCAGGGCATAGCGCTGGTCGGCATCGAGCCGGTCGAGCAGGCGCGGCAGTTCGGTCATGACATTGGCGCGAGTCATGCGGGACAGCGTGTCGACGGCTTCACTGACCGTTGGCGGGTCTTCGGCGCTTTCCGGGCCCGGCCAGAGCAGGCTGGCGGTTTCCGCCGTATCGCCCACGTAGTCGCGGCTGAGCGACCAGAGTATCGGATCGACGCGCTCGGTCATCAGGTTGCGGATCGTCGAACTTTTCACGGCCGGAAAGTCGAGCCCGTCGGTCAGTGCCGCCAGCGCCCAGCCGCGATCGGGATCAGGCGTGTCGCGCAAGTAGTCCGCCAGAAGCTTCAGCTTCGCGTTGCGGCTGCGGGTATAGACCAGCGCATCGAGCAGGGCGGCGAAGCGCTTCACTCAATCGTCCTCGTCTTCATAGCCGACAAGGGCGAGCGCCCGCGCACGGCGCTGGTTCAGTTCGCACCAGCGCAGCATCGCATCCTCGCGCCCGTGGGTGATCCAGGTCTCGCCGGGATTCACCTCGGTCACGGTCTGCGTGAGTTCGTCCCAATCGGCGTGGTCGGAGATGACCAGCGGCAGTTCCACCATCCGCTGTCGTGCCCGCTGGCGCACGCGCATCCAGCCGGAGGCCATGGCGGTGATCGGATCGGGCAGGCGGCGGCTCCAGCGGTCATTGAGCGCAGAGGGCGGGGCGAGCACGATTCTGCCCGCCAGATCCGGCGTCTTGACGTCACTCACGCGTCGCACGTCGCCGAGATCGACGCCGAAACGTTCGTAGAGCCGGCACATCGCCTCCATTGCGCCGTGCAGATAGATCGGCTCCAGATGCCCGGCCCGGCGCAATTCGGCGATCAGGCGCTGCGCCTTGCCGAGTGCATAGGCACCGACCAGAACGCAGCGTTCGGGATTGGCGCAAAGCGCGGAAAGAAGCTTGGCGATCTCGTGCTCGACCGGCGGGTGGCGGAACACGGGGAGCGCGAAAGTCGCCTCGGTCACCAGCACGTCGCAAGAGACAACTTCGAAGGGCAGGCAGGTCGGATCGGGACGCCGCTTGAAATCGCCGGTGACCACGACGCGCTCGCCCGCATGTTCGAGCAGGATCTGCGCCGATCCCAGCACGTGCCCGGCCGGAATGAAGGTGGCGCAAACGCCTCCGGCCAGGCGCAGGGTTTCGCCGTAAGCCACCGGCACCGCGCCTTCGCGGGTGGCGTAGCGCAGTTCCATGATCGCCAGCGTCTCGCGCGTGGCCACCGTCTCGCCGTGCCCACCGCGCGCGTGATCGGAATGACCATGAGTCACCAAGGCGCGGGCGACCGGATGCGAAGGATCGATCCAGCAGTCGGCGGGGACGACATGGATGCCGTGGGGTTCGGGTCTGATCCAGGCAAAATCGCGGGCCATGAAAGGAAAATGGGGCGGAAACCGCGTGGTTCCCACCCCATTTCTTCTTGGGTCGGATCAGGCCCGATCAGTCGTCGGCATTGGCTTCCGGATGGGTACCGGGTTTCTTGGCCGTCTTCTTCGCGGGGGCCTTCTTCTTGGCCTTGACCACCTTCGGCGCGGCGGGCGTCAGTTCGAAGCTGAGCGCGTCCTCCTTGACCGAGACATGGACTTCGCCGCCCTGTGCCAGCTTGCCGAACAGCAGTTCTTCCGCCAGCGGCTGCTTGACCTTCTCCTGGATGACACGGGCCATCGGCCGCGCCCCATAGAGCTTGTCGTAGCCGCGATGGCCCAGCCATTCGCGGGCGTCGGAGTCGAACTGGATGTGGACGTTCTGGTCGGCCAGCTGCAGTTCCAGCTGGAGGATGAACTTGTCCACCACCCGGCTGATCGTTTCCTTGGCGAGGTAGGCGAAGGGCACGATGGCATCGAGACGGTTGCGGAACTCCGGCGTGAAGAGCTGCTTCACCGCCTCGTCGCCGGCATCCTGCTTGGAGACGTCGCCAAAGCCGATGCCCTGGCGGGCCATGTCCGAGGCGCCCGCATTGGTGGTCATGATCAGCACCACGTTGCGGAAGTCCACGGTCTTGCCGTGGTGATCGGTCAGCTTGCCGTTGTCCATCACCTGCAGGAGGATGTTGAACAGGTCCGGGTGCGCCTTCTCGATCTCGTCGAGCAGGAGCACGCAGTGCGGCTGCTGGTCCACCGCATCGGTGAGCAACCCGCCCTGGTCGAAGCCGACATAGCCCGGAGGGGCACCGATCAGGCGGCTGACCGAATGGCGCTCCATGTATTCGGACATGTCGAAGCGCTGCATCGGGATGCCCATGATCTGGGCCAGCTGCTTGGCGACTTCGGTCTTGCCGACGCCGGTGGGGCCGGAGAACAGGAACGAACCGATCGGCTTGTCCGGATCGCGCAGGCCGGCACGGCTCAGCTTCATCGCGGTGGAAAGCACCTCGATGGCCTTGTCCTGGCCGAAGACCACGCGCTTGAGGTCGCGTTCGAGATTCTCGAGCGCCTTCTTGTCGTCCGAGCTGACCGACTTGGGCGGTATGCGCGCCATCGTCGCGATCACCTGCTCGATCTCGCGGGCGGTGATCGTCTTCTTGCGGCGGCTGGGGGGCACCAGCATCTGCATCGCGCCCACTTCGTCGATCACGTCGATCGCCTTGTCGGGCAGCTTGCGGTCATTGATGTAGCGCGCCGAAAGCTCGACCGCGGTCTTGATCGCGTCCGGCGTGTACTTGACCTTGTGGTGTTCCTCGAAGGCCGAGCGCAGGCCCCGCAGGATCTTGATGGTATCTTCCACGGTGGGTTCGTTGACGTCGATCTTCTGGAACCGGCGCAGCAGCGCGCGGTCCTTCTCGAAGTGGTTGCGGAACTCCTTGTAGGTGGTCGAACCGATGCAGCGGATGGTGCCGCCCGACAGTGCGGGCTTGAGCAGGTTCGAGGCATCCATCGCGCCGCCGCTGGTGGCGCCGGCACCGATCACCGTGTGGATCTCGTCGATGAACAGGATCGCGTGCGGCATCTTCTCGAGTTCGGAGACGACCTGCTTCAACCGTTCCTCGAAGTCGCCGCGATAGCGTGTGCCCGCCAGCAGCGAGCCCATGTCGAGCGAGTAGATCACCGCCTCGTTGAGCACCTCGGGCACTTCGCCCTCGACGATCTTGCGCGCGAGACCCTCGGCGATGGCGGTCTTGCCGACGCCGGGATCGCCCACGTAGAGCGGGTTGTTCTTCGAACGGCGGCAGAGGATCTGGATCGTGCGGTCCACTTCGGGGCCACGGCCGATCAGCGGGTCGACCTTGCCCAGCAGCGCCTTCTCGTTGAGATTGACGGTGAACTGGTCAAGCGCCGAATCCTTCTTGCTGGCGCTCTTGGTCTCGGTCTTCTCTTCGGGCGTCGGGGCCTGGTCCTCGGCCCCCTTGGGCGACCGTTCCTCGACACGCTTGCCGCCCTTGCCGATGCCGTGGCTGATGTAGCTGACGGCGTCGAGGCGGCTCATGTCCTGCTGCTGCAGGAAATAGACGGCATAGGAATCGCGCTCGGAGAACAGCGCGACCAGCACGTTGGCGCCGGTGACGGTGTCCTTGCCCGAGGACTGGACGTGCAGGATCGCACGCTGGATCACCCGCTGGAAACCGGCGGTGGGGGCAGGGTCGCCCTTTTCCTCGGTCTTCAGCGACTGGTATTCCTGATCGAGATACTGGCGCACGACGTCGCCAAGGTCGCCGAGATCCACGCCGCATGCCTGCATGACCTGTGCCGCGTCCGGATCGTCGATCAGGGCGAGCAGCAGGTGCTCGAGCGTGGCGTACTCGTGGCTGCGCTCCGATGCGTGCGAGAGCGCGGCGTGAAGGGTCTTTTCTAGGCTTTGCGCGAAGCTGGGCATCTAGGAAACTTCCTTGTGGGAGGGAAACGCCCTTTTTGGGACCTTGTCAGGGTGTCCGGGGCGTTCGGGGCGGGAGAGCTTGGAGCGGCGGCGCTGGAGGGAAGGGAGGGGCGGAAAGAAAATATGCGGCCAAGCGGGTTTCGTGTTCCATATAGGCACACTCAGGACGGTTGCGAGGGTCTGGATTCAAACTGGATCCTGTCCCCCCGCCGATCATGAGGTTTTTGGCCGGAACAGGGCGTCGGCGGCGAGCCGGTGGGCCTGGGCCGCGCGGTGATGGGCGCGGATTCGCTCGATTTCAGCTTCAAGGAGTGCGACGCGTGCGCCAAGTTCATCCAGAGAAAAGCGCTCCAGGCTTTCGCTGGCGAGAAGGCTGGCGGCTCCGAGGGAACCCTCGGGCGACCGCCGCCGCGGTCGATCATCATCGTCCATTGCGTCGCAGCATCGGACTGTCATTGCGCGCTGTCAATGGCCTCAAAGTATGTTCCCTTGTATAGGCCGTCTGTGGCATCAGGATGGATATGTTAGTTAACGTAGTTAAGCAGATGACCGCGGTCGGCTTCGATGCGCCCGGCGGTCCCGATGTGCTCAGGCCCGTGACCGTCCCGGTTCCCCAGCCGGGGCCGGGCGAAGTGCTGGTCAAGGTCGCCTTCGCCGGGGTCAATCGTCCCGACGTCGTGCAGCGCCAGGGCAAGTACCCGCCGCCGCCGGGCGCCTCGCCGATCCCGGGCCTGGAGATTTCCGGGCGTATCGCCGTGCTGGGCGAGGGGGTGACCGAGTTTCTCCCGGGTCAGGCGGTCTGCGCACTGGTCAGCGGCGGCGGCTATGCCGAATATTGCCTTGCCAAGGCGGCGCACTGCCTGCCGGTGCCCGAGGGCCTGGGGCTCGACGAAGCGGCGGCGCTGCCCGAGACCCTGTTCACCGTGTGGCACAACGTGTTCGAGCGCGGTTATGCCCGCGATGGCGAGACGCTGCTGGTCCATGGCGGCACCAGCGGCATCGGCACGATGGCGGCGATGCTTGGCAAGTATTTCGGGCTCACCGTGATCGTCACCTGCGGCTCGGCCGAGAAGTGCGCGCGGGCGCTCGAGATCGGCGCGGCCCATGCGATCGACTACAAGGCCTGCAACTTTGTCGAGGAAGTGGCGCGGATCACCGGCGGCCGCGGCGTCGACATCGTGCTCGACATGGTCGGCGGCGACTATGTGGCGCGCAATCTCAAGTGCCTTGCCCCCGATGGCCGGCACGTGACCATCGCCGTGCAGGGCGGCGCAAAGGCCGAGATCAACATGGCGGTGGTGATGACCCGCCGCTACACCCTGACCGGATCGACCCTGAGGGCCCGCTCCGACGCGTTCAAGGGCCTGCTGGCGCAGGAGATCCTCGCCAATGCCTGGCCGCTGGTCGAGGAAGGCGAACTGCGGCCGGTGATGGACGCGCGCTTTGCGCTCGGAGAGGCGGCCGCCGCCCATGCGCGCATGGAAGCAGGCGATCACGTCGGCAAGATCGTGCTGGAGATCTGATCGCTGCAGGGCGGGCCGGTCTTGCGCGGAAAATGCGCGGCGGCGCATTTTCATTACGCAAGCCGGCAAGTCTTCCGGTGATTGTGGCCCGCTTTTGCCAAGTCGTTTCAAATTCGCGCGCGATCGAAGGGATGAAACCGAGCCTTTTGCTTGCCCAAAGCGCAAAGTTTCCCTAAATCGGGCCCGTACGGCCGCTCCGCAAAGGGGCGGCCCTTATTGTTTCCGCCGGAGATAGAGACATGAGCCAGCCCACTCCGCTGATGCCGCACGCGACCGCCTCTTGGCTGGTCGACAGCACCGCGTTGACCTTTGAGCAGATCGCCGAGTTCTGCGGCCTGCACATGCTCGAAGTGCAGGCGATGGCCGACGATCTGGCATCCAGCAAGTATACCGGACGCGATCCCGTGCGTTCGGGCGAACTGACCATGGAAGAGATCGAGAAGGGTCAGGCAAACCCGGAGTACAAGCTCCGCATGCACAAGATCCCGGTCACGTCCAATCGTACCAAGGGCCCGCGCTATACGCCGGTGTCGAAGCGCCAGGACAAGCCGGACGGCATCGCCTGGATCCTGCGCAACCACCCCGAGGTGTCGGACGCGCAGATCGGCAAGCTGATCGGCACGACCCGCAACACCATCGCCGCGATCCGCGACCGTTCGCACTGGAACATCGCCAACATCACGCCGAAGGATCCGGTCACGCTGGGCCTGTGCTCGCAGCGCGAGCTCGACTTCATCGTGTTCAAGGCCGCCAAGAAGGCCGGTATCGAGGACGATGGCCGCAACGACGAGCGTCTGACCGACGACCGCGAAGCGCTGATCGAGGAACTGCGCGCCGAGCGTGACGCCGCCTCGCGCGCCGCTTCGGAAGCCGCGCAGGAAGCCGAAGTGGCCGCCTGGCTCCAGGCCAAGCGCGCTGCCGAAGCCGCGGAAGAGCAGGGCGAGTAACCTCGCCCCGCCATCCGCAAGGCCATCGGGCCGCCGGACAAACAAAAAGCCCCGCGACGAGCGATCGTCGCGGGGCTTTTTGTTTGTCCGGCCTGGAGCAGTTTTCGATCCGATTGCATCGGATCAACTACTCCAAGATTTTGGTTTTACGCGCTTTCGGAGTCATCAGGTGATTCCACCTGCGCTAGGCCGGGAAGAATTACTCCGCCGGTTCCAGCGCGCTCTTGTCGGTGATCTGCGGGATGGCCGGCGGGGTGTGGCCGCCGTTCGGGTTGAGCCGGCCTTCGAGCCGGGCGCCCTGCTCGATGGTGAGCGCGTCGTAGGCGACGTCGCCCTCGATGCGGGCCGTGCGCAGGATCACCACCTCGCGGGCGGTGATGGTGCCGCGCACCGTACCGGCGATGCGCACGCTTTCGGCGCTGATGCCGCCGGCGATCTCGCTGGCGTCACCCTGGATGAGCGCCTTGCAGGCGATGTCGCCGGTGACACGGCCCTCGACGTGAAGGTCGACGGTGGCTTCGATGTTGCCGGTGATGGCGGTATCCGCGCCGAGCACCGAAAAGCTGCTGGAGCCGGTGCGGGCGGTCGTGGTCGAAAAGGTCTTGGCCATGGCGTTATCGGGCTTCTTGCTGAACATTATGGGCGGCCTCGAGGAATGTGCGCGGGTTCATGGGCCGGTTGTTGTTGCGCACCTCGAAGTGGAGATGCGGTCCGGTTGACCGGCCGGTCGAGCCCATTGCGGCGATGCGGGTTCCGCCGTCGACGAGCTGGCCGGGGCGGACGTTGAAGCCGGAGAGATGGCCGTAGCGGGTCATCAGACCGTTGCCGTGGCTGATCTCCACGCAGTTGCCGTAACCCTGGCGCTGACCGACAAAGGTCACGCGCCCCTTGGCGGCGGCATAGATCGGCGAGCCCATCGGGCCGGGGAAGTCCAGCCCGGCGTGGAAGGCGGCGCCTCCGGTGAAGGGATCGGCACGGTAGCCGAAGCTCGACGAGACATAGGCGACGTGGGCGGGGCTGACCTGCGGGATCGAGGCGAGGCCATTCTCCAGCGAATCCATGCGCGCAAGGCTCTGGCCGAGGCGCTGGAAACGCGGATCGATCGAACCGTCGGCAGCGGTTGTCAGCTTTTCGAGCGGACCACCTTCGCCGCCGCGGGCATTCGCCATGGCGTTGGGATTGAGGCCGAGCTTGCGGATGGTCTGCGCGGCGCTGGCGGCGCGGCGGTCGGCATAGCGGGTGAGGCGTTCGACAAAGGCCAGCTGTTCGGCTTCCACCCCGGCCAGCTTGCCGGCCTCGGGCACGGCGGCGCTGACCTTCTTTACCGTCGCGGCGGCTTCGCTGGCGCTGTCGGTCACGGTTTCGCCGGCCTGCTTGTCATCGGGCAGTTCGCCGATGTGCGCTTCGACCACCGTCTCGATGAACTTCTGGCGGCGGGCAAGGTCATCCACAGTGCCGTCGAGATTGTCGCGGTACTGCTGCACCCGGCTCTCGGCCGTGGCAACCTTGGCTTCGCGCAGGCGCAGCAGGGCATGGTCGCTGGTCGCGCTGAACTGCGACACGGCGACCGCGCCCATCGACACGCACCATGCGCCGAGCAGCGCGGCACAAGTGCCCGCAGCCACTTTCTGCATGCGCGACGAAATACGGATGAAGCGGACCTGCCCCTGCGAGCGCATGATGAACTCGCGTTCGGGAAAGGCCGCCTGGAGACGCGATTTCAGCGTCCCGGCAGAGATGAACTTCAAAACGACCCCGCTTTGGAAATTTTTTTCTGACCCCGGGCGGCCGGGTAGCAGGGGAGGGGGGCAAAGGCGAATCGACTCGCCCCGATTGGTTGCAAAAACAGGATGAGTCGGACCTTCCCTGCGATGAACCGAGGGAACGAATTCGATTTCGAGAGTGGCGGGTCTGTGGAAATCGCTCCGATTCGCAGGCGCAACAGGCTGATTTCATACGGAAGTTTGAATGAATCCAGGCTGAATGCATTGACGGGCTTTGCCGTGACGGTTGCGTGACATGCATCGAAACCGCCTCCCGCGCATCGATCGGTCCGGTCGGTGACAGCATGGCGCAACAATGCTAGGCGGCTGCCATGACCGAGCAGACTATTCTTGCCGCCGACCAGATCGGTGAGCGTGCCGCCGAGACGCCCGAGGCCCTTGTCGCCCGGCTCGCGCGGGCCGGCCGGGCTGCCCAGCGCGCACTGGCCAAGACCAGCGACGAGCAGAAGGCCGATGCCCTGCGTGCCGCCGCTGCCGAACTGCGCAAGGCGGAACCGGCGATTCTTGCCGCCAACGCCCTCGACATCGCCGCAGGTGAGGCGAAGGGTCTGAGCGGGGCGATGCTCGACCGACTGCGGCTCGATTCCGGCCGCCTTGCCGGGATCGCCGATGCGGTGGAACAGGTCGCCGGTCTCGCCGACCCGGTGGGCGAGGTGATCTCCACCAGCGAGCGGCCCAACGGCCTCCAGCTCTCGCGCGTGCGCATTCCCATCGGGCTGATCGGCATCATCTACGAGAGCCGCCCGAACGTGACGGCCGATGCCGCCGCGCTCTGCCTGCGCTCGGGCAATGCCGCGCTGCTGCGGGGCGGCACCGAGGCGCTCCATTCGAACCGGGCGATCATGGCGGCGATGACCGCGGGGCTGACCTCGGCAGGGATTCCCGCAGCGGCGATCCAGCTCCTGCCGACCCAGGACCGCGCCGCGGTGGGGGCGATGCTGACTGCGGCGGGGCTGATCGACATGATCGTGCCGCGCGGTGGCAAGAGCCTGGTCGCGCGCGTGCAAGCCGATGCGCGGGTGCCGGTGCTCGCTCACCTCGACGGCATCTGCCATACTTATGTCCATGCTGCTGCCGATCCCGCGATGGCGGCACGGCTGGCGCTCAATGCCAAGATGCGGCGCACCGGCGTCTGCGGCTCGATGGAGACGCTGCTGCTCGATACCCAGTTCCCGGCCTCTGCCGAGGTCGTGCGCGGCCTGCTCGATGCCGGGTGCGAACTGCGCGGCGATGCCCGTGCGCGGGCGCTCGATCCGCGAGTCCTGATCGCCAGCGACGAGGACTGGGATACCGAGTACCTTGACGCGGTGCTGTCGGTGGCGGTGGTTGACGGGCTTGATGCCGCGCTCGATCACATCGCGGCGCATTCCTCGCACCATACCGACGCCATCGTCACCGAAGATGCGACGGCGGCCGAGCGGTTCCTCGCCGAAGTCGACAGCGCGATCGTGATGGTCAATGCCTCCAGCCAGTTCGCCGATGGCGGCGAGTTCGGGCTCGGCGCCGAGATCGGCATCGCCACGGGTCGGCTCCACGCGCGCGGTCCGGTCGCGCTGGAAGGGCTGACCACCTACAAGTGGCTGGTGCGCGGCACCGGGCAGGCGCGGCCCTGACGGGACACGTCGTGCGCGGTTCGGGCCCGATCACCGGGCTGCTGGGGGGCAGTTTCAATCCGGCCCACGGCGGCCACCGGCGCATCAGCCTGTTCACGGCCGAGGCGCTGGGGCTGGACGAGGTCTGGTGGCTGGTTTCCCCCGGCAATCCGCTGAAGCCGAAAGCGGGCATGGCGCCGCTCGCCGCGCGGGTCGCTTCGGCGAAGCGGCAGGCGCGGCGCGCACGAATCCGGGTCACCGCGATCGAGCGGGAACTGGGGACCCGTTACACCGTCGATACCCTGCGCGCACTGGTCCGGCGCTATCCGCACAGGCGCTTCGTGTGGCTGATGGGGGCCGACAATCTGGCGCAATTCCACCGCTGGAAGGACTGGCGGACGATCGCCCGACTCATGCCGATTGCGGTAATTGCCCGTCCGGGGTATGATGGCGCCGCTATCGCGAGCCCCGCGATGGCCTGGCTGGGGAGATTCCGGAGGTCCCAGTCCAGCTTTCGCAGTCCGGAAAGGTGGAGCGCACCTGCGCTGGTGACATTGCGATTCGACCCCGATGCGCGGTCGGCCACGGCTATTCGCCAGGCCGATCCGGAGTGGGCCCGCAAGTCGATGGAACGACTTTCGCGAGCTGACTTCATTCGAGATGGTGTCACGTACCACCGCATCCCCGGACATGCAGCGTGAGCAGGCGTTTCGCCCTTCTCTCGCACGTCCGCATATCAAAAGTGAGATTGCAACTGACGGGGTGCCCGCACCCTGTCATGCGTGATCGTGAGAAAGGAGCAGTAACCCTCTAGATGCCACAGGCACAGATACAGCCGGAACAAACCGGCGCTACGCCCCCGGCCACTGTCGAGTCCGATGACCCGCAATTGGCCCTCGTCCTGCAGAGCCTTGACGACGATCAGGCGCAGGACATCGTGACCATCGACCTCGAAGGCAAGTCGAGCATCGCCGAATACATGGTGATCGCCTCGGGCCGCTCGACCCGCCAGGTGGCGGCGATGGCGCAGAAACTTGGCGAACGTCTCAAGCACGGCGGTTTCGGCCATGCCCGCGTCGAAGGCCTGCCGGCTGCCGACTGGGTGCTGGTGGATGCCGGCGGCGTCGTCGTGCACCTGTTCCGCCCGGAAGTGCGCAGCTTCTACAACCTCGAGCGCATGTGGGGCTTCGACGGTCCTTCGGGCGCGGCCTGATTCGTCGTCCGGATCTGTTCCGGCGGTGAATCCGCAACTCGGCCGCGACGGTGGCCGGGGCATTGAAACGGTACTGGCGCACCTGCTCCGCGCCAGCCGGTCGCGCGCCAGGAAGGGCTTGCGCGACCCGCTTCGGAGGGCGATGGAGGAGAGATGCTTCTCCATGTCATCGCCCGCGGCAAGATCGCCCGCTCGCCCGAGGCCGAGCTGCTCGATCGTTATGCCAAGCGCATCACCTGGCCTTTCAAGCACAGCGAACTGCCTGACGTCGGCGGCAAGGTGCCGCCGCCCGTGCAGACGCCGGTGCGCGAGGTCCTGCTCGACGAACGCGGCAAGCTGATGAGTTCGGAGGAATTTGCCGGACTGCTCGGCCGCTGGCGCGATGAAGGCGTGCGCGAATGCCGCTTCCTGATCGGCGCGGCGGACGGCCACGGCGACGAGGCCCGCGCCAGGGCCGATCATTTGCTCTGTTTCGGCCGCATGACCTGGCCGCATCTGATGGTGCGCGCGATGCTGGCCGAGCAGCTCTGGCGCGCCACCGCGATCCTGGCGGGCCATCCCTATCATCGTTCCGGCTGAGGCGGCGGGCACGTGATCTCCGGTCCCGGTCTCTGGGCTCTGTGCGGTTCGGCGCTCGTCATGACCGCGATCGTCGGCCTGCGCTATCTGGCGACCTCGGGGCTGTTCGCCTGGATCACCGCCAGAATGCGGCCGGGTCTCTATGACGGCATGACGCGCCAGATCCGCGCCGAGATCGGCTGGTCGCTGGCGTCGAGCGCGATCTACGGGATTCCTTCGGGCGTGGTCGCCTGGGGCTGGCAGGCCCACGGCTGGACGCGGATCTACGGCGATGCCGGGCACGCAAATGCGGCGACTTATCTGCTCTGGTGGATGCCGGTCTCGCTGTTCCTCTATCTGTTCCTGCACGACACCTGGTTCTACTGGACCCACCGCTGGATGCACCGTCCCCGCGTGTTTCGCCTCATGCATGCGGTCCACCACGCCAGCCGTCCGCCGACCGCCTGGGCGGCGATGAGCTTTCATCCGCTGGAGGCGGTGAGCGGTGCTTTCGTGATCCCGGTGCTGGTGTTCCTCATCCCGATTCACGTCGCCATGCTGGCCATGGTGCTGACGATCATGACCGTCATGGGAATCGCCAATCACATGGGCTGGGAGATGTTCCCCCGCCGCCTGGTCGAATCCCGCCTCGGCCACTGGCTCATCACCGCCAGCCACCACCATCGCCATCACGAGAACTTTCGATGCAATTACGGTCTCTACTTCCGCTTCTGGGATCATCTGTGCGGAACCGACCGGGGGCTGTCGCGGCCCTGATCGGCGGCGCGGTGCTGGCCTGCGGGGCAGCGGAGGGACCGGCGCAAGTCGGCGTCACGGTGACCGGGCTGCGTTCGCACAAGGGGCAGATCCTGGCCTGCCTCACCACCAACCCGCGCGCCTTTCCCGACTGCAGCAAGGATCCGCAGGCTCGAAAGCTGACTGTAGCCCTGTCGGGTAGCCGGGAGACGGGACCGGTTCGCCTCGATTTCGGCGCGGTGCCGCAGGGACGCTACGCCATTTCGCTGATTCACGACGAGAATGCCAATGGCCGCCTCGACACCACGATGGCTATCCCGCGCGAGGGCTACGGGTTTTCGCGCGATGCGCCGGTGCGGATGGGGCCGCCGCGATTCGACAAGGCGGCCTTCGATCTCGGCGCGGCGGCCCAGCACCTGGATATCCGCATGCGATATCTGCTGTGATCCACCGCGCCGCTCTTGCCGTCCCTGTCCACGCCGCCTAGCGCTGGAGCCGTGACCAAGGCGCACGACACCATCGAGGAACGGATCGAGGAGGTCGTCGATTCGGCGACCGCCGGATTGGTGCCGCCCCCTGCAAACGGTACGTTTTCGCCGTTCCGCTACCCGGTTTTCCGCGCGATCTGGATCGCCAACCTGTTCTCGAACCTCGGCTCCACCCTGCAGAGTGTCGGTGCGGCCTGGTTGATGACCGAACTGACGCCCTCGCACCAGCTGGTCGCGCTGGTCCAGGCCTCGGCGACGGTTCCGATCATGCTGCTGGGCGTCTTTGCCGGAGCGATTGCCGACAACTACGACCGCCGGGTGGTCATGCTGGTGTCGCAGGTGGCGATGCTGGTGGTTTCCGCGCTGCTGGCGGTCATGGCCTATGCCGGGTGGCTGACGCCGCTGCTGCTGCTGACCTTCACGCTGGGGGTGGGTACCGGTACCGCGCTCAATTCGCCCGCCTGGCAGGCCTCAGTGCGCCAGCAGGTCGATCACCGCCAACTGCCGCAGGCGATCGCGCTCAACTCGATCTCGTTCAACATCGCCCGCTCGATTGGCCCGGCGCTGGGCGGGCTGCTGATCTCGATCTGGAATCCGGCCTTTGCCTTCGCGATCAACGCGGTGAGTTACGTCGGCTTGATCGCGGTGCTGCTGTGGTGGCGGCCCGAGCCGCGCAAGATCGATGCCCGGCCGATCCTGCCCGCGGTCGCTGCGGGCCTGGCGTTCTGCGCGCGTTCGGAGCCCTTGCGGCGCATCCTCATCCGCGGTTTTGCCCTGGGCTTCTGCCTGGCGACCTTCCAGTCGCTGCTGCCCGGCGTGGTCCACGAATCGCTGCACGGGCGCGAGGTCGACTATGGCATCATGCTGGGCCTGTTCGGCATCGGTTCGATCCTGGCGGCACCGTCGATCGGACCGATCCGGCGAAGGCTGGGGCTGGAAGGCATCCTCATGCTGGGATCGGCGCTCTACATCACCGCCCTGCTGGTCGCCGCAGCCGCTCAGAGCCTGATCGCGGCCATGCCTTCGGCGTTTCTCGCCGGAATCAGCTGGGTGCTGATCCTGACCACGATCAACACGGCCGTGCAGATGCGTTCGCCCGACGCGGTGCTGGGGCGCTGCCTGTCGATCTACCAGGCGGTGACGTTTGGCGGCATGGCGCTGGGCGCCTGGACCTGGGGCTCGCTGGCCGACGGCAGGGGCATTCCCTTTGCTCTCCACGGCGGCGCCGCGACGCTGTTCGTCTCGTTCGTGCTCCTGCGCTTCCTGGCGCCGATGCCACGTCCCGGCGAAGGGGTCTTGCGCCCGCGTTGAGGCGGAAGGAATCGACCTCCATGCCCCGGGTGCCATCTTAAATATTGATTCACCACGTTGAGGCACAATCGGAAGCCTTGGAAATGGGGTATTCCGACGATGGACACGTTGCGTGGCGATTTCGCCACTTCGGACGGAGCGGACAGCGCCTACGGTTCGGTGGGGCCGGACAGCGGCTATGAAACCCGCTCGGCGGTGGTGCCGGGGGATGAGCGGCGCATGCAGGTGCGGGCCTACAATTTCTGGGCCAGCCTGCTGGGGGAGCGCCAGTTCCCCGACGTTTCCAGCCTGCGTCCCGAGCAGCACCCCGATTTTGGTCCCTACAGCGTCCTGCTGGATTTCTCGGCCGGCATCGACAATCCGAAGATCGGCTGGCTCGGGGGGCTGCTCGCCGAGGAATGCGGGGTCGAACAGTCGATTCGCAGTCTGGCCGAGGTGCCCAGCCGCTCGCTGCTGTCGCGCATCACCGACCATTACATGCAGATTCTCGCCAATCAGGCACCGATCGGATTCGAGGCGGAATTCGTCAATCTGCGCGGGGTGACGATCCTCTATCGCGGCATCCTGTTGCCGTTCTCGCACGATGATGCGCAGATCGACTGCATCTACGGCGTCATCAACTGGAAGGAGATGGCGGACCAGGCGAGCACCGATGCGCTGCTGCGCCAGGTCGACGAGACTCTCGGCCTGCGCATGCCGCTGCGGGCGCCGCCGCCGCGGGGGGCCTGGGCGGATGGTCCGGCCAATGGCCGGGGCGCGGAACGATCGCTGGCGGATTCGGCCGGGCTGCCGGCGGTGGCTTTTGGCGAGGCGGAAACCGCGTTCGACACCGATGCCACGATCGATGCCGGAATCATGCCGCTCGATGCCTACATGGTCACTGAAGACCAGGACGCCCGTTTCGACGAATCGGACATCTTCGAACTGACCGCCGACATGGAACTGGCCGACTGGCTCGCGTCCGCGCGCGAACTGGCGCAGGCGGCGGTGGGCTGCGAGGACCGGTCGCGCCAGGCGCTCTACGCCGCGATCGGCCGGGCCTACGACTTCGTGCTGGCGGCGGCCGACGCGCCTGAGGAACTGGCCGAACTGCTGGAGGATGCGGGCCTCAAGGTGCAGGAACGCGCGCCGCTGGTGCCGCTGATGAAGCTGGTGTTCGGCGCCGATTACGACAAGACGCGGCTCACCGAGTTTGCTTCGGTGATTGCCCATGGCCAGCGGCTCGGGCTGGACCGCGGCGCCTTGACGTCATTTCTCACCGTGCAGCCCGGCGGAATCAAGGCGGTGGTGCGCGACGAGCGCCGCCAGCGCCGCGAGGAGACCGAGCGCGGCGAGCAAGGCGAGACGCGCCGCGAGCGCATGGCCAAGGGGCTGCGTGCGCTTTCGCCCAAGGCCTTGAGCGAAGTCGGCAAGGACAGCGAGTTCAGCATTCTTGTCGCCCGCCGGGACGAGGCGGGGCAAGTCATCCTGCTCGGCGAAGTCACGGACGACGAAGTGCTGCTGGACCGCGCCGCTCGCCACCTGCTGGGCTGATCCAGCCGGAGCGGCTTTTGCACCGATCGCATCGGCAAGGCGGATTCGGGGCGCTGGTCTTCGCGTTCCGGTAACTTCCCGGCCAAAGAAAACGGGCGGCCATCCAGCTGGATGGCCGCCCGTTTTCTTTGGAAGGGTCAAGCGGATCAGTACGTCGCCGGGGGATCGCTGGCCGGGAAGCTTTCGTCGATGGCCTCGTCGGTCTTTGACCAGCGCTTGGGCTGCGTCTTCATGCTTTCCGGGCCGGCATCGCGTACCGGATGGGCGGCATCCTGCGTGCCGGCGGTGGTTGCCAGCGGGTCTTCCTGATCGCGGGTCGCGTACTTGTAGAGCGCGTAGCCGGCGGCACCGGCGACGGCCATCTTGATGAGTCCCATCGGTCCTGCTCCTCTTGGTGGCGGCGCGCCTGCCGGAAGGGCGGCGCGCCATGTTCCACGTGGAGCAACGTCAAGAGCCGGGGACGGTTGCCTCAGTCTCCGCCGACCCGTTCGATCTGCGCGCCGACCAGAGCCAGCTTTTCCTCAAGGCGCTCATAACCACGGTCGAGGTGGTAGAGGCGGTGGACCTGGGTTTCGCCTTCGGCGGCAAGCCCGGCAATCACCAGGCTCATCGAGGCGCGCAGGTCGGTCGCCATGACTTCGGCGCCGGTCAGCTTGGGAACGCCGTGAACGATCGCGGTGCGGCCCTTGGTCTCGATATGCGCGCCCATGCGGTTGAGCTCGGGAACGTGCATGTAGCGGTTCTCGAAGATCGTCTCGGTCAGCACGCTGGAACCTTCGGCGCGGCACAGCAGGGCCATGAGCTGGGCCTGCATGTCGGTGGCGAAGCCGGGGTAGGGCGCGGTCGAGAGGGTGACGGGCTTCAGCGGGCCATCGGCGGCGACGTGAAGACCGGCAGCGGTCGCCTCGACGTGGACACCGGCGTCGCGCAGTGCCTGTACGGTGGCTTCCATGTCCTCGATGCGGGCACCCTTGAGCGTGACTTCACCGCCGGTGATGGCCGCCGCGCAGGCATAGGAGCCCGCCTCGATGCGGTCGGGCATGACCATGTAGGTAGCGCCGTGCAGGCGCTCGACCCCGTGGATGGTGATGTCCGAGGTGCCGATGCCCTCGATCTGAGCGCCCATGGCGACCAGCAGGTTGCACAAGTCGACGATCTCGGGCTCGCGCGCGGCGTTGTGCAGGGTGGACTTGCCCTTGCACAGCACGGCGGTCATCAGCGCGTTCTCGGTCGCGCCGACGGAGACCACCGGGAACGAATAACGCCCGCCGGGCAGGCCGCCGTCAGGGGCAATGGCGCGGACGTAGCCGGCGGCCAGTTCGATCTGCGCGCCGAGCGCTTCGAGCGCCTTCAGGTGCAGGTCGATCGGGCGGTTGCCGATCGCGCAGCCGCCGGGCAGCGAGACGGTTGCTTCGCCCATGCGGGCGAGCATGGGGCCCAGCACGAGGATCGAGGCGCGCATCTTGCGCACCAGGTCGTAGGGCGCGACGGAACTGGTGATGCGGGTCGCCTGCAGCGTCATCACCCGGCCGAAGTCTTCGGGGCGGCTGCCGGCGATCATCGTCGAGATGCCGAACTGGTTCATCAGGTGCTGGAACCCGTCGATGTCTGCCAGGCGCGGCAGGTTGCGCAGCGTCAGCGGCTCTTCGGTGAGCAGCGCGCAGGGCAGCAGCGTCAGCGCCGCGTTCTTGGCGCCGGAAACGGGGATGGTGCCGGAGAGGCGCTTGCCGCCTTCGATGATGATCTTGTCCATTGCCTGCTCTTTAAAGGGATTTGGCCGCGCAGCAAGCACGGCTCGGAGAAAGCAGGATGGACTGTTGCGCTGCAACTGCGAAGCGGCTTTAATAGCAATGTAACCAAATGGAGTCAGACCATAAACCATGTCTGCGCCTCAGTTTAAAAAACCCGTCCGCAAAGCCGTGTTCCCGGTTGCCGGTCTCGGCACGCGCTTTCTTCCTGCAACCAAGGCCATTCCGAAGGAACTTCTGCCGGTCGTCGACCGTCCGCTGATTCAATACGCGGTGGATGAAGCGCGCGAGGCGGGAATCGAGGAGTTCGTCTTCGTGACGGGGCGCGGCAAGACCGCGATAGTCGAACATTTCGATACGGCTTACGAACTCGAGGCAACGATGACCTCGCGCGGCAAGTCGCTCGATCCGCTCGAACCGACCCGGATTCAGCCGGGCAATCTGGTGACCGTGCGCCAGCAGGTGCCGCTCGGCCTTGGCCATGCGGTCTGGTGCGCGCGGGCGGTCATCGGGGACGAGCCTTTCGCGATCTTCCTTCCCGATGAACTCATGTACGGCTCGCCCGGTTGCATGGCGCAAATGGTCGAGGCTTACAACGAAGTGGGCGGCAACCTTGTCTCGGTGCTGGAAGTGCCGATGGAGGAAGTGTCGAGCTACGGCGTGATCGCGCCGGGCGAAAGCCGCGGTGCGCTGACCGAAGTGAAGGGGCTGGTCGAAAAACCCAAGGTGGCGGAAGCCCCCTCGAACAAGATCGTCTCGGGCCGCTACATCCTCCAGCCGGAAGTGATGGACCTGCTCGCCAGCCAGGGCAAGGGCGCGGGCGGCGAGATCCAGCTGACCGATTCGATGGCCAAGCTGATCGGCGTCCAGCCGTTCCATGCCGTCACCTTCCAGGGCCAGCGTTTCGACTGCGGTTCGAAGGTCGGATTTGTCGAAGCCACGCTCGCCATCGCGCTCGATCGTGCCGACATGGGTGAGGACGTGCGCAAGATCGCCAGCCGGTTGCTGGCCTGATTGCCGCAGTTCGAGGCGCCCTGCCGTGGGCGCCTCGAACGCCAATTGCTCAAGCCAGTTGCTCAAGCCAGTTTCTGGCGCCAGCTACTGAGGCCAGCTACTGGCGCACGGGGTCTGCGAGCCGGGCCATGATCGAGGCGACATAGGCCCGGGTTTCGCGGATGTTCGGAATACCGCCGGCTTTCTGGACGCGGCCGGGCCCGGCATTGTAGGCGGCCAGCGCCTTTTCGATATCACCGCTAAAGGCATCGAGCTGCATGCGCAGGTACCGCGCGCCGCCCTCGAGATTGGCCATCGGATCGCCGGCATTGACCCCCATCTGCGCTGCGGTGCCGGGCATGAGCTGGGCAAGCCCGCGCGCGCCGACCGGCGACACCGCCAGTTCGTTCCAGCGGCTTTCCTGCCAGACGACTGCTTCGAGCAGGCTCGGGCTGATGTCGTACTTGGCGGCAAGCTGGGCGACCCGCAGGCGCCAGCGGGTAGGGCCTGCGGCATCGAGTGCATCGGTGATCGAGAGCGGGTGGAGCGTGGCGGCTTCCATGTCGGTCGGCGGGGCGGCGTTGGCGGACGTGCCATCGGCAAATTCCACCGTCGTGACGCCATCCGGATTCGCGGCGGAAGCGGCGCCTGAGCCGAGGGGCGCACCGGGATTGAGCGGATCGGCGGAGCTGCGGGCGGGGCCACCGGCAACCCACTGGTAATCGCCACCGGAGCCGATCTGCAGGACGTCGGCTCGGGCAAGGCCGGGCATGCCCGTCGCGCCGAAGAGCAGCACGGTCGGGACCAGCGCAGCCAAGACCAGCGCGTTTGGGCCCGAAGCCCGATTCGTACGATTCGATTTCCGCACCATCATTTGCCGTTTACCCCGGATCACCGCCGAGTCTCAAGCCGGTCGCGCGGCTTGCACGCGGCCGGCCAGGATCGAACAGGGGTCAGTCGAGCGCCAGGGCGCTACGGATCGCGCGCCAGGAGAGCAGCTTGAAGTTCTGCGCATGGGGGGCGTTGTCGCCGTCCTGCGCCACCATCAGGCCCTCGGGATAGGCAGGGCCGAAGTCGCCGAGCGCGACCTCGATGCCGTCGGTATCGCTGGTGCCGCCAAGGGGGCCGCCATCGATGCGGAACCGTCCGGCAGGCTTGCCGGTGCCAAGGTCGAACAGGGCATAGGCATTGTCGCCCTGGCTGGATGCGACCAGCCATGCCCGCCCGCCGTCTTCGCGGGCAACCGCAAGACCTTCCACGTCGGCGACGAGGCCGTCCGCTGCCCCCACTTTGGCGAAGGCTTCGGCGACCAGCCTGTCCCCGGCGAGGGGGACCTTCCAGATCCCGACGTCCTCTTCGGCAACAAACAGCACTTTGCCGGCATCGTCGACCACGCAGCCTTCGGATTGCGTCGCGAACTTCACGAGGCGCAGGTAGTCGGGCACTATCCGGCCCTCGCGCTCGATCAGGCGGCTTTCAGCGACCGAACCGTCCTTGAGCACGACATAGGCGCGGGCGAGTTCGCCCGAAGCCAGGGCGCCGCCCATGCAGAAGCCATAGGCCTCGGCGGGAGCGTGACCGGCGGGCAGGAAGGTTTCCGCGCCCAATGAGGTGAGCTTGCCGCTGGCGCCATCAAGCGCGAACAAGGCGATGCGCGGTTCGGCCCGGTCGGTGCGGTCGCTGGCGCCAACGAGGATCGTCGTTTTGCCGCCGCGGCGCACTTCTCGCAGGTCCACGTTGTTGAGCGCCCCGGCCGCGGCAAAATCGCGCACCTTGCCGTCGAGCCCGTAGACATAGAGCCCGGCCTTCTTGTCGGTGCCGAGAACGAGGCTGGCGGCGGGGTTCGCGGCATTGCGCCAGATCGCCGGATCGTCGGCGGCATCGACATTGGCGGTGCCGACCGGGGTGGTTTCACCCGCAGCGGCAACATCGACAGCGGGAAGGCGGATCGCCGGCGCCGGTGCGGTGGTGGCGCAGCCGGCCAGCAGGGCCGAAAGCACGAGGGCCGGGAGCAATGCTCCCGACCCACATGTCACGACACTGGCGATGTGCGTGAGCGCGGCCTTCATCAGAAGGTCACCCGCGCGCCGAACTTCACGGTCGAGCCATATTCCTCGTACTGCAGCACGCGCTTGGCGCCGGCGAGGTTCTGGTAGGCGAAGTACTTGGCGTTGTTGACGTTCACCCAGTCCGCGAAGAGGCGGATGTTGTCGGTGAGCTTGTACTTGGCCGAAAGATCCAGCTGGAAGTGCTGGTTGACGGTACGGTCGGTGTCGAACGAATCGCCGACCTCGTCGAGGTACTTGTCGCGGAAGGTACCGGCAGCGCGCAGGCTGATCGGGCCCTTCTCGTACCCCAGCACCGCGTTGAAGGTGTTCTTCGATGCGTTGGGCAGCGAGATGCGGCGGGCGACCTGCACGCCGTCGTCATCCGAGAACACCGTGCCGCGGGCGTAAGTGTAAGTGTAGTTGAGCTGCGTCAGCAGGCCATCGAAGGGCGAGGGCAGCATCGTGAAGGCCTGGCTAAAGCTGACTTCCACACCGGCGATCTCGGCGGTGTCGCCGTTCATCGGAATGGTGATCTCCTCGTAGGCGATGCCGTTGTAGGTGCCGCTTTCCTTGGAGTTCAGCGAGTAGGTGTAGTCCTTGATCGACTTGTAGAAGCCGCCGACCGAGAACGCACCGTTGTTCGCGAAGTAGTATTCGAACCCGGCGTCGAAGTTCCAGGCCTGGTAGGGCTTGAGTTCGGGGTTGCCGACTTCCAGTTCGAGGTCGTCGTTGATCGTGTTGCGCGGCGCCATCTGCGACAGCTTGGGACGCACCACGGTCTTGTAACCGGCGAGGCGGGCAACGAGGCTGGGCTGCGGGCTGTAGCGCACCGTCAGGCTGGGCAGCCAGTTGGTGTAGTTGCGCTTGTAGGTCTGCGGATCGATGGTGAAGGTATCGTCGCCGTTGTCGGTGACGAGGCTGCCGTTGAGTTCGTTGTGGGTGTGCTCCATGCGCACGCCGCCGATGACGCGCAGGGTGGCGCTGTCCCAGCGGGCAAGGGCATAGCCGGCCGCGATGTCCTCACGCACCGAATAGTCGCTGATCGCCGAATTGTAGCCGCTCTCGAAATCGTTGACCACGAACGCGTCCGGGTTGGACAGCAGGTAGGCGGCAGGGCCGCCCTTGCTGGCGACCGGGCCCATGTCGGTCAGGCGGTAGGTCTGCTTGCCCAGCACGTCGGCCAGCGTGTAGTCGGCATCGTCGGCCAGGTCGTAGTAGGTCATGTTGAAGTCGTAGGACTTCTTGCGCCAGCGGGCCTTGCCGCCGGCCTGCACGGTGAAGTCGCCATTGTCGCCGGCGAACGTGCGGGCGAGATCGGCCTTGATCGCCCATTCCTGGTCCTGGCTGTCGGACAGGGTGGTCAGTTCGGTCTTGTTGAACGCGTACTCCGAAGCGTCGTTGAACGTATCGGCGCCTTCGGTGACCGAGTAGGTCGGGTAGTAGGTGTTCGAGTAGTCCATATCGACCACGGTGCCGCTCTTGAAGCGGGCGCGGAAACGGGTCGGATCGATCGAGAAGGTCTCCTTCTCGGTGGACTTGGCGTAGCTCGCCATCCAGTTGAACTTCCACACGCCGGTGTCGGTGTCGCTGCCGATCGAGACCGAGCGGATGCGCTGGCGTTCGAAGCGGTCCTTGAGGTCGCGCTCGACGGTGATGCGCTCGTCCGAACCGTCGAAGGTGGCGCTGCTGTCGGTGCTGGCGCTGGGGCTATCGAAATCGCCGAAGTCCAGCGTGGTGCGGCGGCGGTACTCGTGGTCGTCGAACTGTGCCCAGTTGCCGCGGATATAGGCCTTGGTGGTGTCCGACACCCGCCAGTCGGCCGAGAGCGCCGCGTTGATGCGGGTGCGCTCGACGTCATAGTCACGGTATTCCACCGATTCGGCCCAGGCGTTGCCGCTGTCGTCGACGTTCCAGCCGCCGGTCTCGACGTTGTCGGTCTCGAACTTGCGCTTGTAGTAGCTGACCGAGCCGGCGATGCCGAAATCGTCGCCCAGCTTCTGGGTGAAGTCGAAGGCGCCCTTGGGGGTGACCTTGCCCGAATAGTCGTTCCAGCTGCCTTCGGCGCTCAGCGAGTAGCGGTTCTTTTTCGAATCGAAGGCGCTGGTGGTGTTCACCTCGATCGAGGCGCCGATGAAGTCGCCGTCCATGTCGGGGGTGAAGCTCTTTTTCACTTCGATCGACTGGATGGTGTCCGACGAGATCACGTCGAGCGCGACCGAGCGGACGTCCGATTCGGGCGCGGGCAGGCGCACGCCGTTGACCGAGGTGCCGTTGAGCTCGGGGTCGAGGCCGCGCACCGAAACGTAACGGCCTTCGCCCTGGTCGTTGAGGATGTTGACGCCGGGCAGACGGCGCAGCGATTCGGCGACGTTCTGGTCAGGGAACTGGCCGACCGCGTCGCGGGTGAGGACCGAGACGACACCGTCGGCGGCCTTCTGGCGCGACAGGGCGCTGGTCATGTTGGCGGTGAGGCCGGTGACCAGAATGTCGCCGCCGCCGATCGCGGCGAGGTCGAAGTTGCCGTCCACGCGGCCGGTGGCGGGCACGGTGACAGACCGGGTCGTCACTTCCGCGCCGACGTAGCGGGCTTCCAGGGTGTAGGTGCCGGCGGGCACGTCGCCAAAGATGTACCGGCCCGAACGGTCGGTCTCGACGCTGCGGTCGAGTTCGACGATGCGCACGCTGGCCGACTGCAGGGCACGGACACCGGTGGCGTCATGAACGCTACCGGCAACTTCGCCTGCGTGAGCGATCGTGGCGAAGGAGGCCGAGGCGAGCAGCCCCGCGAGGAGGCGCATGGAGGACGTCATTTTGAGGCAAACCCCTGTTGCTTCGAAGAAGTTGGGGCGGCCTCTAAGTCCGTTCGATGACAGTTTTGTGCTGATGAAATGGCAGTTTTATGACCCTGCCGCGGTGCAGCAATTCGGCCACAGTACACGATCGGCAATCGCTGACCTGCCTGAAAAGGCACCAGTTCCGCCGATGTAAGGAGAGGGGAATGGTGCTGCTGGGGAGGATTGAACTCCCGACCTCGTCATTACCAATGACGCGCTCTACCACTGAGCTACAGCAGCGCCTGATCCGAAGGCCTCGCGGCCAGCGCTTCAGCGCTTGCCCACGGTCACCCGGGGCAGGGGCGCGCTAATGTCCGTGACCGAAGCAATTGTCAAGCGGTGCTTGCGCATTCTTTTTCGCAAGGCCATTCCGAGGGGGACGGAACGGCCCCCGAAAGACCCATTTACCATGACGCAGACCCAGCAATCCCGCGAGGAACGGCTCGCTGCCAAGCTTCGCGAAAATCTTCGTCGCCGCAAGGTGCAGGCGCGTGCTTTCGATGCTGCGACGCAGGATGAGCAAGGGGCGATGGCCGAATCCGATTCGCCGGATGTA
This sequence comes from Novosphingobium sp. KA1, assembly GCF_017309955.1. NCBI lineage: Bacteria > Pseudomonadati > Pseudomonadota > Alphaproteobacteria > Sphingomonadales > Sphingomonadaceae > Novosphingobium > Novosphingobium sp. KA1. The sequence continues at coordinate 1,284,730 of NZ_CP021247.1, read as the reverse complement.
GAGGCGGATACGACGGCTGCCGAAAAAGTCGTCGCCGCTGGAGGTGAAATCGAATCGGGCGCTCTTTCCAAATCGCCCCCGGAAAGCTAGGGGCTGCGCCCAGACATATCGTCAGTCTGCCAAGAGGCGTTCCCCGCCGGAGCGCCGATGAGACCCGGGAGTATGCTTTGCCTCGCCTGATCCTCGTCCGCCACGGCCAGAGCCAATGGAACCTTGAAAACCGCTTCACCGGCTGGTGGGATGTCGACCTGACCCCGCTCGGCGAGGACGAAGCCCGCGCCGCCGGCGCGCTGCTCAAGGAAAAGGGCATTGCCCCCACCGTTGCTTTCACCTCGCTGCAGACCCGGGCGATCCGCACCCTGCACCTGGCGCTGGAAGCGGCCGGGCTGCTGTGGATTCCCGAGACCAAGGACTGGCGCCTCAACGAGCGTCACTATGGCGGCCTTACCGGCCTCAACAAGGCGGAGACCGCTGCCAAGCACGGCGAGGACCAGGTGAAGATCTGGCGCCGCAGCTTCGACACGCCGCCGCCGGTGCTGGAAAAGGGCAGCGAGTTCGATCTCTCGACCGACGCACGCTACGCCGGGATCGACGTGCCGCAGACCGAAAGCCTCAAGGACACCATCGCACGCGTCCTGCCGTATTACGAAGGCTCGATCGTGCCGCACCTCAAGGCCGGTGCCGACGTGCTGGTCTCGGCCCACGGAAATTCGCTGCGCGCGCTGGTGAAGCATCTCTCCAACATCTCGGACGACGAGATCACCGGTCTGGAAATCCCGACCGGCCAGCCGATCGTCTACGAGCTGTCGGACGATCTCGCGGTTCTCGACCGCTATTATCTCTCGGAGCGTTGAGATGAGCGCCGTGGTGCCGGTCGCCATCATCATGGGCAGCCAGTCCGACTGGCCGACCATGGGCAAGGCTGCCGAGATGCTCGACAAGCTGGGCGTCGCCTATGACGCCCGCATCGTCTCCGCCCACCGCACGCCCGAGCGCATGGTGGATTTCGCCAAGGGCGCGGCCGACGAAGGCTTCAAGGTGGTGATCGCCGGTGCCGGCGGCGCCGCGCATCTGCCGGGCATGGTCGCCGCGCTCACGCACTTGCCGGTGCTGGGCGTGCCGGTGCAGTCCAAGGCGCTGTCGGGGCAGGACAGCCTGCTCTCGATCGTGCAGATGCCGGCCGGCATTCCGGTCGGCACGCTGGCCATCGGCGAAGCGGGGGCGGCCAACGCCGGTTTGCTGGCCGCCGCGATCCTGGCCACCACCGACGAGGCGCTGGCGCAGCGGCTCAAGGCTTTCCGGGCCGCGCAGACCGACAGCGTGGCAATCCGTCCTTCCTGATAGATCGAGTAACGGCGTCATGATTCCCCCCGGCGAAACCATCGGCATTCTCGGCGGCGGCCAGCTTGGCCGGATGATCGCGATGGCGGCAGCGCAGCTGGGCTACCGCTGCCATATCTATGCGCCTGAGGCCGATTCGATCGCCGCCGAAGTCAGCGCGGCCTTCACTTGCGCTGCCTGGGACGATGGCGAGGCGATGGCGAAGTTCGCCGCCGACTGCGCCGTCGTCACGTACGAGTTCGAGAACGTGCCGGTCGCCCCACTGGCGGCGCTGGGGGCGACTCCGCTGCTGGCGGGGCCCCTCGCACTGGAAACCGCGCAGGACCGGCTGAACGAGAAGCGCTTCGTCACCGAGCTTGGCGGCACGCCTGCCCCGTTCTTTGCGGTCGACAATGCCGCTGATCTGGCCGCGGCGATGGCCGAGATCGGCACCCCCGGCATCCTCAAGACCCGGCGCGACGGCTACGATGGCAAGGGCCAGTGGCGGATCATGACGCCGGAAGATGCCGAAGGCCTCGAGCTTCCGGCCCAGGCGCTGATCTACGAAGGCTTCGTCACCTTCTTTGCCGAATTCTCGGTGATCCTGTGCCGGGGCGCCGATGGCGACATCCGCTATTTCGATTCGGCCGAGAACGTCCACGAGAGCGGTATCCTTTCGGTAAGCACTGTTCCGGCGCCAGCCGCGATTCTGGAACAGGTTCCCGCCGCCCGCGCACTGGCCGCGAAAGTGGCCGAGGCGCTGGGCTACGTCGGTGTGCTCACGCTCGAATTCTTCGCCACCGCAAACGGCCCGGTGTTCAACGAGATGGCGCCCCGCGTGCACAATTCGGGGCACTGGACCATCGAGGGCGCGGTGACCTCGCAGTTCGAGAACCACGTGCGCGCGATCTGCGGGCTGCCGCTGGGCAGCACCGCGCTGGCAGCCGACGCGGTCGAAATGCGCAACCTGATCGGCGACGAGGCCGATGCCTGGCCGGCGATCCTGGCCGATCCCGCCAATCACCTCCACCTCTACGGCAAGGGTGCGGCGCGCCCCGGCCGCAAGATGGGGCACGTGACGCGCCTCTCCTTCTCGCAGGACTGAACGGCGACTTGGCTCAAGACATCTTCCTTGTCTATGCGCGCGCCGCAAACGGCACGATCGGGCGCGACGGGGCTCTGCCCTGGCACCTGCCGGCTGACCTCAGGCGGTTCAAGGCGCTGACGATGGGAAAACCCATGATCATGGGCCGCAAGACCTTCGACAGCTTCCCTTCGCCGCTGCCCGGCCGCCGTCACATCGTGCTGACGCGCGATGAAGCATGGCAGGCTGAAGGCGCCGAAGTTGCCCATAGCGTCGACGCAGCGCTGGAACTGGCAGGCGAGGGCGAGGTCGCGGTGATCGGCGGCGCGGAAATCTACGGCCTCTTTGCAGGCCTGGCGAACCGCATCGAACTGACCGAGATCCACGGGGACTATGAAGGCGATACCTTCATGCCCCGTCCCGGCAGCGAATGGCGCGAGATCGCGCGCGAAGAGCATAGGGCGGACGGTAACCGCCCCGCCCATGCTTTCGTGACGCTCGAGCGCGACTTATAGGCCCGAAACGACATGATTCGCCTCGACAACCGTGAGCCCTTTCCCGAAGACATGCGCGGCGCCGTGCTGGCGCTGGGCAATTTTGACGGATTCCACCTCGGCCATCAGGCCGTTGTCGGCGAGGCGATCCGCTGGGCGCGCGCCGAAGGCCGCAAGGCGATCGTCGCCACGTTCGATCCGCATCCGGTGCGCCATTTCCAGCCCGAGGCCGAACCGTTTCGCCTGACCACGCTGGACCAGCGGCAGGAACTCTTCGGCGAAGCGGGCGCGGACGCCATGCTGGTGTTCCATTTCGACGGCGCCATGGCCGGCATGCATGCCGAGCAGTGGATCGAGCAGATCCTTGCCGGGCAGCTTGGCGTTGCCGGTGTCGTCACCGGCGACGATTTCACCTTCGGCAAGGCGCGTAGCGGCAATCCCGGCGTGCTCGAGGACGTCGGCGGCACGTTCGGAATCGCCGCGCGTGCGGTCGGCGCGGTACTCGACGGCGGCCTGCCGGTCTCGTCCAGCCGCATTCGCGAGGCGCTGCAGGCGGGTGACTGCGAAACCGCCGCGCGCCTGCTGACACGGCCCTTTGCCATTCGCGGCCATGTCCAGCATGGCGACAAGCGCGGCCGGGTGATCGGATTCCCGACCGCCAATCTCGACATGGCGAACTACTTGCGCCCGCGTTACGGCATTTATGCCATCACCGGCCATCTGCCCGGCGGCCGCACGGTGATCGGCGCCGCGAACATGGGCATCCGCCCGACCTTCGATCCGCCCAAGGAACTGCTGGAGCCGCATTTCTTCGATTTTTCCGGCGATCTCTACGAGCAGGAAATCGAGGTGGCCTTCCACCACTATCTGCGCGGCGAAGCCAAGTTCGATTCCATCGAGGCGCTCAAGGCGCAGATGGCGCTCGACTGCGACAGGGCCCGCGAACTGCTCGCCGATCGGGCCTGAGAACGCGCGGGTCGCGGCGCAAATCCTTATCGGATTTGAATAACCCGGCTCGAACGACTATCTCGATGCGGTGCAGGTCGATCCGCCGAACCCGCCCCCGACGGCGATTTCCGTGACGTCTCCAATGACGTCCCCCGAGACGTCTCCAATGACGTCCCGCGAGACGTTCCCGACAACACCGGAAGCGCGACGGCGGGCTGCCTTGCTCTGGCGCGAAGGGCGTGGTCCGCGTTTCCCGCGTCCCAACCTGACCGCGCGCCCGTTCGTCATCATGCGCCGGGTGATCGAGGGGACCTGGGAGGACGGGTTCATCCACGCCGGCAACCTTGCCTACATGACCATCGTCGCGCTGTTTCCCTTCTGCATCGCGGTTGCCGCGATCTATTCGGCACTGGGCGAGCAGGGTCAGCTCGATCGTTCGATTTCGGCACTGCTGGCGGCGCTGCCGCTGCGCGTGCGCGAGGCACTCGCCCCGGTTGCGCACGATGCGGTGCGGGCGCGGCACGGCTGGCTGCTCTGGGTCGGCGGCGCGCTGGGGGTATGGACCGCGACCAGCCTGATCGAGACGATCCGCGATATTCTCTACCGCGCCTACGGCATTACCAAGAAGCGGGGGTTCTGGCGCAACCGGCTGGTGTCCAGCGGCGTGATCTTCGGTGCGGTGCTGCTGATGTTGCTTTCTTTGTCCTCGCAAGTGCTGATTTCGCTGATCGAGGACATGCTGCTCGACCTGTTTCCCGGCCTCGGGCGTTTCGATTACCAGCTGGCCCTGTCGCGGGGGGTGACCGCGGGCACGCTGTTCGGTTCGCTTTATGCGCTGTTTTACCTGCTCACGCCCTCCCAATACCAAGGGAAGGGCTTCCCGAAATGGCCGGGAGCGCTATTGGTGGTCCTGTGGTGGCTCACTACCGCCTGGGTCCTGCCCAGAGTGTTGCGCAATTTCATCGCTTACGATCTGACTTACGGAAGTCTGGCCGGAGTGATGATCGCGCTTTTCTTTTTCTGGTTTGTCGGACTAGGGATGGTTGCGGGCGCCGAACTCAACGCGGCCCTCACCGTCAGTCGCGAGGAGCAGGAGATGCTCGCGGGGCAAAAGGGCGGCAACGGCGGAATCCTGGACAGGGCCGCCGAGAACAACGAAGCACAGGAAGAACACGAATGACCGGTCTGATGCAGGGAAAACGCGGCCTGATCATGGGCCTTGCCAATGACAAGTCCCTGGCCTGGGGCATCGCGAAGAAACTGCACGAACAGGGCGCCGAGCTGGCTTTCTCCTATCAGGGTGATGCGCTGGCCAAGCGCGTGAAGCCGTTGGCGGAAAGCCTCGGCAGCGATTTCCTCATCGATTGCGACGTTTCGGACATGGCGGCGCTCGACGCCGCGTTCGAGACGCTGAAGGCCCGCTGGGAGACGATCGACTTCGTCGTCCACGCCATCGGCTTCTCGGACAAGAACGAACTGCGCGGCAAGTATGTCGATACCAGTCTCGACAACTTCCTGATGACGATGAACATCTCGGCTTACAGCCTGGTTGCCGTCACCAAGCGCGCGGAGCCGATGATGCGCGAGGGTGGCTCGATCCTGACGCTGACGTATTACGGCGCCGAGAAGGTCGTGCCGCACTACAACGTCATGGGCGTTGCCAAGGCGGCGCTGGAAACCTCGGTGAAGTATCTCGCCAATGACCTTGGCCCGCAGAACATCCGCGTCAACGCCATCTCGGCAGGTCCGGTGAAGACGCTGGCCGCTAGCGGCATCGGCGACTTCCGCTACATCCTCAAGTGGAACGAGCTCAACTCGCCGCTGCGCCGCAACACCACGATCGAGGATGTCGGCGGTTCGGCCCTCTACTTCCTCTCGGAGCTGTCCGCGGGCGTGACCGGCGAAGTCCACCATGTCGATTCGGGTTATCACCTCGTCGGCATGAAGCAGGAAGACGCGCCGGACATCGCGCTGAGCTGAGCGCGATCCGGGCATGAAAAGGGCCGGAAGGAGCGATCCTTCCGGCCCTTTTCATTTGGGGGCAGCTGCCGATTACTTGGGCCGGGGCAGCGGGGTGTCGGTCTTGGCCGCGTCGGCGGCGGCATCGGCCTGGGCCTGCTGGCGGCGCTGCTGCTCGAAGTAGGCCTTTTCGGCTTCCTCGACGCGCTTCTGCTCGTCGGCGGCGGTGGCGTCGATGGTCGAGAGGCGCTTCTGGCGTTCCGCGGCGATCAGTTCGCCGAACTTGACGTCGGTGCCGTTGGCCTTTTCCGCATAAGCCTTGTCGATCAGTTTCTGGGTGCAGCCCGAAGCGCCGCCAGGGCCGACCGGCGAGCAGCTCATGTTGCCGAAAGCGCCAACGGTTTCATAAGCCTGCACCTTGTTGGTCCAGGCATCGGACTTGGGCGAATCGATGCCGCGCAGCGGTTCGGGAATGCGGTAACGCTCCGATTCGGCCTTGCGTGCGCAGACCGTGATCTCGTGGTCGGAGGAGACCGGGCAGGGATCGTCGCCGTAGATGATCAGCTGGTTGACCTTCTCGTCACCGGCGGAGGCTTCCTGCGCCGAGGCTGGCGCGGCGCCCAGGACAAGGCCGAGCCCGATTGCGGTGGCCAGCGTGGCGGCGGAGGTCAGGAGGCGCGTCATCGAAAATTGCTCCAGTCAGAGAGTATGTCGCAGCCCGGATATAGGGGCGGCGACCCTTGAACGGTAGCTTAAGCGTGCCGCCGTACCATGGCCTGTATCAACAAGGGCTTCAAGCAGCGCTGGAAAATCAGATCCTTTCCGAGAGCTTGATGGCTGCCTTGCAGCCCAGGCGGATGGCGTGGAACAGCAGCGGATAGGCGGGCGCACGCTCGGCCCCCGCCGCCAGCGCGGCATCGCGGTGTTCGCGTTCCTCGTCGCGGAACTGCGCGATCACTTCGCCGAGTTCCGGGTCTTCGTCACCCAGATCTTCGAGCTGTTCGGTGTAGTGGCGGTCGATCTCGGTCTCGATCGCGGCGGTGCAGGCCATGGCGGCTTCCGGGCCGATCAGCGCGGTGGCCGCGCCCAGCGCGAAACCGGCAACCGACCAGACCGGCTGCAACAGGGTGGGGCGCACCCCGCGCTCGGCGATCAGGCGGTCGAAGCGCGCCTTGTGCTCGGCTTCCTGCTCGGCCATGCCGGCGATCTCGGTCGAATGCGGCGCACGGGCACCCATCACCGCCATCTGCCCGGCATAGATACGCACCGCGCCATATTCGCCGGCGTGGTCGACACGGATCATGCGGTCGGTCTTCGAAGTCATGACGTCAGCCTTTTGCGGCCGGGGCGCTGCGGCCGAGAAGCGTAAAGATCGTGAGCGCGCCCAGCGTGGAGAGCAGGAAGTTGAAACCGGCCAGCGACACCCCGCCCAGCGTCCAGGGGGCGACGTCGCAGCGGATCAGCGGGGCGGCCATGATCGCGTCCATCGGGTTGACGCCCGGCGCGAAGGTGCTGGAGGTGCAGGCGGTGAACCCGCTCCACCAGCCGTATTCGACGCCGGCGTGGAATCCGCCGATGAGGCCCGAACTGAGGATGCCGAGGGCTGCCACGGCCACCAGCGGGCGCACCGGCCGCCAGAAGAACGCGAGCAGGGCAAAGGGCAGTGCGAACATCTGGCCGTAGCGCTGCCACCAGCACATCTCGCAAGGGTGCAGGCCGAAGCCGTACTGGCTGATGTAGGCACCGCCGAGGGCGATCACCGGAATTGCCAGCGCAAGCAGGCGGGCACTGCGCAGGGAGGTGCCGGGCAGGGAGGCTGCGACGGATACGGTCATGTCTGGTCTTCAGTCCTTGCGGGCGACGGAGCCGGGGGTTGCCGGAGTGGCGGCGGTGGCCAGCGCGGGCTTGCCGGCGGTGCGGCGCAGCGTGTCGATCGCGTAGCTGAGCTGGAAGTCGGTGACGCCGCGCTTCTTGAGTTCCTCGGCGCTGACCTTGAAGCGCGGATCGTCCGCCTTGTCGGTCTCGAGTTCCTTGTCGTCGATCGACGCCTCGTTGATGAGGTGGCTGCGCAGATCGGATTCGCGCACGGCCCGCTCGGCCCTGGCGCGGGCGTCGGGGTCGGACAGCTGCGGCACCTTGATGTCCGGCAGGATGCCACCTTCCTGCACCGAGTGGCCCGAGGGCGTGAAGTAGCGCGCGGTGGTGAGCTTGACCGCACTGTTCTTGTCGAGCGGGATGTAGGACTGCACCGATCCCTTGCCGAAGGTGCGGTCGCCCATGATCACCGCGCGGTGCAGGTCCTGCAGCGCGCCGGCGACGATCTCGGAGGCCGAGGCCGAGCCCGCATCGACCAGCACGACCAGCGGCATGCCCTTGACGACATCGCCCTTGAACACGGTTTCGGCGCGGTAATACTGGTTCTCGCTGGCGATGCGGCCGCGCTGCGAGACGATCGTGCCATGGTCGAGGAACAGGTCCGACAGCGCTACCGCCTCGTCGAGCGAACCGCCCGGATTGGAGCGCAAGTCGAGCACGAGGCCGTCCAGCCTGGTCCCCTTCCTGGCCGCCTGCATCTTGAGGTCGGCAATGCCCTTGTTCACGAAGTTGCCGACATCGCGCGAGAATTCGTTGACCGAGATGACGCCGACGTCGTCCTTGAGTTCCCAGGTCACGGGTTCAAGCTCGATGACGCCGCGTGCCACCGTCACGTCGAACGGTTCGGTGCGGCCGGGGCGGAAGATCGTCAGCTTGATCGAGGTGCCGGCGGGGCCGCGCATCTTCTCGACCGCCTCGTCGAGATCGCGCTCGTAATAGAGCACGCCGTCGAGATGGGTGATGTAGTCACCCGCCTTGATCCCCGCCTTGTCGGCCGGGCTGCCCTTGAACGGCGAGACCACCTTCACGGCGCCGTCATCCTCGACCACGGACAGCCCGAGGCCGGTGTAATTGCCGTCGATCATCGTCTCGAGCCGCTGCTTGGCGGGGCCGTCGAGATAGTTCGAATGGGGGTCGAGGCTGGCGAGCATGCCGTCGATCGCCCCCTTGAGCAGCTTGTTGTCGTCCACCGGGTCGACGTAGTTGGCCTTGATCAGCTCGTAGATGGTGAAGAGCTTCTGGAATTCGCGGCCCGCATTGCTGTCGACGGCGGCAAGGCCGGAGGTGGCGGCGGGCAGGACGGCGACGGCGGAAACCAGCAGGGTCGCGCGGAGAAGGGAAACGAACTTGGTAGGGCCAAACTTCATCGGGCTATATTTCATCCGGCTGGGTCGCCTCTCGTGAATCGCATCCGGCAGGGACCGTGGTCGTCGACTGTCGCATCGCACGTGTCAGTCAGCCGTGCATACTATCGGGGCGCTGCGGCAATTGCCAGCGGGGACATCTGTCCGCGCATGTTTAGGGCGATTCGCGCAAGGGGGCTCCGGCGGGTCAGAGCGAGCGCACATATTGCAGCGGGTTCACCGGGGTGCCGCCGCGGCGCAGTTCCACCTGCACACGCGGATCGCCGGGGCCGGTCTCGCCAAGCGGCGCGCCGGTGACGACGCTGTCGCCCACCGCCACGTCGAGCCGGGCAAGGCCGGTGACCAGCGAGGTCCAGCCGCCGTCGTGCTCGATGATGACGATCCGGCCGTAGCCGTTGTAGGCCCCCGCATAGGCGATCCGCCCCGGCGCCGGTGCCACGATCTGGGCATTGCCGCGGGTGGCGAGCGACAATCCGCGGGCGGGGCTTTGTCCCGGCAGCACTTCGCCGAAGCCGGTGACCAGCCGTCCGGCGACCGGCAGGATGTAGCTGGGCAGGCCTTCGGGCGGGGCGTCGAACCGCGTGGCCTCGATCACCCTGGCGGATTCGGGCCGGTCGGGGCGCATGACCGGGCCGGGCAGGGCGGAAAGCTGCGCGCGCAGCGCGCCCTGCCTGCCCACCGCGTCGACCAGGTCGGACAGGTCGCGGGCCTTTTCGGCCAGCGCCAGGGCATGTTCGCTCTCGCGCGCGGCAATGCCGCTGGCCTGCCGTCCGGCGAGGCGCTGGCGGGTCTCCAGCACCGCGAGGCGATTGCGCTGATCCTTCATCTGCACCTGCGAGGCGGCCAGTTCGCTGCGTGCCGCCCGCGCCTGCCGTTCGAGCGCGCGGCCGCGTTCGATCTCGGCGCGCAGGCCGGCGGTGCGGCGCTGCACTTCGGGCAGCATCGTGTCGAGCAGGGCGCGCATATAGACCGCGTCCTGCAGCGAGCCGGGGCGGAACATCGCCAGCACCGGCGGGCGGCGGGTGAGGCGCTGGAGTGAGCCGGTCAGCCGCACGAGCGGGGCCTGGCGCCGCGCCAGCCGCTCGCGCAGGGCGGTCCGCTGGAAGCCGAGCAGCTGGATCTTTGCTTGCTGGGCCGTGATCCCGGCTTCGGTTTCCTGGATGCGGGCGGCCAGCGCCGCGGCATCGCGGGCGGTCTTTTCGGCCTGCTCGGTAACGCCCCGGGCCTTGCGTTCGAGCAATTCGGCGCGCCGGCGGGCGCGTTCGCCGTCCTGGCGGGCGGCGATCATCTCCTGTTGGGTCCGGGTGGCGTCAACCGCGGGGTCGAGCACGGCGAAGGCGCCGGTCTGGCTGAGTCCGGAACCGGCAAGCAGCCCGAAAAGCACGACAGCACCCGCCGCAAGAGCGGTGGATGCTGCCAGGATCGTGCGTTTTTTCGGGCTCACGCGCGTCTGACTAGATCAGCGCGAGTCCGGCGGGAAGGGGGCGGAGCAAGAACCGGAGGAAACTGGCTCCGCAACTCGCTCGGCGACCCTTCTTGCATCAGTTCAGCCGGTGCGGCGAACGGCGCCCTTGTGCGAGCCGACGCTCTTGGGGCCGCGCGGACGGAAGTTGCGCTTGCGCTCACCCTGTTCCTCGCCGCCTTCGCGGCGTTCGCCATGATGGGCACCGCGCGGAGCGTCCTGGCGCGGACGATCGTCGCGGCGGCGCTCGTCACGGCGGCCGTCATGGCGCCCGTCATGGCGATGGCCGCCATCGCGCTGGCCTTCACTGCGCTGACCGTCACGACGGGTGTCACCGTCGCGGCGCTCGCCACGCGGCTGCTGGCTGCGGTTGCCGCCATTGCCGCGGCCGTTGCCGCGGCCACCCTGACCGCCGCTGCGGCCATTGCCCTGCGGCGCGGAAGGCGCGCTGCGGGCAGGCGCGGGCAGGCGCGAGGCCTGCTTCTGGAAGTCTTCGGGCAGGCCGAGCGTGGTCAGCTTGACGCGGGTCAGCTTCTCGATGTCGCGGATATAGGGCTTCTCGTCCGGCGCGACGTAGCTGACCGCGACACCGTCGGCACCCGCACGCGCGGTGCGGCCGATGCGGTGGACGTACTGTTCGGCCACGTTCGGGATTTCGAAGTTATAGACATGGCTCACGCCCGAGACGTCGATGCCGCGTGCGGCGATGTCGGTCGCCACGAGGATGCGGATCGTGCCCTGCCGGAAGCCGCCGAGCGCGGCGGTGCGCTGGGCCTGGCTCTTGTTGCCGTGGATCGCGGCGGCCGGGATGCCGGCAGCGACGAGGTGGCGGACCACGCGGTCAGCGCCGTGCTTGGTGCGGGTGAACACCAGCGCACGGTCGATGGCGCCGTGTTCGGCCTTCTCGGCGGCGTCTTCGGCAAGGCCGGCGCGCAGGCTGAGCGTCAGCAATGCCTGCTTTTCGGCCTGGTTGATGAAGGTGGCGTACTGTTCGACACGTTCGGCCGTGGTCGACTGCGGCGCCACTTCGACGCGTACCGGATCATTGATGAACTGGCGGCCGAGTTCGGCGATCGCCTGCGGCATCGTGGCCGAGAAGAACAGGCTCTGGCGCGACTTGGGCAGCAGCGCGGCGACGCGCTTGAGCGGCTGGATGAAGCCGAGGTCCATCATCTGGTCGGCTTCGTCGAGCACAAAGATCTCGACATGGCGCAGCGTCAGCGCGCGGCTGTCGATGAGGTCGAGCAGGCGACCGGGGGTGGCGACAAGGATATCGGTCCCGCGTTCGAGCGCGCGCGCCTGCTTGCCGGCGGGCACGCCGCCGAAGATGCACTGGACCGAGAGGTTCAGGAACTTGGCGTAGCCGCGCATGTTCTCGGCGATCTGGGCCGCGAGTTCGCGGGTCGGCGACAGCACGAGCATCCGGCAGCCGGCGTTCTGGCGCGGCTTGGGATCACCCGCGAGCCGGTGCAGCGACGGCAGCGAGAAAGCGGCGGTCTTGCCGGTGCCGGTCTGGGCGATGCCAAGCAGGTCACGGCCTTCGAGCAGTGCCGGAATCGACTGGCGCTGGATCGGCGAGGGATCGGTGTAGCCCTTGGCGGTGAGCGCACGGAGAATCGGCTCGGCCAGACCAAGTTCGGAGAAATAGGACATCAAGTCACTTTCACAAGCAGCCCGGGCGCGCCGACAGAAAGGGGCGCGCGGAGCTAGGTGTCGTTTCGGGCGACCCTGCGTGAAGAAGGAAGCTGGTTCAGGGGCAACCGCTCGTCCGGGCCGGTTCTGGCGATGGACGCCGGAAACCTCACGCTGCTCTCGGATTGCGGTGGGAAATGGAGCCCACACGCCGGTTGCTTGGTGTGCATTTAGGACAGGGCTGGGGAAAACGCAAGAAAATTGCGTTTTCGGGGAATGCGGTCTGGCGCAAATCGCTGATTCGCCTCGACGTGCTCCTGTGGATTCGCGAAGATCTTATCCTTCCTTGCCCCATTGCAGGGTCTGCGGATCGCCCTGGGTGACCAGCCGCCGCAAGGCGGCGCGGGCGAGGCGTTCGGTTTCCACCTTGCGGCGAGCGGCGGCCAGCTGGTGCAGCGGGGCGGGCCGCAGGATCTCGGCATCGTAGCCGTCGGCCGCGATCACGCCGCAGCGTTCGGGCAGAAATGCGTCGGATTCCAGCGGTGCGCGGTCCAGCGTGGGCGGCAGGGCCCAGTAGAACCGGTCGCAATAGTCCAGATAGTCGGTCCACTTGCCGTCACCCAGCAGGTCGGCCCGGCTCACCTTGATCTCGACGATGATGACGTGGCCTTTGGCATCGACACCCATCAGGTCCGCCCGCCGTCCACAGCGCAGCGGCATCTCCGGCAGGCACCAGATGTCATTGCGTGCAAACAGCCGTCCAACCCCGCGGGCGACGTCCAGGGCGGTGATCGACGCTGGCGTGCTCGAAATCGGACTGCTCGGAATCGGACTGCTCGGAACCGGATTGATTGGCGAAAAGGGAGAATCGATGTCGGCCATGCCGCATCATAGGAACATAATGGGAACTTTCAACCTGCCAGGCGGCGTGATTCGCCGAGGGAATGTTCGGTCAGAGGAAGCGATTCGCTCGGAACCAGCGCGACCACGGCATCGCGTGCGGTTATGAATTCTTCCCAGAGCGAGCGCGCCGCGGCGTGCGGTTCGGCCCCGCGGTCAAGCGCGCAGAGCAGGGCACAGAGGCCGGGTTCCATGATTGCGGTGAGGTCGTCGATGCCCTGTTCGGCAAGACGGCATTGCCAGCCGCCGACTTCCCGGATGATCGCGGGAAAGGCGCGGACTTCGAGGCCGGTGTTGTGGTCATCGGTTCCGGCGATCGCGGCGACGACCTGTGCGGCCTGGTGGAGGGCGGCCCACTTGATGGCGATCGATCCCATGGCCGTGGGCGCGGCCGCCTGCGAGGGCTGCGGCCAGGAGGCGATGTAGTCGTTAGCGCAGTTGTCAGCGCCGCCGTGGGCGCAGTCGCCAACCGTGCCATTGCCATTGGGGCGATGATGGGGATTGACGATATCGGTCACGACCCAGCCGTCGGCTGTCGTCCAGTCATTGTCCGAGGGAAAACCGGTTGCGTCCATGGGCGAATCGATAGCCCAGAGGCGGTTGCGAATTTGCTAACCCGGCATCCGCATCACATTTTCCGGTGGACTGCGGGGCGATAGCGATATTTGTCTCTGGCAAGGCGGCTCATGCTCTGCTAGTCGCCCCGGCACTGCACCCGTAGCTCAGCTGGATAGAGCGCTGCCCTCCGAAGGCAGAGGCCACAGGTTCGAATCCTGTCGGGTGCGCCATTTCTCCTAAATCGTCGACGGTTGTTCCCGGTCGCTTCAGGTTGGTGGCTCAGGCTGCTACCGCCAGTTCGGCCCCGCTGTGGAAGCGGGCGCGGTAGTCGCCCGGCGTCAGGCCCAGCACGCGGTGGAAGCTGCGGCGAAACGCGGTGGTGTCCTCGTAGCCGACCGACCAGGCGATCTGGTCGATCGGGCGGCGGGTGAATTCCAGCAGTTCGCGCGCCTTGCCGATCCTGAGGTGCTGCACGTACTCGCTCGGTTTGAGGCCGGTGGCAGCCTTGAAGCGGCGTTGCAGGGTGCGCTCCTCGAGCCCGGCCTGAAGTGCCATTTCGGCGAGCGTGGTGGCGCGGCCGGCGCGTGCCTGCAGCCAGTGCTGGAGCTTCAGGATCGCCTCGTCGCCGTGGGTGAGGCGCGGGGCGAAACTGGAATAGTGCCGCTGTTCGCGCCCGGCCGGGTCGATCAGCAGGAACTTGGCGGTCTCGATGGTGACAGTGGGGCCAAGCAGGCGGTCCACTAGCCGCAGGCCGAGGTCCGTCCAGGCCATCAGTCCGCCGGCGGTGATGAGGTCGCCGTCCTCGATGACGATGCGGTCCGAATCGACCTGCACCTCGGGAAACCGCTCCTGCAGATCCTGCGCGAAAAGCCAGTGGGTGGTGGCGGGGCGTCCGTCGAGCAATCCGGTGGCCGCGAGGATGAAAGCGCCGCCGCAGGTCGAGGCGAGGGTGGTGCCGCGCGCATGGCGATCGAGTAGCCAGCGCGCATAAGGCGCCGCCTCGTCGCGGCCCGCTGGACCGGAGAGGCGGCCGGGCACGATCAGGACGGCCGGTTCGCCCGGCTGGGCGGGGGCGGTGTCGTGGCAGCGGTGGAAGGTGCCGTCTTCGCCTTGCGCCCAGTGGCTGACGCGCAAGGCCAGGCCGCCATTGCGGACGGAGAAGTGCGAGGCGATGGCAAAGAGGTCGGTGATGCCGTGGACCATGGCGGTCTGGCACCCCGGGTAGAGCATCAGGCCCACTTCATGTCCCCCGGACCCTGACCGTGTCGAAGCTGTCGGTTTCATCGTCGCGCCCACTCCATCCAGATCGAATGTCGGAATCGGCCTGCTCAATGTCGCCTGCGACAATCCCGGGTCTCGGAGCGGCAGCGTATCTCCTGTCTCACCCAAGGCAAAGAGGGCGCGCAAGGGGCGCTCTTCCGGGAAAAGGAGATAGACGATGACCACGATCACCACCAGGGACGGAACCCGCATCTTCTACAAGGACTGGGGCGACAGGAACGCCCGGCCGATCGTCTTCTCGCACGGCTGGCCGCTGTCCGCCGATGCCTGGGACGCGCAGATGGTGTTTTTCGCCGAGCAGGGTTTCCGCACGATCGCGCACGACCGCCGCAGCCATGGCCGCTCGGACCAGGTCTGGAACGACAATACCATGGACCAGTATGCCGACGACCTGGCTCAGCTGATCGAGACGCTGGACCTTCATGACGTCATCCTTGTCGGCCATTCGACCGGCGGCGGAGAAGTGACCCGCTATATCGGCCGCCACGGCACGGCACGCGTGGCCAAGGTCGCGCTGATCGGCGCGGTGCCGCCGCTCATGCTCCGGACCGAGGCCCATCCCGGCGGCTTGCCGATCGCTGTCTTCGACGCGATCCGTAAGGGCACTTACGAGGATCGTAGCCGGTTCTTCCATGATCTCACCATCCCCTTCTATGGCTACAACCGCGAGGGCGCGCAGATCTCCGAGGGGGTGCGCCGGGAATTCTGGCGCGAGGGGATGATGGGCGGCCTCAAGGGCCAGCTCGACTCGATCCGGGCCTTCTCGGAAAGCGACTTCCATGCCGACCTCATGAAGTTCGACGTGCCCACGCTGGTCCTGCATGGAGACGACGACCAGATCGTGCCGATCGGTGCCGCCGCCCTGGAAACGGTCAAGATCGTCAAGCAGGCCGTTCTCAAGGTATACGAGGGCAGCAGCCATGGTCTTACCCAGATCGAGGCGGACCGCTTCAACGGCGATCTTCTCGATTTCATTCGCAACTGAACCCCGGACCATCCGGCGGCCGCGATGATCGCCGGGCTTTCTCCCAGAAGGAGCCATGCCATGAAGACCTATCTTGTCACCGGTGCGTCCGACGGAATCGGCGCGCTCTATGCCGATCGCCTGGCCCGCCGCGGCCACGACCTGATCCTTGTTGCGCGCCGCAAGGGCAAGCTGGCCGAACTCGCAGCCCGGCTGGAGGCGGAAACCGGCGTCTCGGTGGAAGTGATCGGCGCCGATCTCGCCAAGGCGGAAGACGTGTTGCACGTGGAACAACGGCTGCGGGACGACGCGGCGATCGTCGGCCTCGTCAACAACGCGGGGATTGCCAACGAAGGATCGATCCTGGGGGCCGATGCCGATTACCTCTCGGGCATGATCGACCTCAACATCCTTGCGGTCACACGCCTGTCGGCGGCCATCGCCCCGCGGCTGGCGGAGCGGGGGGCAGGAACGATCGTGAACGTCACTTCGGTCACCGCGCTGATGCCGGAAGCGTTCACCGCGGTCTATCCTGCCACCAAGGCCTATGTCCTCGCCTTCAGCGAGGCGCTGGCGGCCGAACTTGGCCCCAAGGGCGTGCGCGTGCAGGCGGTGCTGCCGGGCATCACCCGTACCGCGATCTGGACCGAGGAGGCGATGGCGCACTTGCCCGCGCACATGGTCATGGAGGCGGGCGACATGGTCGATGCCGCGCTCGCCGGGCTCGACATGGGCGAGACTGTGACGATTCCCGCATTGCCTGACATGGCGCAGTACGAGGCCTATGTCGCCGCCCGCACGGCGCTGCGGCCGAATCTCTCGCTGGCCCGGCCCGCCGCGCGCTACGGCGTCGGCGCCGCAAGCTGAGGAGGCAGGCACATGACCCTTGGTCTTTCCATCGCCCAGTTCACCCTGCTCCATGTCGCGATCAGCCTGGTCGCGATCGCGAGCGGGGGTGTGGTCATGGTGGCTTTCGCCGCCGGACGGCGCATCCTTGCCGGGCTCTCCGGCCTGTTCCTGATGACGACGGTGGCGACGACACTCACCGGCTTCCTTTTTCCCTTTCACGGGGCGACCCCGGCCTTCCTGACCGGGGTGGTCTCTGTCCCGGTGCTGATCGGGGCTCTTGTTGCCTTTTACGGCTATCGGGTGAGGGGCAGGGCGGGGGCGGTCTATGCGGTTTCGGCCAGTGCCGCGCTTTATCTCAACCTGCTGGCCTTCGTGACCCAGGCCTTCCTCAAGGTGCCCGCGCTTCATGCGCTGGCACCCTCGGGAACCGAGCTGCCGTTCCTTGCGGTGCAAGTGGCGGTGCTGGGGGGCATGATCGGCCTGGGCCGGTGTGCGCTTCGCGCGGCGACGCAGGGCTGAAAACACGCCGCGCGGACCTTCCGACGGGCGCGGAGGCAGCTTTCCACCGAATTCCCAACCTTGCAGGGGAAGAAAGCCCGAATCATACCCTTGGCCACCTTGAGAGGCGCCCGGCCTTGCGGCATGAGAACAGGGTGCTTTCGCAGAAAACCCGCTATGCCATCCGTGCCATGCAGCACCTTGCCGACAACTTCGGACAAGGCCCTGTCCAACTGGCGCAGATCGCCGAGGCGCAGAATATCCCTGCCAAGTTCCTGACGACGATCCTTTCGGAACTCACCCGTTTCGGCATCGTCGATTCCCAGCGCGGCAAGGATGGTGGCTACTGGCTGGCGGTGCCGCCGATCGACATCACCTACGGCGATCTCATCCGCATCATGCGCGGATCGCTGGCGCTGGTGCCCTGCGCCAGCCGGTTCGCGCACGAGAAGTGCAAGAACTGCCTCGAGGAAGGTGACTGTCGAACCCGGGCACTGATGCTGGAAGTACGGGACCGCACCGCCGACCTGCTCGACGGCGTCCGGCTTTCCGACAAGATCGAACTGGTCCCCGCGCAGGCCGACGAAGAGGCCTGACCGCGCCCTTCTGCCTGCCGTGCAGTGCAGGTATCGCTTCGGCGTAAATAGATTTTGCTTGGGCGCGAAAATGAGAACCTTCCGCCTTTGCCTATTGTCTACTTTTTAAGTTGAGAATATGCATGGGTCGGCGGCCAGGAAAAGCCGCGCTCGGAGGAAGATTCGCAATGGCTCAACCGTCAACGGATACCCAGCGATCGGGATTGCACCTGGCCAGAGACGTCGCGCGAGACCGTGATGGCGCACAGCCCAAGGTGGCGCCGTTGCAGGTGGTTGCCGAGGCTCTCGACCGGATGCGTTACGGCGTGATCCAGATGACCGTCCACGACGGCAAGCTGGTCCAGCTCGACATAACGGAACGCAAGCGCTTCGCTTCTTAAGCGTGCGCTGCCGCGCCGAATCCCGGTTATCGGCCAAGATCTGATCAAGCCAAGTCAGCCAAACAGACCGGACCCCCGGATGTAAGGCCCCAAGCCATACGACTCATCAAGGGGGATTTCATGAGACGCCAATTCAGCGGGCCGCTACCGGCTCCGCTTCCGCTTGCCTGCCTGACGTTCACGCTGCTGGTCGCGACACCCGCGCTGGCCAGCGAAACGGCGGCGCCAACGGCCGCCGCCAATGTCGAAACCACTGGCGAAGCCGAGCAGGAATCGCCCACATCGGTCGGCACCGGCGCGCACGATCGTGGCGGCGAGATTCTCGTCACGGCGCGCCGCCGACAGGAATCGAGCCAGAGCGTGCCGCTGGCAATCTCGGTGGTTGGCGGCGAGCATCTCGATTCCACCGGGGCCTTCAACGTCGGCCGTCTCCAGCAGTTGACGCCGACGCTCCAGTTCTATTCGTCGAACCCGCGCAACACGGCGGTCAACATCCGCGGCCTCGGCGTGCCGTTCGGTCTCACCAACGACGGCATCGAGCAGGGCGTGGGCATCTATATCGACGATGTCTACAACGCGCGTGTCGCCTCGGCCACGTTCGACTTCCTCGACGTTTCCCAGATCGAAGTGCTGCGCGGCCCGCAGGGGACGCTTTACGGCAAGAACACCACCGCCGGCGCCATCAACATCACCACCAACCAGCCGACGTTCGACTTCCAGGGCAAGGCCGAGGTGTCGATCGGCAACTACAACTTCAAGCAGGCCAAGGTTGCCGTCTCCGGCCCGCTGTCCGATACCGTGGCGATCCGCCTCGCGGCCTCGACCACCGATCGCCGCGGCACGATCTACAACGTGACGACCAGCCAGTGGATCCAGAGCCAGGACAATATCGGCCTGCGCGGCCAGCTGCTCTGGAAACCCGCCGATGCGCTGTCGATCACGCTGGCGGGGGACTACAGCACGCAGGACGCCAATTGCTGCGGCTCGGTCTATGTCGGTTACGGCCCGACCCAGCGCGCCGCCAATCGCCAGTTCCCGGCGCTCGCCGCCGCGCTCGGCTATACGCCGGTCAGCACCAACCCGTTCGATCGCCTCACCGATCTCGACACGCCGCTCAAGGCGAAGAACAAGATCGGCGGCGCTTCGGTGCGGGTGAAGTGGGACCTCGGGGCCGGCACGCTGACCTCGATCAGTGCCTGGCGCTTCTGGGACTGGGATCCCTCGAACGACCGCGATTTCACCGGCCTGCCGATCGTCGCGCTCTCGCAGAATCCCTCGCAGCAGGACCAGTACACGCAGGAGCTGCGATACAACTATAGCGGCAAGCACTTCGATTTCGTGGTCGGCGCCTTCGGCTTCTATCAGCGGATCGACACGCAGGGCACCGAATCGCAAGGCTCGGCGGCCAGCCGCTGGAACATCAATCCGGGGACCGTCGCACAGGTCCCGCCGGGCTCCTCGGGCTGCGGACCTACCACGTCGAACAAGCTGGCCTGCGACCCTCCGGTTCTCGACGGCCTGGTCGCCTACAACAGCCAGTATCTCAAGAACACCAGCGCCGCGCTG